>CAWKIC010000070.1:0-64230 GCA_963849615.1 uncultured Bacteroidales bacterium
AGTTGATCAGCCATCTGCCCAGGTAGTTTGCAATGGGGCAGCTGTTGCAGACATAAACTTCACGACCACGAATACAGGTGGTTCAGTAACATATACATGGACCAATGATCAGCCGTCGATCGGACTCGCAGCAACCGGAAACGGTGATATCGCATCATTTACGGCGACAAACGCGGGAACGGCACCGGTAGTTGCGACCATAACCGTGACACCACATTTTGAGAATGGTTCTGTGACATGCGACGGACCACCACTTACATTTACTTTAACGGTCGATCCTACTGCACAGGTAAATTTGCCATCGGATGTTGTGGTATGTAACGGCAGCCCTGCATCGGTGGTTTTTGGGACTGTCAATACCGGAGGAACTACCACCTATACCTGGACCAATGATCAGCCATCGATCGGACTCGCAGCATCAGGGGCCGGTGATATCGTATCTTTTACCGCAACAAACGCGGGAACGGCACCGGTAGTTGCGACCATAACCGTGACACCTCATTTTGAGAACGGTTCTGTGACATGCGACGGACCGCCACAGACATTTACAATAACAGTCAATCCTACTGCAGAGGTTGGTCAGCCATCTGACCAGGTAGTATGCAACGGAACCGCTACTTCTGTTGTAAACTTCACGACCACGAATACAGGCGGTACAGTGACATATACCTGGAGCAATGATCAGCCATCGGTCGGACTCGCAGCAGCAGGGGCCGGTGATATCGCATCATTTACGGCGACAAACGCGGGAACGGCACCGGTTGTTGCAACCATCACTGTGACACCACATTTTGAGAACGGTTCTGTGACATGCGACGGACCACCACAGACATTTACAATAACAGTCAATCCTACTGCAGAAGTTGATCAGCCATCTGCCCAGGTAGTTTGCAACGGGGCAGCTGTTGCAGACATAAACTTCACGACCACGAATACAGGTGGTACAGTAACATATACCTGGACCAATGATCAGCCATCGATCGGACTCGCAGCAGCAGGGGCAGGTGATATCGCATCATTTACGGCGACAAACGCGGGAACGGCACCGGTAGTTGCGACCATAACTGTGACACCACATTTTGAGAACGGTTCTGTGACATGCGACGGACCGCCACAGACATTTACAATAACAGTCAATCCTACTGCAGAGGTTGATCAGCCATCTGACCTGGTTGTATGCAACGGAACCGCTGCTCCAGTTGTAAACTTCACGACCACGAATACAGGTGGTACAGTAACTTATACATGGAGCAATGATCAGCCATCGATCGGACTCGCAGCAGCAGGGACCGGTGATATCGCATCATTTACGGCAACAAACGCGGGAACGGCACCGGTAGTTGCGACCATAACCGTGACACCACATTTTGAGAACGGTTCTGTGACATGCGACGGACCACCACTGACATTTACAATAACGCGTCGATCCTACTGCAGAGGTTGATCAGCCATCTGACCAGGTAGTTTGCGACGGGGTAGCTGTTGCAGACATAAACTTCACGACGACGAATACAGGTGGTACAGTAACATATACATGGAGCAATGATCAGCCGTCGATCGGACTCGCAGCAACCGGAAACGGTGATATCGCATCATTTACGGCAACAAACGCGGGAACGGCACCGGTAATTGCGACCATAACCGTGATACCACATTTTGAGAATGGCTCTGTGACATGCGACGGACCGCCGCAGACATTTACAATAACAGTAAATCCGGTTGCAGAAGTTGATCAGCCAACTGACCAGGTTGTATGCAACGGAAGCACTGCTTCTGTTGTAAACTTCACAACTACGAATACAGGTGGTACAGTAACATATACCTGGACCAATGATCAGCCATCGATCGGACTCGCGGCAGCAGGGACCGGTGATATCGCATCATTTACGGCGACAAACGCGGGAACGGCACCGGTAGTTGCGACCATAACCGTGACACCACATTTTGAGAACGGTTCTGTGACATGCGACGGACCACCAAAGACATATACAATAACAGTCAATCCGGCTGCAGAAGTTAATCAGCCATCTGCCCAGGTTGTATGCAACGGAAGTGCTTCTGCAGTTGTAAATTTCACGACCCCGAATACAGGTGGTACAGTAACATATACCTGGACCAATGATCAGCCTTCCATAGGTCTTCCAGCCATAGGGACTGGAGATATCGGGGCCTTCATTTCTATAAATGGTGGCACCTCACCAGTCGTTGCAACTATCGTCGTAACGCCACATTTTGAAAATGGGCCGGTTGTTTGTTCAGGAACACCAAAGATCTTCACCGTAACTGTAAATCCGACAGCAATTGTAATCCAGCCGTCTGACCAGGTTGTCTGTCATGAAGGATCGACAGAAGAGGTTATATTCGGAACAAATAATTCCGGCGGTCTTATTACCTACACCTGGACAAATGATCAGCCATCAATCGGACTTCCTGTGTCAGGATCGGGAAATATCCCTTCCTTTGTCGCACTTAATCCCGGCAATTCACCGGTGGTCGCCACGATAGTCGCTACACCGAATTTTGAAAATGGTTCTGTCAATTGTGACGGACCAGTCAAGGTATTTACAATAACGGTCAACCCGACAGCTCAGATTGATCTTCCGGATAACCAGGTCGTTTGTAATGATGCTCCTACCCTTCCAATAATTTTCACCACCACAAACTCTGGTGGCTTAACAACTTATACCTGGACTAATGATCAACCCTCAATCGGTCTGGCAGCATCCGGCTCGGGAGATATTCCGGTATTTATCGTAACAAACCCGGACAATTTCCCGGTAACAGCCACTATTGTTGTTACACCTCACTTCACATTTGATGGATTGACTTGTGACGGGCCTTCAAAAACATTCTCAATAATTGTTGATCCCACTCCTCAGGTAGTTCCCAGTACGCTTACACAGTTTATCTGCAATAACGAACCCACAAATATTGTAATAGGAAGCCCAAGCACGTTTAGCAGCGGTGTTGTCACATTCAATTATACAGTGGTTGCAACCGGGGGAGTGACCGGCTTTACCACCCCTGTGACCGGTCTGCTGAAAGACCATGTCATTGCAGATGTTCTGTTCAACCCGACCAACGAAGTTCAAACAGTTACTTACACAATTACACCGTACAGCAGTACGGGTTGTGCATCCAGTCCTGCGGTCGTAATCGTAACGGTTGTCCCGACCGCCCGTGTTATCCTTCCGGCCGATCAGGATCTTTGTGACGGGGAAAATTCAGCTGAAGTAAATTTCAATACGCCGACCATTGGTGATGTGACCTATACCTGGACGAATGATCAGCCCTCGATCGGTTTATCACCAAGCGGCTCCGGGAATATTCTTTCATTCATAGCGGTCAACTCCGGGGATAGTCCGGTTATAGCTACTATAACTGTAGTACCGCATTTTACTTTTGGAAGCCTTTATTGTGATGGTCAGCCAGAAGTATTTACGATATCAGTCAATCCAACTCCGAGGATCTTCCCGGTTCCGATAGACAACACACAGTGCGACAGCACATCAACCAACATAGTACTACAGAGTCCCAGCACCTTCACCAGCGGTGTGATAACCTTCAGATATACAGCAGTGGCTACAGGAGGGGTGACCGGTTTTGCTCCATCGGCAACAGGTCTTCCGTCCGGATATATAATTGCCGATAACCTCGTCAATCCCACCGATGCACCGCAGACGGTGACCTATACGATCTACCCGGTTAACCCATCGGGATCATGTGCGGAAGGACCGGAGCAGGTTGTAGTTATAACAGTTAACCCTGCACCTCAGGTTGTGCCTGTTGTAGCAGAAGGGACGTTATGCAATGACGGGACGACAGGTATAACACTCACCAGCCCGAGCACCTTCAGCAACGGCAATATTACATTCAGGTATACAGTAGATGCAACAGGCGGGGTTACAGGTTTCACCACACCTGTGACAGGTCTTCCACTGAGCCATGTAATAAATGACATACTTCATAACCCGACCGATGCACCGCAGACGGTGACTTATACGATCTACCCGGTCAACCCATCGGGATCATGTGCAGAAGGACCGGAGCAGGTTGTAGTTATAACAGTTAACCCAACACCGCAGGTTGTTCCTGTTGTAGCAGAAGGGACATTATGCAATGACGCGACGACAGGTATAACACTCACCAGCCCGAGCACCTTCAGCAACGGTAATATTACATTCAGGTATACAGTAGTTGCAACAGGCGGGGTTACAGGGTTCACCACACCTGTGACAGGTCTTCCACTGAACCATGTAATAAGTGACATACTTCATAACCCGACCGATGCACCGCAGACGGTGACCTATACGATCTACCCGGTCAACCCATCGGGATCATGTGCGGAAGGACCGGAGCAGGTTGTAGTTATAACAGTTAACCCCACACCGCAGGTTGTTCCTGTTGTAGCAGAAGGGACGTTATGCAATGACGCGACGACAGGTATAACCCTCACCAGCCCGAGCACCTTCAGCAACGGTAATATTACATTCAGGTATACAGTAGTTGCAACAGGCGGGGTTACAGGGTTCACCACACCTGTGACAGGTCTTCCACTGAACCATGTAATAAGTGACATACTTCATAACCCGACCGATGCACCGCAGACGGTGACCTATACGATCTACCCGGTTAACCCATCGGGATCATGTGCGGAAGGACCGGAGCAGGTTGTAGTTATAACAGTTAACCCTACACCGCAGGTTGTTCCTGTTGTAGCAGAAGGGACGTTATGCAATGACGGGACGACAGGTATAACACTCACCAGCCCGAGCACCTTCAGCAACGGCAATATTACATTCAGGTATACAGTAGTTGCAACAGGCGGGGTTACAGGGTTCACCACACCTGTGACAGGTCTTCCACTGAACCATGTAATAAGTGACATACTTCATAACCCGACCGATGCACCGCAGACGGTTACCTATACGATCTACCCGGTCAACCCATCGGGATCATGTGCGGAAGGACCGGAGCAGGTTGTAGTTATAACAGTTAACCCAACACCGCAGGTTGTTCCTGTTGTAGCAGAAGGGACGTTATGCAATGACGCGACGACAGGTATAACACTCACCAGCCCGAGCACCTTCAGCAACGGTAATATTACATTCAGGTATACAGTAGTTGCAACAGGCGGGGTTACAGGGTTCACCACACCTGTGACAGGTCTTCCACTGAACCATGTAATAAGTGACATACTTCATAACCCGACCGATGCACCGCAGACGGTGACCTATACGATCTACCCGGTCAACCCATCGGGATCATGTGCGGAAGGACCGGAGCAGGTTGTAGTTATAACAGTTAACCCTACACCGCAGGTTGTTCCTGTTGTAGCAGAAGGGACGTTATGCAATGACGCGACGACAGGTATAACACTCACCAGCCCGAGCACCTTCAGCAACGGTAATATTACATTCAGGTATACAGTAGTTGCAACAGGCGGGGTTACAGGGTTCACCACACCTGTGACAGGTCTTCCACTGAACCATGTAATAAGTGACATACTTCATAACCCGACCGATGCACCGCAGACCGTGACCTATACGATCTACCCGGTCAACCCATCGGGATCATGTGCAGAAGGACCGGAGCAGGTTGTAGTTATAACAGTTAATCCAACACCGCAGGTTGTTCCCGTTGTAGCAGAAGGGACGTTATGCAATGACGCGACGACAGGTATAACACTCACCAGCCCGAGCACCTTCAGCAACGGTAATATTACATTCAGGTATACAGTAGTTGCAACAGGCGGGGTTACAGGGTTCACCACACCTGTGACAGGTCTTCCACTGAACCATGTAATAAGTGACATGCTTCATAACCCGACCGATGCACCGCAGACCGTTACCTATACGATCTACCCGGTCAACCCATCGGGATCATGTGCGGAAGGACCGGCGCAGGTTGTAGTTATAACAGTTAATCCTACACCGCAGGTTGTTCCTGTTGTAGCAGAAGGGACGTTATGCAATGACGCGACGACAGGTATAACACTCACCAGCCCGAGCACCTTCAGCAACGGTAATATTACATTCAGGTATACAGTAGTTGCAACAGGCGGGGTTACAGGGTTCACCACACCTGTGACAGGTCTTCCACTGAACCATGTAATAAGTGACCTGCTTCATAACCCGACCGATGCACCGCAGACGGTGACCTATACGATCTACCCGGTTAACCCATCGGGATCATGTGCGGAAGGACCGGAGCAGGTTGTAGTTATAACAGTTAACCCCACACCGCAGGTTGTTCCTGTTGTAGCAGAAGGGACGTTATGCAATGACGCGACGACAGGTATAACACTCACCAGCCCGAGCACCTTCAGCAACGGTAATATTACATTCAGGTATACAGTAGTTGCAACAGGCGGGGTTACAGGGTTCACCACACCTGTGACAGGTCTTCCACTGAACCATGTAATAAGTGACATACTTCATAACCCGACCGATGCACCGCAGACCGTTACCTATACGATCTACCCGGTTAACCCATCGGGATCATGTGCGGAAGGACCGGAGCAGGTTGTAGTTATAACAGTTAATCCTACACCGCAGGTTGTGCCGGTTGTAGCAGAAGGGACGTTATGCAATGACGCGACGACAGGTATAACACTCACCAGCCCGAGCACCTTCAGCAACGGCAATATTACATTCAGGTATACAGTAGTTGCAACAGGCGGGGTTACAGGGTTCACCACACCTGTGACAGGTCTTCCACTGAACCATGTAATAAGTGACCTGCTTCATAACCCGACCGATGCACCGCAGACCGTTACCTATACGATCTACCCGGTCAATCCATCGGGATCATGTGCGGAAGGACCGGAGCAGGTTGTAGTTATAACAGTTAACCCTACACCGCAGGTTGTTCCTGTTGTAGCAGAAGGGACATTATGCAATGACGCGACGACAGGTATAACACTCACCAGCCCGAGCACCTTCAGCAACGGTAATATTACATTCAGGTATACAGTAGTTGCAACAGGCGGGGTTACAGGGTTCACCACACCTGTGACAGGTCTTCCACTGAACCATGTAATAAGTGACATACTTCATAACCCGACCGATGCACCGCAGACGGTTACCTATACGATCTACCCGGTCAATCCATCGGGATCATGTGCAGAAGGACCGGCGCAGGTAGTAGTTATAACTGTAAATCCAACTCCAAGAATATTCCCGGAACCGGACGCCGATAATATTCGATGCGACAATACCCCTGTCAACATTGTGCTTCAGAGCCCGAGCACCTTTACTAGCGGGGTGGTAACTATCAATTTAACAGCTTCTGCTCCTGCAGGTTTAAGCGGCTTCACAACTAGCGCAAACGGACTGCCGGACGGATATCTTTTAATTGATAATCTTGTAAATTCAACTGATGCTCCCCTGGCTGTGACATATAACTCTGGTTCCGTTGAGTGGCGCTGGTTGTATAGATGGGCCCACGGTTACCTTCACGGTTACAGTCAATCCCACACCCCGTGTTACTCCGGTTAACGTTAAACCTGCAATCTGTTTTGGAGATAACACTGAAATAAGGCTGATTTCACCGACCGAAATGACTTCGGGTGAGATACGTTTTGATTATACTATCAATTTGCCAGGCGGAGTTTCCGGAAACGGCAATCCTGATATTGATAAGTTGCAGGGAGAGATTCTGTCCTTTATTTACCTTAACTATAATGACAGCGTCAGATCGGTGAATTTTAATATAACACCAAAAGTTGCAGGTCTTAATTGCCCGTCAGGTAATATTAACATCCAGGAGGTGCAGGTTCACCCCAAACCGGCCAGGGGAATCATTATTACGAGACCATTTACTTGTGAAACAAGCTCGGGGCTCGCGGCACTGGAAGCTGTGATCTCCAGGGGTGCGGATCCATATAGTTTGTTGTGGTCGGGCCCTGTCGGTTACTCAATGGAAGATTCAATAGCAATAACTAACCTTTATGCCGGATATTATATACTTAACGTAACGGATAACCTCGGTTGTCAGGGAGACACAGCAATAAATATTGTAAACCGCAGCGCCTCACCGAGAATTATTCCTTACGCTAACCCAATTGTCCCGTCTGTTAATATTTCATGCCCAGGAGGCAGCGACGGTACTGCAAGGATTTATGTGAGCAGTGGAATTACCCCACCCTACACCTACAGGGTAGTGCTGAATGATACTGCAACACTGTTTACCGGAACATTCACAGACTCTTATCTGCTCTCAGATCCCTCGACCTTCAGGATCATTACAGACCTGGCAGCAGGGCATTATAAGCTGATAACACAGGATATAAACGGCTGTGAAACATTCAGGGAAGCAGAACTTAAGGAACCCGAACCAATTGTTGTTCTGTTTGGGAAAAGTGATTTCAATGGTTCCAATGTCTCCTGCCGGGGTTACAGCGATGGTTCTGCAACTGCAAATGTTACAGGTGGAAATGGAAGTTATGCCTATTTCTGGTATCCCGAAACCGGTTCTCTGACTGTCAGCGTTAATGAAAGTCTTCTTGACAGCATTCCGGCGGGGAAATATTATCTCCAGGTTACGGATTTACTGGGATGCACCAGGCTTGATAGTGTAACTCTTGCTGACGCCCCCGGTATGATGCTGGAATCGTTCGAAGTGTCTCAAAGCAATGATGGGAATTACCAGATTTCCTGCAACGGGGCAACTGACGGTTATATTGATATCAATATTTCAGGAGGCTCCGGAATCTATACGTATTTATGGATCGGTCCCGACGATTTTTCATCAACTCAGGGTGATATTTCCGGCCTTAAAGCAGGAAATTACATATGCACAGTGACAGATATAAATGGATGTGTTCTTACGCCCCAGCCTTCCTTCGACCTTACGCAACCTGAGATACTGGATATCGATTATACCAGCTCGGTATCGAGCCGATGGATCATTCAATATTAATTGCAACGGAGGTATAGGTTCCATCAACGTAACAGTTACAGGTGGAAGTGAGGGATCATATGTTTATGACTGGAGCACAACAGATGGGGGAGGAATTGTTACTGGCCAGGAGGATCAGAATGCTCTCAGGGCAGGCTCCTATCAGCTTAAGGTAACCGACGGGAACGGGTGTCTTGCAACAGTCAATATCCCCCTTACCCAGCCTCAGGCTCTTGTAACTGAGCTTGTACCAACCCATATAACCTGCGAGGTATTAGGTTTAGACAATGGTTCGGTAAATCTTACTCTTACAGGGGGCATCGAGCCATATACATACAACTGGTCGAATGGTATGCATACCCAGGATATTTCAGACCTTGTTGAAGGGTCCTATTCGGTTACAGTAACAGATGCAAACGGATGCTCACAAACTGATTCCACAAGGGTAAACCTGCCTCCTGATTTAACCTATAATTCTGTGCTTTCACTCTTCAATGGCTATAATGTAAGTTGTTATGGGAGCGCTGATGGCTCTATCCGGATTGAACCCACAAGTGGAACGCCTCCTTATATTTACAGCTGGCAGGGACCCGGAGGATTTAACCAGACAATCGACGTTATAACCGGACTGAAAGCCGGTCAGTATATTTTATCGATAACGGATAATAATTTATGCACAGCGTTCGATACAGTTACTTTGACTGAACCGGGCAGGTTAAGCATGAATTTTACACCCTCCTTAAGTATCACGGGTGACCATAACATAAACTGTGCAGGTGCCAAGACAGGTTCAATAATTGTAGATGCAGTCAATAATGCAGGCCCTGTTGAGTATTTGTGGGTTGACGGCGAGATTGGCAATGTCAGGAATGACCTTAAAGCCGGGGCATATAAAATTGTAATCAACGATTCAAACAATTGCCAGGCTGACTCTGTTTTCACCCTTACCGAGCCTGAACCGATTTTATTGGCATTTGAAGTGGAACAGCCATTCTGTACCGACATGCCAGATGGTGTAATCACTCTGTCAGCAACAGG
This sequence comes from uncultured Bacteroidales bacterium, assembly GCA_963849615.1. Lineage (GTDB taxonomy): Bacteria > Bacteroidota > Bacteroidia > Bacteroidales > VadinHA17 > LD21. The sequence continues at coordinate 9,940 of CAWKIC010000070.1, forward strand.
AGGAGCCGGTTCTTACACTTACCTGTGGTCAGATAATTCAACAACTCAAAACATAACTACAGCTGTAAGTGGCTTGTATAGTGTTAAAGTTACCGATTTGAACGACTGTTCAGTAATGGATTCGGTAATGATCAGACCCGTTAATGAAACATGTCTGGTCATTCCCAACGCAATCTCTCCAAATGGTGATAATATTAATGACCAGTGGAATATAGGCCTCAAAGAGCTATATCCGGAAATGGAAGTTAAGATTTACAACAGATGGGGAGAACTGATCTGGAATTCGGAAAAAGGGTATCCCAATCCCTGGGATGGCAGAAGCAATAACAACGTTCTTCCGGTTGATTCTTATCATTATACGATTGATCTGCATAATGGCTCCAGGATTTTAGTTGGTCATATAACTATTGTAAAGTAATTTAGATTTATTTAATGAGGAAACTGGCTTTCATATCAATACTTCTTATCTGCAGTGCAACTCTTGCTGGTCAGCAGCTTCCGTTGTACAGCCAGTATCTCTACAATAAATTCCTTATCAACCCTGCCGTAGCCGGAAGTGACGGCTATACAAGCTTTAATGTTACAGCCCGTGAACAATGGATAGGTTACTCGGGTGCACCGAGGACTTTTTCCTTTTCAGGTCAGGGACGTGTCCTTAAACGTGGTTATGTACTTAAAAGCAGAAATTCAGACCGGAATTCCTACAGGCCCAGGTCGGATGGAAAAATAGGCTTCGGGGGCTACGTTTTCAGCGACAGGAACGGACTGATCCAGAGGACCGGCTTCCAGGCTGCCTATTCGTATCATATGTGGGTGAAGAACAATACCCAGCTGTCGATGGGGATTGCCTTCACGGGGTATCATTTTAAGATCAATGAGGAAGAAATACGGTTTGAAGATCCCGACGAGCCATGGATGAGTAACGAGCTCAGGAGAGGCGTCTTTGTTCCCGATGCTGATTTTGGCATATATCTTTTAAATCCAAAGTATAGTTTCGGATTTTCAACGGAACAATTATTTGGGGCAGCTGTTAAAATCGGCAATGAGGCTTACAGGAATTTCAGGATGGACAGGCATTATTATTTTTTCGGAACATATTGCTTTGAAGCCGGAAACAAAACCGAACTGCAACCCTCAGCTCTTTTAATGGTTTCGGAACAGATGAAACCTATGGCAGACATAGGCTTTACATATACCTTCGACAGGAAGTTCTGGGCCGGTTTGTCATACAGGACAAGCAAGGCAATAATTGCTAATTTCGGAGTAACCTACACAAACCTGCATTTTGGTTATGCATTTGATTTTACACTTCAGGAGATCCAGAGAGTCACATACGGCACCCATGAACTTACAATTGCAATAAAATTCGGGGATAGCGACAGGAAATACCGCTGGCTCGACCGTTATTAAGAGGTTCACCAAACCGACCTCCTGTTTTCCGTACTTCACACCCAATTTCCACATAACCAAAAACTTACACAGAGGTCCACAGAGGGTGCACAGAGTTCCACAGAGGGACCTTGAGCACTATCTCTGTGGATCTTTGTGACTTCTCAGTGGAATTCTGTGTAAGTTCTTTATTCGTATTTGCAGATTAACGCAGAAAATAGATCAGGGAACTACTTTTATCCTTCTTAAATAGTGACAGAATTGCGAATAAAAATCCTTTTGTAAGACCTGTCAGTACATGTAACTGTGTTCCTTTAAATTTCTCACTCAGCATTGAAATATAGAAAACATCAAGGGGGAGTGGCTGGATTCCCGATAACTGAAAACCTGTCTTTTCCGCAAAAACCCTGAAGGTTTCAGGGGTAAAATGACGCAAATGACGGGGCAAATCATAGGCAGCCCAGTATTCACGGTAGTATTTAGCGTCGAATGATCTGCAGTTGGGAAGAGCAGCAAGGCAAACCCCGCCTGGCTTTAGAAGTCTGAGGATTTCTGCCGCATAGCCGGTCGGATCTTCCAAATGCTCGAGAACATGCCACATCGTAACACAATCAAAATATCCGGAAGGCAAGGAAGAGATTTCCTCCGGCTTTCTTACGTCAATCCCGAAATGATGTGAGGCGAAATCGCGGGCTTTGGTATTTGGTTCGATGCCGGTCACATCCCATCCGCCTTTTATCATTGTGGCTGCGAAATAACCTGTTCCGCATCCGATATCAAGAATTTTCCCTTTTTTAACACCTGTAGCCTTACAAACAATTCTTAGTTTCCTGCGGAGCATAAAATCCCGTGCAAGCAAATAGATCCTGTTTATAAATCCTGTTGCTCTGTCATCATGCGAAATGTAATCGTCAGATTCGTAATATGATCCGATTTCATTTTCGTCAGGATGCCCCTGAGTAAATATAAACCGGCAGATGGAGCACTTCCAGAGGTCAAATTCCTCCTTGCTTTTAAGATGATCCCTGCACCTTAGATAAAAAGATATTTGATCAGAAGAACAGAGAGGACACTTATCGTGAAGGACCATATCCCTTACTTTGATTTTTTTACCCTGCTCGAAACAATATATCCGGCAGTCAGCAGGATGAGAAGCAGTGAACTTGCCAGTGAGACTTTATTCCCGGTGAAATACGACGAGGGTCTGAAAACAAATTTGATTTCATGATCACCCCCGGGGACGACCATGCTCCTGAGAACATAGTCAGCTCTGAAATAGCTTGTCTCTTTATTGTCAACATAGCATTTCCAGCCTGCCGGGTAATAGATCTCTGAAAAGACCAGAAGCTTTTCACCATCAGCCGAATATTTATATACCAATTCATTTGGCTGGTAGGAGACAAGCTCGATCCTGTCACCGGGTGATACCGGGTATGAGGAAGCCGTTACCTGATCTTTAAAACGTGTGTCAACAACTGCTTCTTTTAAGGGATCGAGAGATTTAAGTGCGGAAAGTTCCTGGTTTGCGTTCTCTGCAAAGAGAGGCTTCTCAACAAACCAGGCATTGCCCACTGCATGCTGATTGACAAGAGGTGGGGCATCCTGGTTATAGATCACATATTTTGCATTCAGCATGTTCAGCACCCGGGTATTGTTGAATACTGGTAAGAGGTCCTCTGCCGATTTTGCACTGTCTGCAGCAATCCTGAAAAGAGCAAGTTCCCGGCTGATCGATGAATCAATGAGTTCCTGGTATCTCTTTAGCTTTGCGCCATGATAGCCGCCTATCGATTTGTGAAACCAGGATGTGGGGCTGTTGTCATTGAAGGTCGAAACTGCGAGGTTAAGCACCCTGTGGTATGAGGGGTCTTTCAGTATCATTGCATCGGCTGCAGTGGGGGTAAATGCTTTTTGGATTGCTGATGGCTTCTCAAACCTGTCAGCATTGAGATATCTCTTGTCTGCACTCCATAAATCGATAATGATCAACAAACCCAGGATCATTATTGAGTACTCCTTCTTAAGTTTACCCAAAATAAATCCCAAAATGGCTCCGGTTGCAAAAAGAATAAATACAGGGACCTGAAAGCATCGGACCTCAGAAGATTTTTCCTGTCATCGACCATTGCTGCTGTAAGCCAACCGGGATATCCAGCTGCTTCATACGGACTTAAAAACGAGCCCGCAATTCCCGGTATAATAAGAACCAGAAGGAGAATTCCCCCAGTTATTCCGCCTGCAATCATAATTCCGTTCAGCATCACCTTTTTTGTGAGGCTTTTGTTATAAAAATCCCTCAGCGCCAGGAAACCGAGAAGTGGTATGCAGAATTGGGAGATGACCAGGATCATGGTTACGGCTCTGAACTTGTTATAACCAGGGAAAAAATCGATGAAGATATTTGTTAAAGGCATGAAATTCTTCCCCCATGCCAGCATTATTGAAAGGAGGGTTGCAATAAGAAGCCACCATTTTTCCCTTCCTTTTACAACTACAAGTCCAAGCACAAAAAGAAAGATCACAATTGCACCCACATAATGCGGCCCATCAGTTCCCAACTGCTGGGGGCCCCAATACTTCGCCACCTGGTTTACGGCTGATGCAGCATTGTTCTGCCTTAGCGCTCTCACAGTTTCGGAATTTCTGTCGAAGGGTCTGCTTGATCCTCCCTTGTAGTTGGGAATGAGGAGATTCATTGTCTCATCAACGCCGTAGCTCCATGTTGTGATGTAATCCCTGTCGAGTCCCCTGGAGACATTCCTGTCCTCAACAAGAAGGTCGGACTTCCCACGGCTTGAGTACTTTCCATATTCATAGATTGTATAAAGGCTTGCGAAGTTGATCCCTATTGCGATGACAAAAGGAATAATGAGAAGTGCGGAAGTCTTTAAAAATTTTGGAATACTCTTCTCCCTGACAGAAAAGACAAATTCGGTTATAATGAACACAAGCAGGCACATCATCGCGTAATATGTAATCTGGGGATGATTTGCCAGGATTTCAAGGGAAAGCATAAAGGCAGTGAAAAGAGCCCCTTTTAAGGCGTCCTTCCTGTAGGCATAATAAATTCCGCCTATCATCGGAGCCATATACGCCAGTGCAACCGCCTGGGTATTATGGCCCGCGGCCAGGATCTGAAAGAAGAAAGATGAAAAGCCGTAGGCAACTGCTCCTGTAATTGCAAGCCATGGATTTACACCTAAAAGTAAAAGCAGAATATAAAATCCTGTCATAGAGATAAAAAGAACTGAAACCGGCATCCTGAAGAACCTGAGAACGGTATCTGCATGCTTCATCAGATTGCCCGGATACCTTGCAGAAATAAGATATGCCGGCATCCCGCTGAAGATAGAATTGGTCCATAAAGGTTCCTTGTGGAACTTTTCACGGTAATCCCTTATTTCCTTTGAATTAATTGTTGAAACCGTGGAGTCGTTAGCTTTCAGAACCTTCCCTTCCAGAACAGGATAGAAATATGCAAATGAGATAATTATGAAAAGAGCTATCGCTAAAATATGGGGTAGTGCCGGTTTGAACCTATTTTTTATTTCCATAAACCTGTCAGTTTGGGTTATATCAATGAAAAACAAAAGTATTCAATTAGATGAAATTATTCTACCCGAAAGCCAGGGATCAGCAGTCAAATTTTTCCCTGCAGACCTTTGAACGACCTGAGATTTTGCCTGAGATTCCTCAGGTCCGACCATTTGCTGATAAATCCTTTTATCACTTCCAGCTCAACCGGTTCGTAAAAATTGAACAGATAAAGAATGAAGGGGAAGCTTATTACGCACCCGGTTTTAATTATTAACCTGGGAATTAAGTACATCTCGTCAAGCAGTAATCCCGCAAATGAAAGCAAGGCGCCCGTAATGAACATGATAATTATTTTCCTCCCCTCGTAGGGTATAAAGTACTCTTTCTGGGAAAAATAGTAATTGAGCCACCAGTATATCAGCTGGGTGAGGGCAGTAGCAATTGCTGCCCCCACAATATTCCATATTGGAATTAAAAGGATGTTCAGGAGGATGTTCAATACACATGAGATGACCACATTAATTCCGACAATTCCTGTTTTTTTATTAATGAGAAGCCCATAGCTTGAAGTCTCTCTCATATTTGTAAAAAAAACTGCCAGGGATAAGACAGGAACAACGATAAATGCACCCCAGAATTCGGTCGACTTTGAGATAACCTTGATAACTTCGTTGGAAAAAAGGGAGATGGTAATAATTCCAAGCATCAGAACAAATGAAGAGTATAGCAGGGTTTTTGAATAGAATCTTTGATTGTCGGGCACATTTATCTTTTGCAGAACAATCGGGGTTATTGCCATTTTTATTGAGTCGACAATTACAAGCTTCAGAACCGAAGAAATTTTATAGGCCAGTGCATAAATAGCCACAAATTTTAAAAGGGCAAGGGAATTAAGTGAATACCTGTCGATTGCCGTCAGAGAGGCAGCTGCGAAGTTAGCAAGCAATAAGGGAAAGCCGTATTTGCTCATAGCCCGGAATAAGCTAAAGTTGAAATATGCCATACAGTTTTTTATTGCATACCCTGAGAGAAAAACTATGAACAGGAGATTTCCTATCACCTGGGCAAGATATATTCCGTTGATTCCCATGTGCCTGAAAACAATAAGATAGATTGTCAGGGCGAGGACAATCAGGAGCTTGGTAAGATTGACAACTGTGAAAAGGACTGATTTGGCCTGTACCCGCATTAATGTGTTGACAAGGTTATTTATTGCCTGCAGGGATGATGAAAGGACCAACAATTTAATTGCTCTGGTCCAGTCAATGTTACTGAATATTACTGTCGAAAGCTGGCCCGACAAAGGAATCAGAACAAGGCAGAATGACAGACTTATCACTACCTGAAATGAAAGCGCCATGAAGAAGATACCTTTGCGGTTCTCCGTGAAATCTTTGTCCCAGTACCACCTCATCATGCTCTGGGGCAGACCTGATGCCATTAATGAAAGTAAAACCATACCTGTAATGTCAAGTACGGCGATAATACCAAAATCATCAATGGAAAAGTATTTCGGATCGGTATAGAGAGGAATAAGCAGGAAGCCGATTACTTTTACGGCAATGTTGCCAATACCGTAGATTAATGATTCTTTTAATGATATTTTAATTGATTTTAGCATTATATATCAAACTCAAATCAAATAAATATACTCCTTCTGATTTTTAAGAACCGAAGATACAACTAAGCTTTAAGAATCAGTAAGTGACGTTTATAAAAAATCAGTCAAACGATAAAGTCAATTATCAGAAGAATTCATGGGAAATGTATTAAAACATAAGATTTTGGTAATTTTACAGTAATTAAACTCTCTTACCTTTTATGTTATTAAAAATTGGTGATCTTAAGCCCTCTGACTATAAAGGGATAAAAGTACTCGCAGCACATGGGCTCCATCCGGGCGTTTTTCAGATACTAAGTCCGTACCTCAGGAAAGGAATGAAAGTAATTGATTTTGGTAGCGGAGAAGGAGCATTCTCACAGAGGCTTATCGATTCAGGAATGATTGTAGATGCTTGTGATTTAGATACAAGCCAGCTGAAAGCGAAGGTTAACCGGAAATATGAGCTGGATCTGAATACAGCTGATATTAAGCAGTCAATCACTTCCAGATATGATCTGGTTGTAGCAGTTGAAATATTGGAACACCTTCATAATCCATGGAAATTTCTGGAAGACTGCCTCTCTTTATTGAACGCAGGCGGAATTATTGTTCTCAGCACTCCCAATATCTCCGGTTTTACTTCAAGGTTGAGGTTCTTTATGAGGGGGACTCTGATTGCTTATGAGAGAACCGACCTTGTACATGGCCATATTACGCCTCTTTCATATGTCCAGCTTGAAAATTTGTTTGATTTTTATAAGCTCGAAATATTGCAGAAAAGTTATGCAGGAACAATTCCGTTTTTTCACCTGTTTGGTTTTTCCCTTTTTTCTTTGTTCAGAAATATCCTTCTCCCCTTGTTTTATCCATTTATGACAGGACCAAAAAAAGGCAGATCGCTGGTTTATGTTTTAAGAAAAAATTAATCAATGGATTTTGCTTCATTCTATGACAATCAACAAGATTATGCGGGATTTAGAAACGATCCGGTCAAAAGGGAAAATTATTCTGTAATAGTTGATTGGAAAGTCCGGAATATTATAAACCTGATTCCTGAAGGCTTTACAGCCAGTAATATTCTTGAAGTAGGTTGTGCGTTCGGTGTATTATTAAATAATATCTCTGACAGACTTCAAATACAATCAAGAACAGGCATTGATATATCAGTAAATAATATTGATGCTGCTAAAAAGCTTTATCCTGATTGTAGCTTTTTTCAGGGAACAGTTGAAGAATTTTTCAGGATAATTCCGGATGAAATCCCGGAACATAGATTTGATGTTGTTGTTTTATCCGATATCGTTGAACACATCCCGGATGATTTGGAATTTCTGCAGGATATTAACAAGATTTCATCATATGTGCTTCTGAACCTGCCATTGGAAAAATCATTCAAAACAAGGAAAAGGCAGTACGGGGAACAGGATCCTTCAGGGCATCTCAGGTGTTATGATGAAAAAGATGCCGGGAGACTGGTAAAAAGAGCCGGATTTGAGGTTATCAAGGATTTTACTTCCATAGGTTTCTTTGATAAATCTTTTCGTAGAGTATATAAAGAAATAAGGAGAGAAAGATTACATCTGAAACCTTGGCCAAAAAAGTGGTTCTGGTCGGTTTTTTATTTTTTGGAAGACAGAATAAAACTTATTAACAAGGGATTGACCACCAGATTTATCGGATGCAATTATTTTGCTTTTCTAAAAGCTGGGATCTGATTTTTTTACAACATTCTGATACAGCCTCGAAACACTTTCGGTAAAAGTTCTGGTTCCGTACTTTTCAAAGACATAATTCCTGATAAATTCCTTATCGTATGATTCCAAATTTGCCGACATATACCTGATTGCTTTGGCAAGCTCAGGCGGATTCTCCCTGGCTACCAGTAGGCCGGTTTCTCTTGTAAGGATTTCCTTTGGCCCACCACAGTCAGTTGCTATCACAGGTAACCCGGATGCCATAGCTTCAATTACAACAACCCCGAATGTTTCATCCCGGCTTGCCAGCACAAAAGTGTCGAGCCGTGAATAGAACTGCTGAATATCTTCTGCCAGGATCTCTCCATAAAAAATGCACTTATCGTATACCCCTTTTTCCTTGGCAAGCTGAATGAACTTTCCACGATGAATGCCATCTCCTCCTATATGGGCTCTGATGTCAAGATCTTTCAGCAGTGCAACAGACTCTATCAGGATATCAAATCCCTTCCTGAAATTGTTCATCCCTCCAAGAATCCCGATATTAAATGTTTCTCCTCTTAACTTCCGGGACAGCGTAAACTTATCAAGATCGACTACGTTTGGAATAATAATTACCTCCCGGTTGCAATAACTTTTCAAATCTTCCCTGAGAATATTGCTGACAGCCACTACAGCTTCAGAATTCCTAAGGCCATAAATAGCACACTGTTTATGGATCCAGCTTCTAAAATGTTTCCTGATCCAGGAATGTTCAGTTATGATATTTGGTATTTTCTGAAGTTTTTGGATGATCGTCCCCAGAAAACCCGCCGGGTATGCGAAATGACTATGAATAATATCGATCCTGTGGTTTGCAAGTATCTCTTTCTTTATAAAGGAATATGTATTCCGGAAATATTTAAGCTGGTTGATAACCGGGAAAGATCTTCCTGTTGTTACTTCGTATTCGGTAATCTTCTGATTCTTTCTTATGGTGAACTTATATCCCGAAAATGGTGCGAGATGCGAATAATCTACTTTGAAATAGACCAGATAAACATTATGCTTCAGACTTAATACTTTAGCCTGTTCCTGTATGAAAATACCACGCCACCTGTTATTCAGATCAGGATATGAATGCGTGAGAATTAAAATGTTCATTTTTTAATCTTTTATGCATCTGACAGCACATGCAGTTCCTATTTTGCCACTTGAATCTCCTTTTCTTTAACCCGGCACCTCGCCTTCTGACCCGATGCCCGTTACCTGTGATGTACTAATGGTCTTATACAGGTTGATAAGGCGACCCTTTATCAATCCCATGTGATTTTCGTTCACAATCGCATTAAATCCGTTCTTCCCCATTTCCGACCGCAGCTCCGGGTCAGAAGAGAGTTTCTCTATCGCTGCCTTAAATTCTGACCTGGTGGTATAAATCAATCCGCACCTGTATCTTTCAATAAGCTTTTTTTGTGGCTTGCAGTCGGAAGCAATCACAGGTTTCTTTCCGAGCATATAATCGTAGATCTTATTAGCCACTCCCGATTCGTGCTGTGGATTCTTTTGGAAAGGGGCGAGGCAGATATCCGTTATTTCAAGATAAGCCGGCAGTTCTGAACCATCTATCCATGGTATGTAATTGACCCTGTCATGAAGTTGTTCTGAATTAATTATATTGAAAAATCTCCGACTGTCTTTTTTATCGACAGGACCGATAATAAGAAAAACTAAAGGATGATTTTCAGAAACAAGCTCTTCAAATACACTGAGAGCATCAAAAATTCCCCTTCTTTCGGCAACAACACCAAAATAGAAGAGAACAGGACCTTTACTTTCAAAATTAACAACCGGTTTAACAGCTATTTTATGTTCTGCCTGTGCAAGATTCGGAACATTTGGCAGCGCCGTAAACAGAGCTTTTGGGAGTTCCGGATACCGTTCTGTAAGGGTATCCCTGAAATCGTCACTTAGAACTATAATCCTGTCAGCAAACCCGAGATATTCTCTCTCTTTTTTCTGCCACTTTAATGGTTGCGAAAAAAGTGACCGCAATCTCCCTTTTGTCCAGTTATAGGTTGTGACAGCATAGGGATAATTCTCGTGAAGGTCAAGGATCATAGGAATCGTTCTTCCTGAATTATTAATCCCGTTCCATCCTGCTTTTGCCATGTAGAGATCATGGACATGCAATACCTGTAAATTGTTGGCTTTAATGAACTTTTTTATGGAAGATGCCCATATATACTCATAAACAGGGATGAAGTTCAGGAAGAAAAACAATATGTTCTTTAGTTTTTTGCTGATCCTGATCCTGGTTATACTTACTCCCTCAACACTGGTGTAGGTTTTATTGGTGAATCCGAAGCAAAGAACAAAGACTTCATAACCGGTTTCCCTGAGGATATCAATTTCCCTCAGAACCCTTTTGTCATCAATAAGATCGTTGTCAACTACGACTCCGATATTCATCTCTGGATTGTTAACTTATTCACAATAAAGGTAAATATTCTTTGCCGGAACAGAGAAATAATTTGCATTATGAAATCCACTAAGACTTCCCTTTGTTGAAAGGGTTCTTCTTAACCGCAGAGAACGCTAAGTTGTCACAAAGAACGCAAAGCTAAGACACATAAATTCAAAGTCCCTTTGCGAACTTTGCGTCTCTCCTTTGCGTCCTCTGCGGTTAAAATCTCAACTTAATAATGTAACAACTCTTTTCACCAGGTTTTCCCTGCTGTAAATCGAAGGAGAACTCTTTTCAGTTATTTCCGGATTTGAAATCAGAACTTTTATGTATTCGGAAATCCCTTCCGAATCATAATAATCAAAAGTCTTCCCGTGCCCCGTCTCCCTGATGATCCCTGCCGCATCCCCGTCAACCGGCCCAAGGCAGATTACCGGTTTTCCCGACGCCAGGTATTCAAAAAGCTTGCCGGTGATTATGCTTTTGTTCGTCTGATGATCAGGAATAATAAGCAGCAACACCGTGGAACTCAAGCATGTGTTTTATGGCTGTTTTATGAGTCGGTATATGGAATGAACTCCGCTTTTGTTCCGACGAGGATTTTAAAATGTTCTCCCTTTGATGTGACGAGACCATACCCACGAACCTCAGCCTGAAATCGGTTTTTTCATTCTTAAAAACCTCCAGGGCTTTAAGCAGTCCGGTAACGGGATATGAATCGGATAGTGTGCCCGTATATGAAATCGTAAATATCGCGGGATTGGCCGGAGTCAGATCTGAAAAATCTTCTGCATCATAGCCGTTGGAAATCACTTCAATTTTTTCACTTAACCCGTGGATCTTTGAAGCAAACAGTTCTTTAAGAGATGGCCCGACAGCAATTATGGCATCTGTAGATTTCAGCACACTTTTCTCATAGTTTAAATCGACCATTCTGGAAAGAGCCGTCGGATGGAACATGTCATAATAATAGATGTCGGTCCAGGGATCCCTCAGGTCGGCAATCCATTTAATATCAGGGTATTTCTTTTTAAGTTTCAGGCCGATCAGCTGTGTGGAGTGTGGCGGGCTTGTTGTTATTACATTCCTGATCTCCTCCTTTTCAATTAATTCACAAGCTTTCAGGAAGGCATACCTGTTCCACCCTTTTCGCGGATCGGGTATGAAAAAATTTCCCCTTATAAATTTCGACAGCCAGCTGAAAAGGCCTTTTCCTTCGTCAATAGCAAAACCGGAGGAAGGAATCCTTTTTTTATCTCTGCTGTAAAGCCTGAAATAATCCGTTGCCTTTGTTTTATGAACTTCTAACCGGGGAGGCACCTCATCGGTAAGTGTATTGTCGAGCGCAGGATATGTGGCATAGCCGGGATCTATTGTAAGAATAACCGGCTCCCAGCCGTGTGCGGGGAGGTACTTTGAAAATTTAAGCCACCTCTGCACTCCTGCTCCGGATCCCGGAGGCCAGTAGTAGGTGATTATCAGGACCTTTTTCATCCTAGAGTTTTTTCAGGAGGGTCCTGATGCTTACTTTTTCGGCAATTATATCGGTTAATCCCGGGATGCTTACCCTTTCCTGCAGCATTGAATCCCGGTACCTGATTGTAACAGTCTGGTCTTCAAGTGTCTGATGGTCTATTGTGATGCAATATGGAGTACCGATGGCATCCTGCCGGCGGTAGCGCCTTCCAATTGAATCCTTATCGTCATACTGGCAGTTGAAATCAAACTTCAGGTCATGGACAATTTTCTCCGCTATCTCAGGCAGCCCGTCCTTTTTGACAAGAGGCATAACGGCAAGCTTGACAGGCGCCAGGTATGAAGGCAGTCTGAGTACAACACGCGTATCAAGGCTGCCATCCTCCTTCTTCAACTCTTCTTCGGCGTAAGCTGCCGATATCACCTGCAGGAACATCCTGTCGACCCCGATTGAAGTCTCAATAACATAGGGTATATATGATTCTCCCTTTTCAGGATCGAAATATTGCATCTTTTTGCCGCTGTACTGCTGATGCTGCTTAAGGTCATAATCCGTTCTTGAATGTATTCCCTCAACTTCTTTGAACCCAAATGGGAATCTGTATTCAATATCGGTTGCCGCATTTGCGTAATGAGCGAGCTTAACATGGTCGTGAAAACGGTAATTCTCATCTCCGAAACCAAGGGCTTTATGCCAGTTCATCCTGACCTCTTTCCAGTGTCTGAACCACTCAAGTTCGGAACCGGGCTGAACAAAATACTGCATCTCCATCTGCTCAAACTCCCTCATCCTGAAAATAAACTGCCTTGCGACGATCTCATTTCTGAAAGCCTTGCCGGTCTGTGCAATTCCGAATGGTATCTTCATCCTTCCGGTCTTCTGGACATTCAGAAAATTGACAAATATTCCCTGGGCTGTTTCGGGGCGGAGGTATATCTTGCTTGCTCCCTCAAGTGTGGATCCCATCTCGGTTGAGAACATCAGGTTGAACTGCCTCACATCCGTCCAGTTCCTGCTGCCGGAAATAGGGCAAACGATCTCGTTATCAATGATTATTTGCTTCAGCTCAGCGAGATTGGTGTCATTCATTGCTTTTGAAAAACGGGTATTCAGCTCATCCAGTTTAACCTGGTTTGCCAGTACCCTGGGATTTGTTTCCCGGAATTTTTTTTCATCGAAAGCATCTCCGAATCTCTCCCTGGCCTTGTCAACCTCCTTCGTTATTTTATCCTCGATCTTCGCAATATGCTCTTCTATAAGAACATCTGCCCTGTATCTTTTTTTTGAATCTTTGTTATCGATAAGAGGATCATTGAATGCGTCGACGTGACCGGAAGCTTTCCAGATCGTGGGATGCATGAATATTGCAGAATCGAGGCCGACGATGTTATCATTAAGCAGGACCATGCTGTCCCACCAGTATTTTTTGATATTGTTTTTAAGCTCAACCCCGTACTGACCATAATCGTAAACGGCGCTTAGTCCGTCATATATCTCGCTTGACGGAAAGACATAACCATATTCCTTGCAATGAGCAACCAGCTTTTTAAAAACATCTTCCTGAGCCATAGCCAATTTTAGTTTGTTTCGCGGAGAGCAAATGTAAGGGAAATTGTTATGTTTTACAAAGGTCGTCCTTGCTGGTCGCAGTCTCCTATTTCATTCTGATTCTGGGGAGCCGGTTGTGGGGGCAGGGGAGCAGGGCGGGGGAGGTCAAGGTCACGGCATATTATTTTTTACGTAAGAATGCTGCAGGCACTATATCTGGCATCATCCCCGTCCATGCTGTAAACGAGTTATGGTCAGATCTATTCGTCTGGACCAAAGTCGGCAAGATCATTTGAGTGGTTCGTTTAGCCTTAAATGACGTTAGTTTGAATCTACTTTATCAGGGAGTTAATCTTTTAGTCTTTACTTAGATTGCCTAAATATAACCTCAATTTTGGAGTCTCGTTAGAAGTAACTTTGCAGGGATTTCTTACCTGTTTTCGTCTGCTCGATTGATTGAAAGCCTTTTGCATTTTCTTTCCTGAGAATATCAGTATAATAGAATTGTATCATCGGAGATTAAAAGTCCCTCTTCACGTTGAGGGTTCGTTATTGAATTCAACATTATCCAGGTAACTTCCTCAATCAGGTTTAATTCAGTATAATTTTCTTCTCATGATATCTGCAATGTAATTAGATAAAGTGCAAATATACGTACTAAAATTTAATTCTCCATGGAACCTTTCGATGAACGAAGGCAGAATTGCAAAAAGCACCAGAAGCTCGATTGAAATTTCAACGCTGCGACGACACCGATCAATATGGGTCGGAGCGTTTAAACTTCCTGTGAGCACAATTTTGACAATATAAATTGACTGTACGGGATCAATAGTAAAGAAATACTAAAAGATAATTTTCAATCAACAGCAACTCAGGGCCAGTCGAGCAAGAAGTTTATATTATATCCATTAGAAAATGAATTTTTAATCCTGACTGTCAAAGCGAAAATGCCATTCGCCTTTAGGTTTCCATTCAATGAATCTATTGGTTCATAAATGGCATGGGTTGTATGTATACACTTTTTCAAAGGTCTAATTAGGCATTAAAAGTCTTCCAAAGTTTAATGAAATGTACAGAACAAACCCGTCCTTATATTGAATATCAGGGTCTGACATCTGTCCCTGGATATTTTATTCCCTTTGTAGACTCCCTTCTACCCCTTCAGGCTCATCTTTTGTACAGCCATAAAGCAGCAAAAGTAGAAAAGTGAGACCGGTGTTTAAGATAGTATCCTTCATCAGTGTATTCAGTTGAATCTCAGAGCACAAGTTAAGAACGAGGAGCAGGGGCAGGGGAGCAGGGGGCAGGGAGGAAGAAGCGGGGAGCGGAGGGGAGCTGAGATTGCTGCCCCTAGAAACCGAGATCAGTCGCCTTATCGACAAGGAACTCCTTTATCTTGTCAGCTCTGACAGGAGGGACCAGGTATTCAATTTCTTCAGTGTAATCAACATCATCGAAATAACTCAGCTGGGCCCTGAAAAGCTTCTCCGAAAAAAGCTGGTCAAATATCTCCCGGGCTCTTTCTGAAATTTGGCCGACCGTATAGAATTCCTTTATCAGGAAATAGAGATCAACATAATCTTTCCATTTTGACCTTCGTCCCAGCGCATAGGCCTTCATGGCTGCAAGATCGATCAGTTCCGGTAATCTTAAACTGTCTTCAAACCTGATTTTCGCATTTATCGTGAATGGATATTCAAGAAATGTGAATTTAACATCCGTCACATTCAGGTTCAGCTGTTCCGGTATCCTCAGATTTACCGCGTACGGAGTTCCTGATTCTTCAAAGACTGTAACTATTTTTCTGTGATTCAACGGGGAAAACTTAAACAGGTCAAAATCGATTGATCGCCTGTGACCAATGTATAAAGCTACAGCGGTCCCACCGGCAAGATAGAATTCCTTTCTGAATTTACTGACCAGAGGCAACAGTCTCAACTGTGATTCCGAAAGGATCTCCTTATGCATTCCTCTTAAAATACAGTGAAAAGAAATTATAAATTTCCGGAAAATAATTCATCCTTTTTCTTCCGGTTGCGCTGTTAAGTATCCTCGACATTTCCTTTTTCCCCATGATGCTCATAAGAGTTCTGATATCATCAAGGCTTCCATAATTCAGAATTGTTTCCACAAGCAGTTCAGGAGCTATTTCTTCCTTTTTATCATCGGGAGTATACCAGAAAAGATCGCTCTTACTACGGATAAATAATTTTATGTCACGACTGTTCATGATGATTCGACTGATTCAAAATTAATAAAAAATCCGCGATAATAATTGGTTTGCCCCGATAGAAAGAAGAGACGGACACCCGGCTTCCCTCGTTCCCTTCATTTCATCAAATCTATTTGTATCTTTAGGCCTCTTAACCTTAAAAGAGATTATGAAGAAGAGGACAGATTTTCTTGTCATTGGATCAGGGATTGCAGGATTGACTTTTGCATTGAAGGCATCCGGGTTCGGCAAGGTTACAGTAGTTACCAAATCAACGCTTGATAATTCGAATACACGTTATGCTCAGGGAGGAATAGCAGCTGTGTTCAGTGAACCGGATAACTTCGAAAAACACATACGGGACACCCTCATTGCAGGCGATGGATTTTGTAACGAGGAAGTAGTAAGGCTCGTGGTTCATGAAGCTCCGGAAAGGATTAAGGATCTTATAGAGTTCGGAGTTCCCTTCGACAAAAAGGAGGATGAAACTTATGACCTTGCAAGGGAGGGGGGTCACACCGAGAAAAGAATTCTTCACGCAAAGGACAGGACAGGTGAGGCGATACAGAAAACCCTGATGGAGAAGGTAAGAAAAAATCCGAACATAGAAGTTTATGAACAGCACTTTGCAATTGAAGTGCTTACCCAGCATCACCTTGGTATTGAGGTGAAAAGAAATTACCCCGGTTTAAACTGCTATGGGGCTTATGTGGCCGACCTTGTAAATAAGAAAGTTTTAACCTTTCTTTCAAAGATCACTGTCGTTGCAACCGGAGGACTTGGGAATGTGTACCTTACAACAACAAACCCGGAGATAGCTACCGGCGATGGAGTAGCAATGGTCTACAGGGCCAAGGGTACCATCGAGAACATGGAGTTCATCCAGTTTCATCCCACCGCATTATATGATCCCGAAAAGAGGCCTAACTTCCTGATAACAGAAGCGCTGCGCGGCTACGGCGCCGTTCTGAAGAATCTTTCCGGTGAAAAATTCATGAAAAGATATGACAACCGCGAATCACTTGCTCCAAGGGATATCGTGGCCAGGGCTATCGACAACGAGATGAAGATCTGGGGCGATGACCATGTCTGGCTCGATTGCACTCATCTGGAACCTGCCGGATTGAAGGATCATTTTCCGAATGTATATGAACACTGCCTCCAGCGGGGAATCGACATAACGAAAGACCTTATACCTGTTGTCCCGGCAGCCCACTATTCGTGTGGCGGAATAAAGGTGGATACCGACGGCCAGAGCAACATAAACAGGCTTTATGCCCTTGGCGAGGCCTCATCCACAGGACTTCACGGAGCAAACAGGCTCGCTTCCAATTCACTCGTCGAAGCCGCGGTGTATGCATACCGGGCAGCAATGCATTCGGGTAACCGTTTAACCGGACTGGACTTTGAAGAGAAAATGCCGGACTGGGATTACAAGGGCACTACCCACCTTGAGGAGATGGTGCTTATTACACAGAGTCTGAAGGAGGTACAGATGATAATGAGCACTTATGTTGGTATCGTTAGGTCCGACCTGCGACTCCAGCGTGCAATGGTCCGCCTCGAGATCCTGTATAATGAAACCGAAAGCCTCTTCAAGCGATCTCTGATTTCTAAGAAGATTTGTGAGCTCCGTAACATCATCAATATCGGATATCTTATTATCAAGATGGCTACTGCCCGAAAGGAGAGCATAGGATTACACTATTCAATCGACCACCCCAAAAGGGCTTCATCCGATTTATAATTATTGTCTATGAACCATCTTGAATCCTCTTTTACAGGTAGAAACCATGTCTGGAGGTACATCGTCATGGTTGTGGCGGTTCTTGTGGCTTCAAATACCATAGGCGCCATACCTCTTTTGGTGGCCTATTTTCTGAAAGCATCATCAGATCCGGCAGTGATATCAGAGATAGCAGCAAATCCAAATGACCTCAGTGTTCTGGGGCTCGAACCCAACCTGGGACTTTTTGTAATGCTATTTCCGTTTCTGGCAGCATTGCTGACCTTTATCCTTGTCATTAAACCTTTGAATAACAGGACATTTAAGATGACAGTAAACGGAACTGGATCTATCAGATGGAGCAGATTTTTTATTTCCGGGCTGGTTTGGCTGATCCTGTCAGCGGTTTATCTTTTTATCTATCTTAAAGCTGATCCTGCAAATTTCACCCTGAACAATACCTCAATCACCCTTTTGGGTCTTGTCCTGGTTTCAGTAGTCTTTGTCCCGTTCCAGGCAGCATTTGAAGAGGTTATCTTCAGAGGGTACCTTATGCAGGGATTTTCAGTACTTGCGGCCAACAGGTGGCTCCCGTTGCTTGTAACTTCGCTGTTGTTCGGTATAATGCACTCATTTAATCCGGAAGTTGAGGAGTTTGGATTTTTAACGATGATGCCCCAATATGTCCTTTTTGGATTGGTTTTCGGGATCATAACTATTCTCGATGACGGTATTGAAGCTTCAGCAGGCGCCCATGCCGCCAATAATATATTCCTGTGCATAATGGTTACCCACGATTCTTCAGCCCTGCAGACGGCTGCAGTCTATGAGCAACAAAATGTTTATCCCTGGACTGAACTTATAGCTCTTTTAATTACTGGAATTATTTTCATATTGGTACTCAGGGCAATTTTCAAATGGAAAAGCTTTTCCACTCTTTTCAGCAAGGTTGAAGCTGTAAAAGCGCAGGATCAGACACCATACACCGACGTTTTGTCGTCACTCCGGTAGTCGCCCCATTTCACACGGATCTCATTTATAATATCCTTTATCTCATCGACTTCGGTGGATGTGACAAGCCTCAGACGTGTTTCCCTGATATCCGGCAATCCCTTGAAATAGTTTGAAAGATGTCTCCTCATTTCATAGATTGCCTTCTTTCCCTCCTTGTAAGACAGCGATTTGTCAAGGTGGAGGAGTGCAAGGTCAGCTTTTTCTGAAACTGTAGGCTCAGGCAGCAATTCCCCGGTATTGATATAATGCCTGATATCGCGGAATATCCAGGGTCGGCCTACGGTAGCGCGCCCGATCATGATGCCGTCGACACCATACCTTGTGAACATCTCTTTCGCTCTCACCGGGCCGTCAATATCCCCGTTCCCGATAATGGGGATCGTCATTCTCTGATTATTTTTTACCTCACCGATGAGTGTCCAGTCGGCGCAGCCCTTGTAAAGCTGGTTCCGTGTCCTGCCATGGATGGTCAGTGCACTTATACCTGTATCCTGCAACCTCTCCGCTATTTCGACTATGTTTCTGCTGTCATCGTCCCAGCCAAGACGGGTCTTAACCGTTACCGGCAATTTCACTGCTTTTACAATTGCTGAAGTCATACTGATCATCAGCGGGATATTTCTCAGCATGCCTGCACCGGCTCCCCTGCCGGCAATCTTTTTAACAGGACAGCCAAAATTTATGTCAATCAGTTCGGGCTTCGATTCTTCAGCTATCCTGGCTGCCTCAACCATTGCCTCAACAAGGTGGCCGTAGAGCTGAATGCCAATAGGTCGCTCAAAGTCATATATATCGAGTTTCTTCACACTTTTCTTCCCCTCCCGGATCAACCCGTCGGATGAGATGAACTCGGTATACATGAAATCTGCCCCGTTCATCTTGCAAACCATACGGAATGAAGGATCTGTAATATCCTCCAGCGGCGCAAGGAACAAAGGGTATGCTCCAAGTGTTATATTTCCGATTGTCAAACTGATTTTTATTACGGCCAGATACTGCTTTGTGCTTCGGTAGCCTCAGAAGCTTTGTTCAGTTCATTTTTTCTGTAAAAATAGACAATGCCATAATTTTCACTTTCTGCCATCCTCTTTTCTTCGGGGAGTGTGCTGTGAGTATTTTCAACCTCATTCCAGATCTGGATAATGATATCATCCGCTTCTTTCCTGAGTTCGTAATTCTTTTCGGTGTAATCAAGAGTCCGTTTAGCAAGTGTTTTTTGAAAGTTCCATGCTTCAAGGAAATTCTGATATCTTACTTTTACAACCGCTATCGTGGGATTGGTTATTGCACAACCACCTTTCCTGATGCGGTATTCTTCTCCTTCTATTACTCGTTTGCCCCAGCTTATGAGCTCATTTTCAGTATTTAATGAAGGGACAGTTGATTCGTTCGTTGCCAGTCCGTAAAATGCCCTTGATTCGACAGGAAGATCCCCCCTGAAAATTGCCATATTCATAACCCTGACAAAATGAGTGAGGTATAATCTTGCCTTTTTTATAATCTCAGCATAGTCCTTGCTTTTATTATTCTGTGAGGCATAAGACTGACGTTGCATCTGTATCATATTCTCAAAACGGGGAAGGAATCCCTGCAGACGGACAATATTTTTGGGTGAAAAGGCCATCTGGTTCGGAGGAACATCTCTCCCTTTTTCGAGAGCAATTCTCATTGCCCTGATACGGGCCGCATCAGTGTTGGGAAGTCTTCTGTAAGGCATATCGTCAGGTCGGTGTTAATAATGTGTTGATAACTCTGTTGCGAATATAATAAAGTTTTATTAACAATAAATTCTATTCGCAAATTAATTCTACTGATTATTAAAACGTTCTGAATTGATATTTATTTGATTAACCTGTTGATAAAATTTCCAAAAATGTATCGGTCCCGATCTAAATAGTCCGCATATCAAATATTTCAGGAAATTAACAGACAGGTTGGAATACTCTCCTGTAAATTGTACCTTAGTAGTTCCTCACTATAGAATGATATGGCCCCAAAAAGAATAACTTGAAAAAGAAGTTGCATAAGAGTATCAAAAGCCCGATCATTCCCACTGGGGGAAGAGTTAATAGCGATCTCCCGGTTAAAAACAGGGTTCTATAAATAATTTAACTAAAAGATACAAATTATGTTTAAAAGCGAAGTTTATGTAAAAAGGAGAACTGCCCTTCACAAGCTCATGAAGTCAGGACTCGGTTTATTCATCGGCAGCGAAGAGGCGCCGATGAACTATCCTGCAAACACATACCATTTCAGACAGGACAGTGATTTTCTCTACTATTTTGGCATTGACCTCCCCGGATTCACCGGTTTGATGGATTTTGATTCGGGAAAAGACTGGATCTATGGTAATGACGTCACCGTTGACGATATAGTCTGGATGGGTCCCCAGCCCAGGGTAAAGGAACTTGCCTTAAAATGCGGAATAACAAATACGGCTCCGATGTCGAACCTGGAAAGTATCATAAAGGCTGCTGTTTCCAAAAAGAGGAAGATCCATTTTCTTCCGCCTTACAGAGGCGATACAAAAATGACCCTGGGGAAACTCCTGCGGGAGAACCCGTGCCAGATGAAAACCATTGCGTCAACCGACCTTGCAAAGGCTGTCATCTCGATGCGGTCGATCAAGGAACAGGTTGAAATTGAGGAAATTGAAAAAGCAATAAGGATTGCTTACGAGATGCACGTTACCGCAATGAAAATGTGCAAACCGGGTATTAAGGAGCAGGAAATTTTTGGTATAATCGAAGGCATTGCGCTTTCGAAAGGCTACGGCCCGGCATTCCCTGTAATTCTGAGCATTAACGGACAGACGCTTCACAATCATAACCATGGAAATATTCTGCAGAAGGGAAGAATGATGGTTAATGATTCAGGCGCTGAAACTGAATTGCATTATGCATCCGACATAACACGCACCACTCCTGTGGGAGGTAAATTCAGCCGGCAGCAGAAGGATATCTATGAAGTCGTATTGAAAGCAAATATTGAGTCAATCAAAGCTGCCAGGCCAGGAATGTCGAACCGCGACCTCCATCTTAACGGGTGTAAAATAATAGCAGCCTCGCTTAAAGAGCTTGGCCTTATGACGGGTGATGTCGATGAGGCTGTTGCAGCCGGAGCACATGCTCTCTTTATGCCTCACGGGCTGGGTCACATGATGGGCCTTGACGTACATGATATGGAGGCGCTGGGCGAAGATTTTATCGGATATAACGATCAGGTCAAACGTAGCGATCAGTTTGGACTCGCTTACTTAAGATTTGCGCTTCCTTATAAGCCGGGGCACGTTTTTACAGTGGAACCGGGTTGTTATTTCATCCCGGAGCTTATTGATATGTGGAAAGCTGAAGGGAAATACAGGGAGTTCATAAACTATAGTAAGCTCGACAGCTGGAGGGATTTCGGAGGCGTACGGATTGAAGATAATGTTGTGATTGTCGAAAAAGGGCACAAGCTGCTCGGCAAACCGATACCAAAAACCGTAAAAGACGTGGAAGCGATCTGTTCCTAGTTTGATGGTCGCCTTGCCTGCCCCGGGAAAACTGCGAGGCTTTCGTGTCCGTATCCGTCAACCGACTGGATCGCGAAAAAATAATTGTCTTTTGAGTAGGGCAGGGTTACTTCCGTCCCTTTAACAAATATCTTTTTCTCCCATAGCGGCTGGTATGTTTCCCTTAAAAGGACATAATAGCCTGCTGGCTTAACACCTTTTTCCGGCGCCTGCCAGCGCAGCGTGGTTTTATTTGTTAATCCGCCTGCTACAATTCCGCATCCGGCAGGTTCGAATGGCGCAAGTGCAAGATTGGCAATGGTTGCAAGATTCATTCCGGCATTCTTCCTTACATATTCATAATCAACGTATTCAGGCAGGTCGCCTTCCTGAATCCCGTTAACAATTGCCGGGATCTTGTGGGTCCTGTCATAATTCTCATTAAATTCACAGATCCGCACTGCTGTAAATCCTTCC
This sequence comes from uncultured Bacteroidales bacterium, assembly GCA_963849615.1. Classification (GTDB taxonomy): domain Bacteria; phylum Bacteroidota; class Bacteroidia; order Bacteroidales; family VadinHA17; genus LD21. Next base: position 32,556 of record CAWKIC010000070.1, read on the forward strand.
TGACAGAAGGGGGTGTGATCGCCGCCCCTTCCGAATCTGTCGTTCCGGAATACAAGGGATACGTTGAGCTGATCTACGTATCTTTCACCTGATTCCTTGATATAACGCGCAAGCTGTCGGGCTTTGCCGTCATTTTCTCCCGAAGTATATTTCCTCAGCGCTGTCATCTGCTCCGTTTCATATGCCGGTACTCCTTCGCTGAACACCCTGACCCGCATATTGTCGTTCAACAGTGTTTCGCTCGATCCGCTGTTACCGATCATATCGTTATTGAGCATTGCTATAATATTCCATTTCTCCTCCTTTGCCCTGGCTGCCATCTGCCTGGCGCCATAAAGGCCATGTTCTTCACCCGATAATGCCATGAACACTATCGTTGCAGGGAAATTCCGTGACGACATAATCCTTACGAGCTCAAGTATTGCTGCGATACCGGATCCGTCATCATTAGCGCCCGGGGCAAAACCGGTGTTGTCACTATCGGTTGCTGCCCTTGAATCGAGGTGCGCACTTATTAATATCTTTCTGTCATCCAGCGGATCAGTGCCCCTGAGTGTTGCAATTACATTTTTAAGGGTCGTGGCTGTCGGTATTCTCTGACCCTGGCCACCGACACTATATTCTTCGAATTTCACCTCCAGCCGTCCACCTGAAGCAGAAATGCTTTTCTCCATTTCAGTTTTAATCCAGTTCCAGGCTGCCCCGATACCCCTGGCCGGATCGTTCTGAACACTCAGGTTGTGGCGGGTGTGAAAGCCTGCAAGCTTGCGGACGTACTGTTCTATTCTTTCTTTTGAGATCTCATCCACCATACTGGTGATTTCAGCATCGCGGCTGATAATGGTTTGTGCCCATAGTGCCGGAATAAAAACAATGGAAATAAGAAAGAGGGTTATTTTCTTCATAAAAGGGTTATTTATTTTGAAGTGGGCTAAAAATCAGAAAGCCTTGTAGTATTCCCTGAAGAGCCTTGCTATGTTCACAAGGGTTATCTGTTTCGGGCATTCGGCTTCGCATGCCCCGGTATTGGAGCAGTTGCCAAATCCGACCTCATCCATCTTTGCAACCATAGCCCTTGCGCGCTGTTTAGCCTCGACCCTTCCCTGAGGTAGCAACGCATACTGGGAGATCTTGGCCGAGACAAACAGCATTGCAGATGCATTTTTGCATGCAGCAACACATGCCCCGCAACCGATGCAGATTGCAGCATCAAAAGCAGCATCCGATTTCTTTCTTGGTACAAGAATGGAATTGGCTTCCGGAGCACCTCCAACATTAACTGATATGAATCCACCTGCAGTCTGGATCTTATCAAAGGCGCTTCTGTCGACAATAAGATCCTTTATTACCGGGAACGGCTTTGCCCTCCAGGGTTCAACCCAGATAGTCTCACCATCCCTGAAATGCCTCATCGAAAGATTGCAGGTGGTGATAGCGGGCACGGGTCCGTGGGGATGACCGTTGATGAACATACCGCACGACCCGCAAATACCTTCACGGCAGTCGTGGTCGAAGGCAACAGGTTCTTTGCCATCTTCCACAAGCTTTTTGTTAAGCGCGTCGAGCATCTCCAGAAATGACATCTCCGGCGACACGTTATCCATATTGTAGGTTACGAAAGAACCAGTGGCTTTTGAATCCTTCTGGCGCCATATTTTTAATAAGAGTTTCATATAAGGATCTTTAAGCTAGTTCAATTTAAAATTAGGATACAAATAGAGTTACATATTAGTCCTTTGTGAACCTTAGTGCTGAACTTTGTGATCCTTTGTGGTTAATGGATTTTTTTTTTACCACTAAGGACACAAAGGTCCTCACCAAGGGGCACGAAGGAGTATTTCTTTTAAATTTAATATGTCTTTTAATACGTATTTCTTTTTAATTTAATATGTCTTTTAATACGAATTTCTTTTTACTTTAATTTGTCTTCTGCGTTGGTCTTCGGTCTTCGGACTTCTGTCACTTATAACTTCTAACCTTGAGTTCCACCTCTTCAAATTTAAGCTCCTCCCTGTGGAGCACGGGCGGTTTTCCTTCTCCCGCGTATTCCCAGGCTGCCACATATGCGTATTTTTCATCATTCCGCTGTGCCTCCCCGTCGGGAGTCTGATACTCCTCCCTGAAATGAGCGCCGCACGATTCCTTTCTTTCAATTGCATCCTTTATCAGGAGCTCGGCAAGCTCGAAATAATCAGCTACCCTGCCTGCTTTTTCAAGCTCAGGATTAAGCTCGTAAATTGTCCCGGGAATTGCCAGATCTTTCCAGAATTCTTCCTTCAGGTCATGCACCAGTCCGAGAGCTTTTGTTAACCCCTCCTCATTGCGTATCATTCCGCAATAATCCCACATTATCTTGCCGAGCCGTTTATGAAACGAGGAAGCAGTCTGCTTTCCCCTTATGGAAATCAGCTTATTGAGACGCTCCACAGAAGCTTTTTCGGTCTCAGTAAATTCAGGACTATCTGTTTTTACAGCCAGGTGAACTGAGTTCATCAACGAGGTAGTTACTTATAGTATAGGGCAGGATGAAATATCCGTCACCTGTTGTCTGCATAAGGGAAGCAGCACCGAGACGGTTCGCACCGTGATCTGAAAAATTGGCTTCGCCGATTGCATAAAGTCCGGGAATGGTTGTCATCAGCTCATAGTTGACCCATAGACCTCCCATTGTATAATGGCCGGCCGGATAGATCCTCATAGGCTCTTCATAGGAATCGATCCCCGTTATTGTCTTATACATATCAAACAGGTTCCCGTATTTATCTTCGATAGCCTTCTTTCCCTGTTTTTTGATTGCATCCCTGAAATCGAGGTTCACTGCCAGCCCGGTTTCCCCTACGCCAAAGCCTTCATCACATCGCTCCTTTGCCGCCCTCGAAGCAACATCCCGTGGTACTAGGTTTCCGAAAGTGGGATATCTGCGTTCGAGATAATAATCGCGCTCTTCTTCGGGGATTGAGTTGCCAGGTCGCTTATCGCCCTTAATTTTGGGAACCCAGATGCGTCCGTCATTTCTGAGCGATTCCGACATGAGCGTAAGTTTTGACTGGAACTCATTGAGCTGAGGGACACATGTAGGATGGATCTGAATAAAACTCGGATTTGCAAAGAATGCACCCTTTTTATGGGCCTTCCATGCTGCGGAGGCATTGGAATTGACTGCCAGCGTCGACATGTAATAGATTGTCCCGTATCCGCCGGTTGCCAGAACGACGGCATGGGCCCTGTGTCGTTCAATTTCGCCGGTAACCAGATTGCGGGTAATGATCCCTTTTGCTTTACCATTAATTAAAACGATGTCGAGCAATTCCCTTCTTGGATACATGACAACATTTCCCTTCTGGATCTGTCTGCTGAGGGTGGAATAGCAGCCAAGCAGGCATTGCTGTCCGGTCTGTCCCCTTGCGTAGAAGGTTCTTGAGACCTGGACTCCTCCGAAAGAACGCGTTTCGAGGGTTCCTCCGTAGTCGCGGGCAAAAGGAACTCCGACTGCCGTGTAGTGATCAATAATGTTATTGCTTACTTCTGCTGCCCTGTAAACATTGGCTTCACGTGCTCTGAAATCGCCTCCCTTGATCATATCATAAAAGAGCCGGAAGATACTGTCGCCGTCGTTATGATAGTTCTTCGCAGCGTTTATGCCTCCCTGGGCCGCAACAGAATGTGCCCTCCGGGGAGAATCCTGATAACAGAAACTCTTTACACTGTAACCAAGCTCGCCAAGTGCTGAAGCAGCCGAGGCGCCTGATAATCCTGTGCCTACGACTATTATTTCAAGCTTCTTTTTGTTGGCCGGGTTCACAAGTCTAACAGAATTTTTGTACCTGGTCCATTTTTGGGCAAGCGGACCATCGGGTATCCTGGAATTAAATTTTTCCATATTTTTGTATTTCTATCTGAATTGCCAGAGTGTGATCGAAATAATTGCAAACCCCAGGGGAAGTACAATTGCATAGACCCACGCAAGGGTTTTGAGAACAGGTTTCCAGATACTGTTATTTAGCCCCAGGGTCTGGAAAGCAGAGGTAAAAGCATGAAAAAGGTGCAGGCCAAGAAGGACAAATGCGGTAAGATAGATAATATTGTAAACAGGGTTCCTGAAAAGGTTATGCGCCAGCAAATAGAAGTTATCAGGATCCCCAGGGACAAGTCCCAGACGGATAAACCAGAAATTTGTAAAATGAATTATAAAGTATGTAAGTATGCATGCTCCTGTCCAGATCATGAACCTTGAGAAGAAAATGGTTTCCGATTTATTGCGGGATGCGTAGCGGACAGGCCTGGCAAGCCAGTTTTGGATCTGCAGATAGATACCCCATGAAATATGGATAAGAATTGCTGCAATAAGCGCAATTTCGATTATCCTGATTACAGGGAAAGTTGCCATAAAATGGGCCGCCTTGTTGAATGGCTCAGGGTCACTTTTGAGAAGCAACAGGTTTATTGAAAGATGGACCGGGAGAAATAATAAAAGAAAGACTCCTGCCAGTGCCATTACAAACTTTTTGGCAACAGACGAATAAATAACTCTATCCATTGGTTATTTAATTTAAAGATGGTGGTTAAGTCCGGAGAAAATATTTTCTAAAATTAAAATTATTTAAACATATTAACAATCCCACGAAATAACTATATTTATTATTGAAATGTTATGTCAGGTAACATGCGATTTATCATATCGGATTTTTACCTAAAGCATTTTATCAATGAATAACTACATTCACTGCCAGGGAGGGAAACTCTACTATACCGATTCAGGTGAGGGTAACACGATAGTACTGATTCATGGTTATCTTGAATCATCGGCGAGCTGGAACGGATTTGCAGAAAAACTGGCAAAAAGATTCAGAGTCATATCTGTCGATCTTCCGGGGCACGGTCAATCCCCCATTTTCGGAGAATGCCATACAATGGATTTTCTGGCATTATTGATCAGGGACCTGCTCGACAATCTGAATATCAGGAAAGTTTTTCTGACAGGCCACTCCCTTGGCGGATATATTTCGCTTGCATTTCTGGAACACTATCCTGACCGGCTCACAGGTTATTCACTATTTCATTCCCATCCTTTTGCCGACACTCCCGAAGTGATTAAAAATAGGGAAAGGGAAATTATTGTTGTAAAGGCAGGTAAGAAATTCCTTATTTACCCGGAAAATGTTTCAAGGATGTTCGCAGAAGTCAACCTTGTAAAATTCAAAGAGGCCTTGCAACGGTCAAAAGATATTGCTTCCAGGTTAAGTGATGAAGGTATCATCGGCGTTCTTAAAGGAATGATAAGCAGGCCATCGAGACTTTCAGTAATGGAAGCCGGGAAAGTTCCATGCCTGTGGATACTCGGGAAATATGATAATTACATATCATGTGAAAAGGTTAAGGAAAAAGTCAGGCTTCCGGCAAATGCCAGATTGCAGATACTTGAAAATTCCGGGCATCTGGGATTTATAGAAGAGGAGGAGAGAACCCTTAAGCTGCTTTCCGACTTCATTAACGGGCTCGGGAACTGAATAAACAGCTTTCTAATTCAAATATCCGATCGCGTATTTCAGGGTAGTGTCAATCTCCTGCCAGATCGGGTAAAATCCCCTGTTGTCCAATATATTCCTGGCAATGTATGCCTTCAGCTGAGTATGAATAATTGCTCCTGAGATCTTCAAACCTTCAGAATCCTTCCTGATCCCGTTTTTTGAAGCAAAATCTGTAAATTGTTCGAGCAGCCCCTGTTTGTCAAGATATTTCTCCATTTCTGCTACTTCTGCATATTTTTTAAGCGCCTCACGGTGTGTTTCAGTGTAGTTCAGGGAAAATCTGTAGATCAGGGATCTGGCTGCCAGAAAATAAGGAGAAAGGCCCGATGTGTCGACGGGAACAAATTTATCAGGCATTATACCGCCTCCCCCGAAGACAATCTTTCCTCCCGGGGTAATGAACTTCAATGAGTCTGAAAAATGAATGCTGTCAGGGACCTCAAATTCACCGTGTTCCATCCTTACATTGAGATCATCATAATACTCATCGAAGCCGTTGTTGTAAGGCTTCTGAATTGACCTGCCGGTAGGGGTATAGTAACGTGCTATAGTAAGCCTCATTCCCGAACCGTCGGCAAATGGTACGGGTTCCTGTACCAGCCCTTTCCCGAATGAGCGACGCCCGATAATTGTACCGCGGTCGTTGTCCTGAATTGCTCCTGCGAGTATCTCGCTTGCCGAAGCGCTCCATTCATCAATAAGCACTACGAGGTCTCCCGTTTCAAATTCACCGTTGCCCGATGCCCTTGCTTCATTTTTTGGCTGGGAGCGCCCTTTTGTGTAAACGATGAGCTCGCCCTCTTTCAGGAACTGATCAGCAATTTTAATGGCCGACTCCATGACGCCTCCCGAGTTTTGACGCAGGTCAAGGATCAGGCCGGTCATTCCTTTGCTTTTGAGCTCCCGCAGACTTTTAAGGAAATCGTCAAAGGTAGTCATGGCAAAATTATTGATCCTGATAAAACCGGTATGATTGTTTATCATATAGCTTACATCCACGCTGTTGATCGGAATTTTATTGCGGGTGATTTCAAACGGGATCAGGTCCTTAGAACCTTTCCTCATAACTTTGATCTTTACAAGTGTCCCTCTTGGTCCCTTGAGCATACCCATTACCTTCTCATCGCTCAGCTGCTGTCCGGCAACAAGAGAATCATTCACATAAATAATTTTATCTCCGGCAAGCAGCCCGAGCTTTTCAGAAGGTCCGCCAGGTATGGTGCTGATGACCAGTATAGTATCGGTAAGCAGGTTAAATGATATTCCAATCCCGTCGAAATTCCCCTGTAAGGGTTCGTTGGCCCGTATAAGATCCTTTGCAGGTATATAGACCGAATGCGGATCAAGCTTTTTCAGGATTGCAGGTATTGCTGCTTCGACCAGGGCACCACGGTTAACGGAATCAACATAGTCCGATTCGATAATGTTGAGAATGCTGTTGATCTTGTCATTTCTTACCCTGAAACCAGATTGCTGCGGAGCAGGATTTTTCCTGGGAAGGTAAATTCCAATCAGGATACCGGCGACAAGTGATAAAGCCAGCAGAAGAGGAAGAAGAACACTTTTTGTGGAATTATTGTATTTCATAAATATTATTTTCAGGGTCAATATATACAATTTCAATACCTGCCCGTTTCAACAGGTCAAGGCCGTCAGTTTTATGATACCGGTTACAGAAAACTACTCTCTTAATACCTGACTGGATAATCAGTTTGGAACACTCCATGCATGGGGAAGTAGTTACATAAAGTGTTGAATCTTCGCTGGAATTGTTCGACTTGGCAACTTTTGTGATTGCATTGGCTTCGGCATGAAGTACGTATGGCTTGGTGATATTGTTTTCATCTTCGCATACATTTTCAAAACCGGCCGGTGTCCCGTTGTATCCGTCGGAAATAATCATTTTTTCCTTTACAATAAGGGCACCCACCTGCCTCCGCACGCAATAGGAATTCTGAGCCCATATGAGAGCCATTTCCAAATAGCGTTTGTCAAAAGCGATCTGCTTATCGGTGCAGGGTTTAGCAACTTCCTTTTCCGTCATCGGGTATCTTAAAGTCTATCCGTTAAAAGTGTTCAAAGTTAAATAAATTTGGGTATGCTGTTAAACTTAATTCTCTGTGAAGGCCTATTTTTACAGTTCAAACCCTGATCCTTATGTCAACATTCGCTGAAAAAATAATTTCCTTCTGCCGGGAACTTGACTTTAAAGGTACGCTTCCTCCGGGAATTGCAGTAATGAATCCATTCAGGACAAATTCCGGCATCTTACCTGTTATAACGCAATTTTACGGAAAATTTTATACCGACAACAGGAAAAGGCATCTGATACTTGGTATAAACCCCGGAAGATTCGGTGCAGGAGTGACCGGTATACCGTTTACAGATTCCATAAGGCTTAAAGAAAAATGCGGACTTTCCATTCCCGGAATAAGAACCTATGAGACATCTTCAGTTTTTATCTATGAGATGATTGACAGATACGGCGGACCGGTTAAATTCTATTCGGATTTCTATATAAGCGCTGTCTCCCCACTGGGTTTTACCATTACAGGGAAAAATGGCAGTGATCTGAATTACAATTATTACGACAGTGATAAACTGGCTGGTTCGATCCATGATTTTATAATTGAAAATCTAATTAAACAACTTGAATTCGGAATAGAAACGGATGTCTGCTTCTGTCTCGGGACTGGCAAAAACTTCAGGTTTCTTTCAAAACTAAATCAGGAATATAAGTTCTTTGGCACTGTCGAACCGCTTGAGCATCCGAGGTATATAATGCAATACAAGACAAAGGATAAGGAGAAATATATTAACATGTACCTTGGAAAGTTTCAAAAGTATTGATCCACAATGCTTAAGTTGCAAGGAAATAACTTTGGAGTTGTTGAAAAAGGTTAAATCCATTAACCGCAAAGATCGCAAAGGAGTACGCAAAGATCGCAAAGAGCTAATTATTAACGTTTTAGCTTTGCGTGCTTTGCTCCATCTTAGCGTGCTTTGCGGTTAAAAAAGGCTTTTTCAACAACCCCTTGCCTGACCAAAGCAAAAAATATCTCGTCAGGCGGGGGTGGTCTGATTTCGATTTGCAGGGAGCAAAATTTATTTTTGTTTAAAAAAAATTATCGCGAGAGTGCGGGGAATATAAAAAATGTATATTTTTGTTTCGTAATTATACGAAATACTAAAATTGTTGTAAAAGGCCGGGTGCCGTCATCAGATGAGATCAGGCAGTTACCAACCCTAAAAACCAATTAAACTATGAAAGAAAAGTTTCTTACAGTCTTATTGTTTATTTCGTTTCTGGTGGTAACATGCAGGCAGCAGTCCCAAACGGTTCAAAAGCTTCAAGCTACTGCAGAGGTTTCAGGAAACGATATTGAGGTCTACTATTTTCACATGACGGTGCGATGCGCGACCTGCAGAACAATCGAATCAGAAGCACGCAAAAATGTTGAAATGCTTTATCCTGAAGAATTTAATTCGGGAAAAATAAACTTTACAGCCCTTAATATTGAAGAGGAAGCAGGAAAAGCTCTGGGCGACCAGTTTGGAATTAATGGCCAGACACTTCTTATTGTGAAAGGCGATCAGAAGATAAACATTACCAATGAAGGATTTCTGTATGCAGAGGGTAAGCCTGATAAGTTTGCATCGGTTATAAAAGAGAGTGTTGATTCTCTTCTGCTCAAATGAGTTGAGCTGGTAATCAGAATTTCCTGATAATGAAAAGCACTCACTCATGAAATTATTCATGGTTCTTGGCCATACCTTTGAAGTCAGTGAGAACAAACTTGAAAGCTATGCTGTGATGTCGGCCATGCTGCCTACCTATTTCTGGTTTCAGTGGAAAGAATTATCAGAAATAGGCCAGAAAATCGGGTTGGAAGCCGATGAGTGCAGGGATACTGTTTATGAAACCCTTATTTCTTCCCTCGACCTGTTTTTCAAGTCAGGTTTAAGTCCTGATGATGTCATAGATCTTATCCCTGTGAAGCCCATTGCAGACCATGAAAATCAGATAAAAGAGTTTTACAGAGGCAAATTAATACCCCTTTTCGAAAAAATAAAACCATATGAAAAAATGAAAATACTGATCCTTTGTACAGGCAATAGTTGCCGCAGCCAGATGGCTCAGGCTATACTGCAATCATTTGAAAAGAACCTTGAAGTACATTCTGCGGGGACGAATCCCGCAAACCAGGTCAACAGGACAGCTATTAAGGTTTTGAAAGAGATTGGGCTGGACATAAGCGGAAATGTGCCAAAACATGTTGACATCTACTTAAAATATGAGTGGGACTATGTTATAACAGTATGTGATGAGGCGAAGGAGGCTTGTCCTTACTTCCCTGGAAAGGTAACCCATCGCAAGCATTGGGCTTTTGAGGATCCATCCCATATTGAAGGTACTGATGAGTATGTGTTAAGTGAATTTCGCAGGGTAAGAGACTATATAAGGAAAACACTTCTTAATTTTTATGAATCAGAAATAAAATCAGAATTATAAATTCAGACGATCTAAAAAACATTGTTAAGGAAAAATATGGCAAAATAGCATCACAAAATGATGGTGAGAAATCATCCTGTTGTTCCTCATCGTGCTGCGGGCCTGAAGTCGATTACACAGTCTTTAGTGAGGAGTATGAAAATCTTGAAGGCTACAACCGGGATGCTGACCTTAACCTGGGTTGCGGTATTCCAACACAGTTTGCAAAAATCGGGAAGGGGCACCATGTTCTGGATCTTGGCAGCGGTGCCGGAAATGATTGTTTTGTCGCCAGGGCAATTATCGGAGAATCCGGCAGTGTTACAGGTATCGATATGACAGAACCTATGATACTGAAAGCCAGGGAAAACTGTGCAAAGCTCGGATATGAAAATGTAGAGTTTGTATTGGGCGATATTGAAGGAATGCCTTTTAAGGAGAACAGGTTTGATGTTGTTATATCTAACTGTGTTCTGAATCTTGTTCCTGACAAATCAAAAGCCTTCAGTGAGATATTCAGGGTTTTAAAACCAGGCGGACATTTTTGTGTCTCCGATGTGGTAGTAAAAGGTAACCTGTCCGAAAAAATGCTAAGAGACGCTGAAATGTATGCCGGATGCGTGTCGGGGGCAAGTGAAATGACCGGATACCTGAAGATCATTGATGATTCGGGATTTCTCAGCGTTAAAATTCATAAACAGAAAGAAATTAGCCTTCCTGAATCGTTGCTTTCTCAATACAATGATCCCAATGAGATAAAAATGTTTCAGACGGGTGATACAGGTATCTTCAGTATAACAGTTTCGGCAGGAAAGCCAGGTTATTCCGGTAATCTGAATAAACATCAAAAGCAAAGTTTATGAAACCGAGGCTTAACTTTTTAGATCGGTACCTGACATTATGGATATTCCTGGCGATGTTTACCGGAGTTTTTTCAGGTTATTTTTTCCCTGCAATCGCTACATTCTGGGATTCATTGAAATCTTCACCTGAAAGCACAACTAATATCCCAATAGCAATTGGTCTGATCCTGATGATGTATCCCCCTCTGGCAAAAGTAAAATATGAGGAGTTGGGCGGTGTCTTCCGGAATGTTAAGATCCTGAGTCTTTCACTTGTCCAGAACTGGATAATCGGACCTGTCTTAATGTTTGCTCTGGCAATTATATTCTTCAAACTATTTCCGGGAGAAGACAATGCAAACCTGCCTTACATGTATGGCTTAATCCTGATCGGTCTGGCACGTTGTATCGCCATGGTGATCGTATGGAACGAACTGGCAAAGGTGATACTGAATATTGTGCCGGATTGGTAGCCTTCAATTCCATTTTCCAGGTATTGCTGTTCTCGTTTATGCCTAGCTGTTCATCGCAGTTCTCCCTGGCTGGTTTGGATGTACCTACCAACCCAATAGTGGAAGCTATAACAATCGGGCAAATTGCCAGAAGTGTTTTTATTTACCTTGGTATACCATTCCTCGCAGGATTTCTGACACGTTTTATCCTGATCAGGGTGAAAAGCAAGGAGTGGTATCACACAAAGTTTATTCCCAAAATTAGTCCAGCTTACCTTGATCGCATTGCTATTCACGATACTGTAGTGATGTTCTCCTTAAAAGGTGAATACATCGTTAAAATCGCCACTTAGATGTCGTGTTAGGATTGCAATCCCTCTGACCATCTATTTCGTAATCATGTTCATGGTCTCCTTTCTTTATGAGCAGAAAGAGTAGGAGCAACTTACGAGCAGAGCTGCTACGCTTTCATTTACAGCTGCAAGTAACAACTTTGAACTTGGCAATAGCAGTGGCGATTGCAGTATTTGGCATAAACTCGGGGGAGGCATTTACCGCTGTAATCGGTCCGCTGGTCGAAGTCCCGGTTATGATCGGACTTGTAAATGTTGCACTCTATTTTAAGAAGAAGTATTTTAGGGTTTTATTAAACCCCGTTTAAAAATGGATACGATACTATTCAAACTCTTCATTCTTGCCATTTTCGGTATCGCCATGGCGCACCTCGAAGGTGTGGTTGTGGTGTATCTGCGGAAGGTTCTTGGGATACTCGATTCTGATTCAAACAAGGAATCAATCGGGAAGTTCCCGAAACGGTATCTAAATATCGAAATATCAAGAGAGGCGGCGACAATTGTCATGCTGGTTGCAATTGCGCTTCTTGTTGGCGGTACATGGATTGAAAGGGGTATATTCTTTTTATGGACTTTCGCTTTCTGGGACCTGTTTTACTACCTGTCGCTTTACATCCTGATAAAGTGGCCTCCGACCCTTAAAACGATCGATGTCCTGTTTCTGATACCGGTTCCATGGATCGCTCCTGTCTGGTTCCCGATCGGAGTCTCGTCCCTTACAATAATAGTAATACTTGCCCTCTGCCTGCTGAAGGTTTTAATATAAAAAAATCCTTTTTCACCACGGAATTACACGGAATTGCACGGACTGGTTTTTGTGAAAACTCCGTGGTTCCTTTTAACGAATGAATTAATGTATAGTGCGATTGACGGGAACAAATAACAGCAGCATTTCATCAAGAATAAATACCATATTCCGTTCGCTTCAATACAGGAATTACAGGCTTTTCTTTACCGGGCAGAGCATTTCCCTTATCGGAACATGGATGCAACGCATTGCTTTACCCTGGCTGGTTTACAGGATGACCGGATCTGAATTTCTTCTCGGACTTGTTAGCTTTGCAGGGCAGATCCCGACCTTCCTTCTGGCGCCATTCGCAGGTGTGATGACCGACAAGTTCAATAAATACAAAGTCCTGCTCACAACTCAGGTCCTTTCACTGGTGCAGGCATCCGTTCTTGCTTTCCTTTCCCTGACCGGGGTGATTCAGATATGGCAAATTGTAATGCTGAGTATAATATTGGGTTGCATAAATGCTTTTGACGTTCCGTCCAGACATTCTTTTGTGGTAGAGATGGTTGAAAAGAAGGAAGACCTTGGCAATGCCATAGCGCTGAACTCAATGATGTTCAATGGCGCACGTCTTATCGGGCCATCAATCGCCGGTTTACTTTTGGCCGCCACCGGCGAGGGGATTTGCTTTCTGATAAATGCAGTCAGCTATATATTTGTGATCGGTTCTCTCCTTAAGATGCAGGTCATAAACAGGGAGGTGAAAAAAGAATCCGGTAGTTTTTACGCGGAGATGAAGGAAGGTTTCAATTACACTTTTGGCTTTGCACCCATCAGGCACCTGATTCTTCTGCTGGGTATAATCAGCCTCATGGGAGCATCCTACCAGCTTCTCATGCCCGTCTTTGCAAAGGATGTCCTCCACGGAGACTCGGGTACCTTTGGATTTCTTATGGGAGCCGCAGGATTTGGAGCGTTGATTGGTGCGCTTTTCCTTGCCTCTCGTGAAACGGTTATTAAGCTTGGCAGGCTGATACCCGCTGCTGCGGCGCTTTTTGGCATCGGACTCGTTATTCTATCCTTTACCAGCTATTTCCCCCTTTCATTAGTTCTCATGATTGTAGCCGGGCTGGGATTGATGCTACACACGGCATCAAGTAACACCATCCTCCAGACCATCACGGATGATGATAAACGCGGGAGGGTTATGAGCTTTTATACAATGGCCATCATGGGCACAGCGCCGTTCGGAAGTCTTATAGCCGGCAGCCTTGCCAAAGCCATCGGCACACCTTTGACAATGCTTACCGGTGGATTGACCTGCATAATCGGAGCCTTTGTTTTCTACAGGAAACTTCCTGAATTAAAAAGAATTGTAAGGCCGGTTTATGTCAGGATGGGCATTATACCCGAAGTGATCTCCGGGATCCAGACTGCATCCGAACCGGTGGTAAAGCAAGCCGAACTTCATGAATATCAGCCGGATAATAAATCCGGTAAGGTTGACTGAGATCCCTTAATACAACATTCTAATCTGTTTCCCGTTAAAATCAATAGTGATGATAACGTCGAAAAGTCAATGCAATTCTATTAATAAATAACTTAATCATGAGGTTTTTAAGGATAACTTTAATTCTGTGCATCCTCAGCCTGGTCTCAGGTTGCAGCAAGGATGACAATGACAGGGTAAATGGTGAGAGTATCATAATTGACCACTCATCTGTAAAGCTTGCAACAATTCCGGAGGAATGGGTAACCGCAGCAAAGGATGAACTTCATATCGCATACAGTCACTCATCACATGGCAGTCAGCTGACTGGTGGAATGTCGGGCCTGGTTTCCTTCAAGGGGACGGCTTTCACATGGAACGAGGGGGGAACCGATGGAGCTCTTGACCTGGATGACTATGCAGTAGCCGGCGACCTTGGTAGTCCTGACAGGACAGCCTGGGCTTCGGGTACCAGAACCTATCTGGACGCAAATCCTGATGTGAATGTCGTGATCTGGTCGTGGTGCGGCCAGGTTTCAGACGCATCGGCAGCGAATATCAACACATATCTTGAGCTTATGTCAGACCTTGAAGCTGACTACCCTGAGGTAAGATTTGTGTATATGACAGGTCATCTTGACGGGACCGGGCTGACGGGAAATCTTCACCTTAGAAATGATCAGATAAGGGATTACTGCAGGGAAAATAAAAAGATCCTTTATGATTTTGAAGAAATTGAAAGCTACAATCCGGATGGTGTTTATTTTGGCAACAAGATACCGACAGACGGATGTGACTATGACACCAACGGGGACGGTACCCGTGACGGGAACTGGGCAACGGAGTGGCAGAACTCCCATACAACGGGAACTGACTGGTTCAGCTGCTCAGCCGCACATACCCAGCCCGTAAATGCAAACCAGAAAGCCTACGCAGCATGGTGGCTCTGGGCAAGGCTCGCAGGATGGGATGGCAAATAGAGATTATTCCGTTAACTCGTAAACCACACTTGTCAACGGAGTTCCTGATCCGATATTAATCCCCACCTTCATGAGGAAATCGCCTGTGTAGCTTCTTCCGTTTTCGGACATCCCGAATCCTCTTCTTCCTTCATTTGAGACGTTTATCTCCTGTATTTTGTAAGTCTTTTCCGGATCAAGTCCCTGAAGACAAACCCGGGTGAATGTCTCACCATACCTTGCGTTAAGGGTGTAACCAAACACGACGGCTTTGCTTCTGGTTTCATTTACATACATCAGCACAGCACGGTTTTCCTTATACGGTGAGACAATCCGGTACAAATCGCCTTTCCAGATGACGTCACTCATCCTCCTGTAATCAGCAACTGCATTCTGGCTGAACTTCAGTTCATTTTCGGTCATCTCATTTACTTTGATATCATACCCCATCTTGCCCATCATGGCAACATCTGTCCTGAACTTAAGCGACTGTTTACCCCATGAAGTTATATGGTTGCATACAGCTACAGCCGGGAAGAAATAGGAGTAGCCCCACTGGATATATATCCTTTCAAGTGCGTCGGTGTTGTCGCTGGCCCAGAATTCGGTGAAATATTTCAGGGCGCCGTAATCAACCCTGCCTCCTCCTCCTGAACAGAGCATAATGGGAAGATCGGGGTATTTCCGGCGCAGACGGTCGAGCACGCTGTAGAGAGAGTTAACATAATCAACATAAAGATGCGATTGTTTGTTTTTCAGATAAACGGAATAAGCATTTGTCATCATCCTGTTGCAATCCCATTTTATAAAGGCAATACGTGGATTTGCGGTGAGCATTCCGTCAACAACGCCATAGACAAATTCCTGCACTTTGGGATTTGTCAGGTCGAGAACAAGCTGGTTCCTGTAGTAGTGTTCAGGTCTGTTCGGGAGCTTCAGTATCCAGTCGGGATGAGTTTCGTAAAGCTCACTTTTTGGATTTACCATTTCAGGCTCGATCCATATTCCAAATTTTACTCCTTTGCTGTCAGCTTCCTTTACGAGGTAGCCAAGTCCATTCGGTAGTTTGGCTTTGTTTTCCTGCCAGTCGCCAAGTCCTGCACGATCGTTGTTCCGTGGATATTTGTTCGCGAACCATCCGTCGTCGAGAAGAAAAAGATCAAGCCCTAAAGTTTTGGTATCGTCAAGAATTCCGGCAAGTTTCTTTTCATCAAAACTGAAACCGGTTGCTTCCCAGTTGTTGAGAAGTGTCAGCCGTGAACCGGTGCCATCGAGCACTCCATATTTTGTCGCCCACCGGTGGAGGTTACGGCTTGCCTGACCCTGACCGGTTTTTGAATAAGTGAAGATCATGGAGGGCGTCCTGAAAACTTTTGATGGTTCGAGTGAATACTCTGAAGCAAATGGATTTATTCCTGAAATTATCCTTAGTGATCCTTTTTCATCAACTTCAAAGAGAAATCTGAAATTGCCAGACCATCCAAGTGTTCCAGCCAGGACTTCTCCGCTGTTCTCGTCCGATTTATCGTTTAGTGAAAGCATAAATACAGGTGTCTGGTACATATGTGCCCGTGTGCCCAGTTTCGAATCAAGGATTTTAATACCACTTGTAAGCTCGCTTTCAGTCATCTTCATCTCCTCGGCCCAGTCGCCATGGAATTGCGTTAGCCAGTATTTTCCGGCATCGAAGTGGAGCATGGATGAGGCGTAGTTGAAAATCGTAACAGCCTTCTTTTCGGTATGTTTTATCTCAACCCACTGTTCTATCACATCTTCATCAGCAAAACTTTTGATGTTAAGGGTTACTTCAAAAGGATATTCCGGATCCTTGAGAAAGATCTTGTTATGTGTCACATTATCCTCCCCGTCAACAGGAATTTGAAAGGAGTGATTTACATATTTCAGCTCAAGCGAGGGATTGCCATCATTGTGAGTAGCACGGACAGCAGGTTCAAAAAGATTGTCGGTGCCGAATGTTGCATAAGCCGGATGACCTGCATCCCTTGATTGCCCTGGGATGTCAGCATCCTTCAACTTTGCTCCGAGATAGGTCTGGAATAATCTTCCATCCCTTCCATTGACCCTGTACACCAGGCTGATATTTTTAGTAGTAATATGAATCACATGACCAGGATTTTGCTGCAACTGCTGTCCAACAGGAGGAGAACCCATCGGATCCTGTCCTGCCGATGCAAAACATAATGAACAAAGAATGACGATAAGGGGCAGAAATTTCTTCATGGCGCTATTTTTTAATTTATCAGTTGGTTCAGGATTTGGCCTGTAAAGTTATTATGACAATCTGAGACTTGAAAATATTTCCTGAAACTGAATGTAAATAATATCGGATGTAAATGTCAAATAAACATGGTTAATTATAACTTATTCTTTTATTTTTGGAGAATTTTAATTCTCTAAACTCCCGCCATACATGATCCGGATTAAGACCCCCTTGATTTTTCGTCTGTTTATTTTCAGTTTACCGGCTGTCTCATTTTCAGTAATGTCATTGTCAGTCAACGCGTTATGTGTTAGTCAGCAGGATACTGTTCCCGGCAAGGCATTTGTTTTTATACAACCCGAGTATACCACTTCACGACTCGTTACGCCAAAGCCTGTGATTGATGGAAAACTTGATGACGAATGCTGGAAGCAAGGTACCTGGGCTGGCGATTACCACCAGTTCATACCGAATGAAGGTGCAAAGCCGACTTATCCGACAGTAATGAACCTTCAGTACGATGATAAAAACATCTATATTGCTTTCCGGGCTTTTGATCCTGAACCTGAAAAGATCCACAGATATGCCGGTGTGAGAGATGAGATCGTGGGAGATATGGTTGGGGTCAACTTCGACAGCTACCGCGACTACAGGACAGGCTTTGAATTTACAATAACGGCGTGGGGACAGAAAGTTGATCTTGTCCTGTTCAATCCGATGAACTGGGATTTCAACTGGAATGCTGTCTGGAAAGGAAAGGTTGGAATTGAAGATTCAGCCTGGGTGGCCGAAATGGAAATCCCCTTAAGTCAGCTTCGCTATAGCAATGAAAAGGAGCAGGTGTGGGGAATGCACACCTGGAGATGGATCGACAGGCTTCAGGAGGAGAGTAACTGGGAAAGACAATCCAAGACCGGGCCGGGAATGCTTTACAATTATGGGGAATTCAGGGGGATCAACGGTTTAAAAAAATCGCGCCGGCTCGAAATAATGCCTTTCACCCTCGGCGAACTGAGAACAATGAAAGAAGAACCGGGTAATCCTTTTACAAAGAACGGAAGGAGCTGGAGTGGCAACCTGGGACTTGACGCGAAGATCGGAGTGTCGAGCAACTTTACAGTAGATCTAACGGTTAACCCTGATTTCGGGCAGGTGGAGTCTGATCCATCAGTAATGAATTTAACAGCTTTCGAGACATTCTATGAAGAAAAAAGACCTTTCTTTCTTGAAGGGCTGACTATATTCGATTATAAATTTGATGACCAGAGCCTCTTCTATTCAAGGCGGATCGGACATTCTCCATCCCGTACCATTTCCCCCGGAGATAACGTGTTTGTAAAAAATCCTGACAAGTCAACAATACTGAGTGCAGTAAAGTTAAGCGGTACAACGTCATCAGGATTATCAGTCGGTCTTATTCAAAGTGTAACAGCAAACGAGTTTGCAAGAATCAGTAATCAGGGAAACAAAAGCAGTGAACAGGTTGAGCCTGTTACAAATTATACTGTAGCGCGCATCCAGAAAGGTTATAATGCAGGGACGACTGTGATAGGAGGCATGCTGACATCCACAAACAGGTTCATTAACGACGATAATCTTGATTTTCTTCCCACAAATGCTTTTACAGGCGGACTCGACCTGATTCATCGATGGAAGGACAAGGAGTTTTTTATTGATGCCAGGCTGATCGGCAGTTATGTGGAGGGGAGTGAAGAAGCTATTACACTTCTGCAGGAGTCTTCCGCAAGGTATTATCAGAGGCCAGGTGCAGATTACCTTAACTACGACCCTTCAAGTTCCAACCTTGGCGGTTTTGGCGGTAAGTTCAGGATAGGAAAAGGATCGAAAGGTTTCTGGAGGTATTCCACGGGAGTGTCGGTACTTTCGCCAGGTATTGAACTTAATGACCTTGGCTACATGAGAACAGCTGATGAGATAAACCAGGAAAATGAAGTATCCTATTTTGTAAATCAGCCTGTCTCTATTTTCAGGACTTATAATATTACCCTGGAGCAATTCAACACGTGGAATTTCAATGGTACATTTCTGGGATCGGGAGGCCATCTTTCGTTCAGCTCTGAATTTAAAAACCAGTGGAGCCTGGGAGCCAACGTTATTTATCATTCACAGGCATTTGACACAAAGATATTAAGGGGCGGTTTTGACATGAAAGTACCGTCAGCGGTGACAACCTTCTGGAACCTGAGGTCCGATGCTTCAAAGAAAGTGATTGGCTCCATCGGATATCAGTATGAATCGAGGGGCAGCAATTCGGCTCATAATTTCCAGATTCAGCCCGGCATTTCGATCCGCCCTTTCAGCATGCTTAAACTGGCAGTAGTTGCAACATACGAAGAAAACCATGACGAACTTCAATTTGTTGCCAAAAGAGATTTGCCACTCCTGCCACCGGCAGGTACAAGATATATTCTGGGAACAATTGATCAGAAAACCCTAAGCCTCACATTCCGCCTCGACCTGAATGTTTCGCCCGAATTCTCCGTACAATATTATGGAAGCCCGTTCCTGTCAAAGGGAGCATATTCAGAGTTTAAGCGGGTCACCAATCCTGAAGCGAATGATTATGCAGGCAGATTTGCCATTTATGAGAATCCTGAGTTACTGGGAGGAGAAGTGTATCTGTCAGAAACCATCAATGGAAACCAGACGGCAGTTTATTTTCCTGATCCGGATTTCAATTTTCATCAGTTCCGGTCAAATTTAGTTGCAAAATGGGAGTACCGGCTTGGATCGTTTATTTATCTTGTATGGTCAAGCGACCGGACTGGAACCAACAAATTATCAGGCGCTTCCTTCGGGGATTCGTACAGGTTTCTCCGGAGTGCATTCCCCAATAACATATTTCTCATTAAGCTAAACTATTGGTTTTCTTTGTAAGGGGGGATGATTAATCACATGAAATCGTGATGTTCATCTTTGAAATAGTTCAGGTAATCAAAATAATGGCATTTTTCTTTGGTAGCACAATAAAAATCGCCAATTTTGAGTAATAGAAAAGGATTTTAGCCTGATAATAAATTATTTGAGAAAAATTCATATACACAGAATTTCTGGTAATGAAAATTTTGATTTGTGAAGATAATCCAATGGCGATGAAGACCCTTGCCGTCATTCTTGAAAGGGAAGGATTTAAGGCGGATATAGCTGAGGATGGGAATATTGCACTGGATTTACTAAAGAAAAATGACTATGACCTTCTTGTCATGGATATTCATCTTCCATACCGAAGCGGTCTTGAGCTTGTAAAGTTTGTCAGGTCCGACCAGGGGAAAGATACACCTGCAATCGTTCTGACAGCTTTCAGCGATGCCCAGATGCAACGCCAGGCAGGCGAATTGGGTATCAGCGGCTATATAGTAAAGCCCTTTAATCCGGTGGAGCTAATAGCAAAAATCAAATCAATTCTCAACAAATAACTTATGGGTAAGCCAATATTTTTATTATTTGTTGGGTTTTTATTAAACGTGCTGTTAATTAATTCACAGCTTCTATCACAGGAAACCTTTAATCCGGAAGCCGAATATCTCAGGATCAGAACGATAGCCTTTGACGGCGACTATGTCACAGCAGCTGCAGCAGCCCGTAAACTCCTTAATGCATACCCTTCTTATGGCGACGTACGGGTACTCCTGGGCAGGATACTTGCATGGCAAAAAGATTACGAACAGGCAGCTGCAGTTATTGATACCCTTCTTGCTGCTGAACCGGATAATGGTGATGCACTGGCCGCCAGGCGCGATATAACGCTATGGTCAAAGGAAAATACACCTGTTGCCACGGATATCAGGGCAGGATATTATTTCGATTATTTCAAAGAGCCTTACTCCAGGTTCTGGCAGGTTTTCAGTGCGGGAGCCGGACACAGGTTTGCATGGGGTCCTGCTGCTGCAGGGGTTAATGTAGGTAACCTTAATGTTGGAGGGGTATCACCTTTTACTGCGACTGAACTGCAATTCGAAGCTGAGGCTTACCCCACCCTGGGTGCAAAAAACTACGCTTACCTGGGTTATGCATACAGCCCCGGCAATTATTTTCCGACACACAGGGCTGCGATTGAGATCTGGCAGGTTTTGCCCGCCGGATGGGCTATTTCGGGTGGACTCAATTATTACTATTTCGACAGAAATATTTTTATTGGACTTGCCTCTGTCGAAAAATACCTCGGAAAATACTGGTTATCAGGAAAGATCTTTGTCTATTTTAAAGAAGATAGGCCAACGACATCATTTTATTTTAATGCAAGAAGGTATTTCAATGACAATGACTATCTTCAACTGACATTGGGAACAGGAACTGCTCCTGATGAACCATTTGATATTCAGTCAGATATTATGCGTCTGAGCGCAAACAGCATCAGACTTACCTATTACGGAAGGATGTCCAAAAGGCTTTTTTTACGTGTGGGAGCAGGTTATTCAAGGGAAGAATTCCAGGAATCTGTTCTTAGAGACAGGTTTGAGGGGAATATTAATTTAATTTACGCGATTAAAATGAAGTGATGAAATATCGGCTTCTGTTAATATTATCACTTCTTTTTTTTACTGTGGCACAGTCGCGTACTGTTTACAATTTATCCAGATCAGGATCTTCGAATAATACATCCCGTCCAAGCCCGGTTTACTACAACGATGCTATCAGGCTAATCACATCCGAATATAACAGTTCTAAAATTGACAAACTGATCAGCCTTTCCAGGGATATTAAGCCAATCCAGATCGGGGCATTCAAACATAGGTCAAATGCTGAAAAGATGTACTTCCAGATCGCTGAGGTCCTGGGCGAGGATGTGGTTGTGATTGAAGAGGATGGCTTCTATAAGGTCCGGGTAACGACCCTTGACAAAGATAAAATCAGGGATTTTCTTGAGCCTGAAGACAATCTCAGCGACGTCTCTGCAGAAGATCAGGCCGCTCCTTTTCTCCAGGATACAATCGGCATAACTGCCCCTGTTTATGATTCAGTGAGTGTTACGGATACAACCCGTGATTTGATGGTAGCTGCTTCACCTCCAGTTGACTCTTCCAGCTTAGTTGTCCAGACAAAAGAAGTGGTAAGGAAATATTTCCTGTTTAGCAGCAACAGCCCCTGGCTTAAAAGGATAAATTATTTTGGTAAATCATTTGCACTTGTTAATGCCCTGATAATAACAATAGTAATCTCCATTGCAACCATGTTCATAATGCTTTTTCTAATTCTGCTGAACAGGGCAAAAATGGAAAAGGAGGAGAGTTTGAAGCAATACCTTGCAGAGACATACCAGGGCATGATCATCGACTACCTTTTTACCGACAGCAGTCCGGATGTTTTCCGCCCCATCGCTTCTGATACATACCGGAGACAGGCTCTTATAGATCAGATGATTGATGTAAGTGTAAATCTAAAAGGAGACGCTGAGGAAAAACTTGGCGGCCTGTACCTGTATCTCGGACTCGACGGTGATTCTATCAAAAGGGCTCATGATTTCCGCTGGCATAAAAAGATCAAGGGATTCCGTGAACTGGCTTTTATGAATATTAAAGATGCCAATGATGAGATGTATAAAGCCCTGAACTCAAAAAATGAGATACTCAGGATGGAAGCCCAGATAGCCCTTGTCAGGTTAAGTGATGAGGAACCGATGGGATTTCTGTTTGATCTGAAGAGGCCCTTTTCCCTGTGGGAACAGATCACTCTTCATGAACTTATTATACAGCACGATCTCCCTGTGCCGGAATTCAGAAAGTTCCTTAAGGCAGACAATCCCACTGTTGTCATGTTTGCACTCAGGATGATAAGGGAGTTTAAGCAGAGGGAGGCAGAAGATGATGTGAGGGAAGCTCTCGATCACCCCTCGCCTGAGGTGAGACAAATTGCAGTTCAGGTGGCAGGCGACCTCGATATGTCCTCAACTCTCGAGACGATGAAAAAGATGTATAAGAACCAGGATTACCATACTTGTGTTGAAATAATAAGGGCCATGGCCAAAATGCCTGATCCGTCACTTATGGGATTTCTGAAGCTGGTTTTGGACAAGGAAGATGACGTCCAGCTGCAGATCGAAGCAACAAAGGCAATTGAAAACAACGGTGAAGAGGGGGTAAGAACACTTGTAAAACTGATGAAATCGGAATATAAGAACTATAACATTATTGTAAGACATGTACTTGACCGCAGGATATTCTAATTAAAATGGGATTTATTTTTGCACATATTATTTTTTGGCTGACGCTGTTCCTTTTCGGATCATACCTTCTGCTTGGTGTGTTTTCGGCTATTGCTTTGCGTAAGTATATCCGGAAAAACAGCTACATAAACTATAATTCACTTGTCCTTTCACCGCTCAGTCCGAAAATATCGATTATTGCTCCTGCATTTAATGAAAGCAAGACCATAATTGACAATATTCGCACTCTTTTATCACTTTATTATAACAACTTTGAGGTCATAATTGTAAATGACGGATCGACTGACAATACATTTGAACTTGTAAAGGATGCTTATGATCTTATAAGGGTAAACTACTATTTCGACTACCGGATTCCATGCGAAAGGATAAAAGGAGTTTACCGGTCAAAGAATCCATCATACAACAGGCTAACGGTAATTGACAAGAATAATGGCGGAAAAGCCGATTCTCTTAACGCCGGAATCAATATCTGCCATAGCGGCCTGTTTGTCTCCATCGATGCTGACTCTATAATTGAACCCGATTCCATCCTTAAGCTTGTCAAACCTTTTCTGGAAGAGAAGGAACGCAAAGTAATAGGTACCGGAGGAGTGATCAGGATCGTAAACTCATGCGACATAGAGAGAGGCCATATCCGTGAGATAAGAATTCCGTCGAAAATACTGCCGCGGCTGCAGGTTCTCGAGTACACACGTGCCTTCCTGCTGGGCAGAATGGCATGGAGCCAGCTCGACGGACTTATGCTTATCTCAGGGGCGATGGGGATATTTGACAGGGAGACTGTGATCAGGGCAGGAGGATACAGTGTTAATACAGTGGGTGAGGATATGGAACTTGTTCTGAGGATGCGTCGTTTTATGACTGATCACAAGGAAAAATATGAGGTAACATATATCCCTGATCCTCTGTGCTGGACAGAGGTGCCTTCAGATCTGAAATCATTGCGTAAGCAAAGAACGCGGTGGACACGCGGACTTGTTGAATCACTCCTTACTCACCACCATATGTTCTTTAACATCAAGTATGGCCGCCTTGGCATGCTTGGGTATCCCTACTGGTTCTTCTTTGAATGGATGGCTCCCCTTATCGCTTTTGCGGGGTTTATCTATACTATTTATCTCATTATTGTCAATGCCCTAAACTGGCCATTTTATCTTCTTCTCTTTATTTTTGTATATACTTTTGCAGTGAGTCTTTCCTCCTGGGCGGTGTTGTTCGAAGAGATAACCTTCCACAAATACAAAAGGAAGAGGGATGTCCTTAAGCTCCTTTCGGTTGCACTTTTTGAACCCTTTTTCTATCCTGTTCATACCTATTTTGCGATTCGTGGAAACCTCGAAGCGATGAGAGGTAAAAAAGGATGGGGAAAAGCTGAGCGCAATGGTTTTGATAAGAAGAGGAAACCGAGAAAGAAGACAGTTGAAAGCGAAGTCGATTATTAATCTGCAAACCCCGGGATTCCGGACAACCCTGCCTTTATAACCTGGAGTGATTTTTTGTCCCTCGCGACGGTCTCAGGAACAATCAGCCAGAGAGGCCATGTATACCTGCTTTCTGACGAGGTTACAATTCCATCGTAATAAACAGATACTGCAATCCCGTCTGACAATGCTGTCGTTATCTCGTAATTATACCCGCCATCGTATGATACCGCACCATCGATAACTTTCATTTGTGTCGGATCGTAGAAGTAAAGTAAAGTCCAGGGTATCCTGACCTTGATTGAATTATTATTCCAGGCAACGGCTGTTCTCTGGCCAAAGGTGAAATCCGTGGAATTCTCAATCGGGAATTTGCCTATATCCTGCTTCTTATGTGTATTCCCATCATTGATCCATTGCATTAGAATCCACGGTGACCCGTCTGAAACTATGCTATGAAACTTCTGCACCGAATGATTGGTGAGATCAAACCTCGGGGTAAGCCCGTTCATGTCGTATGATTCGGTGACACTATAGAAAGCTGTATCTTCATCCAGAGTCATGGTCAGAAGGAATTCAGACCTGTTGCCCAGCTTCCTGCCATTGGGAAGCTCCGATTCACCGAGTCCCCGCAGGTAAGTATCAAAGGCAACAATAACTGTATCGCCGGCTGCAAGCGTTCTATTTGTCTCGATTTCAAGAAGGAAGCAGCTGTTATCATTTGTGGCGCTGATCTTTCTGACCGGACCGCCAGGATTATCTGTCAGATAGGAAATAAACGGCAGGGTGGCTGACTGATCGAAAGTTAAAACTCCGAAGTTTTGTTCCGGTGAGGTCAGGTTATGCCAGATCTGTCGTGTAGGTATTGTCGCTCCCCCTGAAAACAAACCATAAGCTTCAAGATAAGCTACAATCCATGTCGGCTTGAACCATTCATCCATCCAGGCAAATAAAAAACCGCCTGCACATCCAGAATTGATTATGTTATGCATAAGCCTCATGTTCTTTTCACCCTGTTGTTGTTCAGAGTACCCCCCATGATGCATATTGCTGTACGACTGATGTGCGCTCCCCCAGCTTGAAGGTACCCCAAACTCTGCTATAACCAGTGGCATACCCTGATAATGGGCCTTTAAGGCATTCAGATACCCAAGATAGCTGTTCGGTCCCTCTGAGTCGCTATAGGTAAGATAAGAGGGTTCTTCGCTTATGAAGTTCGGGTAATAAGGATAAGCGTGGTAGCTGGCAAATATCCCTGCCTGGAGACTCTTTGGTGAGATTTTGACAATATCGTATGTTGCCTTGTCTTCGTCTGTGTAAATCTCTGTTGGATGAATCAGCGGATCAAGGGTGGGCCAGCTTGAAATGCTGACCGGGCGACTGACAGAGTATTTCTGAGCTTCATAGGTAACAGTTTCGTCTAACATTCGTGTGACAAAAACCTCCGAAGCAGTCGCCCCTGTAATTTCGTAATGATTTCCCGAAAATGAACTGACTGAAGGATTTCGGGTATTTGTTGAGTCTACTTCCTGCGGGCTTATTTCCCTGCCAATGATATAACCGGCAGTCCATCTCGAGACATCAGTAAGATACCTGCCGTAGGCTTTTCCATACCTCAGGGCTATATCGCCGTTACCGTTTATGCAGTCGATAACTTCATGGATCTCGCTGCTGAATGCTGCAGTCCGGTTTAACAGATCATATAAAGCCGGATTATGGGGATCTTCAACCTCCTCCAGCCAGATACCCTGGAAAAGCAGCAACGGGTTATCAGCATGTCTCTGATTATAATCAGCCAGCTTTTCATAAAAGACAGGAGGATGCAGTGTATAAACACGGATACTGTTGAATCCGGCTTCTGCCATCTCTTTTATCCATTCTTCATAAAGTGCCGAAGTGATGGCATAAGCGATCTCTCCCGGGAATGTTCCCGGGGGGGATGATCCCAGATTGATGCCCTTAAGCACGAGCGATCTGTAGTCCTCTCCGGTATGCATGGCAATATTTTCATTCATTGTCTTGAATGGCATATCCTGCTTAAGGGTAATTTCAAGGTTGATTATCGTATCCTGACCGATCGTAACATCTGTGAATCTGAGAGGATAGTAGCCCTGACATGTTACTGATGTGATCACTGGAAATCTCAGACGTCCGGCCGGAGGAGGGATTAATGGAGGAAGCATGACAGGTTCAAGGGAGGTACCAGCCGAGTATGAGGAGAAGCCTGCCGCTTTTATAAGCTTTCCGGATTTTGTTTTTCCTTTGAAGGTAATGGCATAAATATAGAATCCATCAGGCTGTGGAGCCCCGCCCTGGTTGCACCCGTCCCACACAATTTGATAACTGCCCGGGTCGACAGCATCAAAAATGATCTCCATTATCTTTTGCCCCGAGAAATTATAAATCGAAAACCGTATGTCGCCCTGGCTGTTTATAATGAACGGGACATTGACAGATTGACTGAATGGGTTAGGATAAGGCATTCCAACATCTATAAGTCCGGAGATATTATCGTATATTCCTGATATCCTTACCGAATAAGTACCATCAGGCTTAGTATTTGCTGCGTATTCCCTTGTACCTGCCACGAACGATACCCTTGCATTCGGGATATATGTACCGTTGGGATCTGTAACCTTTCCGGTCACTGTATAATCCCTGGCCGATGATTCAACTGAATGAAATATCAAAATCAGAGCCGGCAACAAAATTATTTTTGAAAAGAATTTGCAGAATGAAGTCATTTTCTAGTTGGCAGTAGAGTTTTAAAGTCATCAAATTTAATAAAAAGAAGCATTTATTTGTATTTTTATAAAATTCAACCATCAGGAATTTATGGATAGACAGGGTGTCAATTTCCGGAACATCAGAGAAACAGATAATAAAGAGCTTGCAGGACTGATAAGAAGTGTCTTCAGGGAGTTTAAAATAGACAGGCCGGGTACCGTTTATTTTGATCCCACTACCGACAAACTTTATGATCTGTTTACTTCTCCCGGATCAGTTTACTGGATTGCAGAAGAAGACGGGAAGATGGTGGGAGGATGTGGTATCTATCCCACCCCGGGTTTGCCCGAAGGTTGTGCCGAACTTGTCAAGCTCTATCTTCTTGCTCCATGGCGTGGAGTGGGGATTGGCAGGATGTTGATGGAGAAATGTTTTGAGTCGGCTAAACAAATTGGATACAGGCAGCTCTATCTGGAATCCCTTCCCGAACTTGAAAAGGCAGTTTCAATGTATGTAAAGTCAGGTTTTAAACATATCACTCATTCCCTGGGTAATTCCGGTCACTTCGGCTGTAATATCTGGATGACAAAAGATCTTTAATTAAAATTCTATCACTAATGTGTATCTTTAACTCATTATTAATGAAAATTAAATATTGACAGTTTTTGTCTAAATCCTAATAATTCACATCATCATGAAAAAAGTAAGCAATTCAAATCTCAGGAAATTTTTTGGTGCAATGGTTCTTTGCCTGGCCACCTCAAGTTTGTCTGGTCAGGCAAATTTCTCTGGCACATGGGCGTTCAATGAATCAAAAAGCAATTTTGGCGATAGCCAGTTTCGCTTTGCGGCAACATCGATGGTTATTACCCAGGATGCAAATGCAGTAACCGTTGAAAGTACAATGCCGGGCCGCGACGGAGGTGAAATGAAGACTTCTGCAAAATATACCCTCGACGGCAAAATGAGTGAAAATCCCATGTTCAACACGACAAGGAAATCAATGTTAACCTGGTCGCCTGATAAATCTTCGCTTGTAATTGCATCAACCATGTCATTTGATATGGATGGCGAAACGAGGGAAATGAAATCAACCGACACATGGAAACTTTCAGAAGGCGGCAAAGTTTTGCTTATAGAA
Organism: uncultured Bacteroidales bacterium; assembly: GCA_963849615.1. Classification (GTDB taxonomy): domain Bacteria; phylum Bacteroidota; class Bacteroidia; order Bacteroidales; family VadinHA17; genus LD21. Next base: position 61,101 of record CAWKIC010000070.1, read on the forward strand.
TCTGTAAGACCCAATCGCGACGGCGGCGAAATGAAGACCACTGCCGCTTACGATAAGAAATAGAAAGATTCAGTATCAGCGCTTGAAGCCCTGTTGGCAGGGGCTGAAGCGTCTATTTCAAATCGTACAGCATCCTTAATGCTTTCCTGGCAACAGTTTCACCTGATCCTATTTCAAAAGGGGTTGAGGTGGTTTCGTACCCTCCTTCCTTATAAAGACCTGCCGGTGGAAGATAACCGCTGGAACCGTTGCAATGCGTAATGAGGAATGTATGCTTAAAGGGAGAACCCGATTTTATCTTCATCCCGATCTCTGTAAGCATTTCAACGCTGAATCCGATAAAAGCTATATCCTCGCCGATTCTGGCTGCAGTAATATTGACAGGCACGGTGGCACTCTGGTTTTCCGGCACAGGTTTTCCATCAGTTGCTTTCTTGCGGGGGAGCTCAATAGTTGAAAAAGAGGTGCTGATATTACCCTGTGATGGTTGTTTCCTTTATGTTGCGGAATACATGAACGACTTCTTCGCCAAGCAGGGTCCCCAGCAAAACAGGTTCGGGTATCCATCCGGGCTCTTGTTAAATTCCGGAAGGACCCTGTACCATGGATCAATATCTCCCGAAGCACCTGCAAATACAGGAGCAATGACGTCTTTGCCAAATATCTTTTCAACAAATTGTGCGGAGATGCCCAGCACGTCACCGCTGACCATCAGATTAGCCGGACCGAGCGATGTGGCATGAGTAGCGTAATCATAGATTCCAGCAATCGGAATTCCATCAGGCTGATGTAATCTTCATTACAAGGACTTCTTTGTCGGTGGGGCCATATGGATTCCTGCCAAGGTTGATTGAGCCATCAGGCCTCATTTCGCGGCGGTTCGAACCAACAGGAGAATAACCGGTGCCAATGCCGGTCTGAACCGGCTTAAGGTTCTTAAAAGCCTCCCCGATAAGGGTCAGCAATTTCTGGTTAAGCTTCCCGGTATATATGATATTACCGGGATATCCCGTCTCTTTGTTAAGCGATAATATCGGTGAGCTGTGTGAGTGAATGGCTGAGAGGAAGAGTTCAGATTCCTTCAGGTTGTATTTTTCAAGGATGCTCCTCCTGAATTCAGTTAAGACTTCGCTGCCGTATGATCCGAGGTCGGAGGAGACCAGAACAACCTTGTTCCCGTTGTTCTCGAAGACAATAGCCCGTGCATATAACTGGTCATGTACGCCCTCTGAGGGAGCTTTCCTTGAGGAATATCCATAAAGCATAACAGGAATGTCAGGGGTGATATCAATCTTTGCGATTCCGGCCTGGAGTTTTCCTTCTTTCGGACCCTGTCCTGATGTAAACAGGAATATAAATGATGCTATAAAGACAGAAGATATTTTTCTTAATTTCATGGTTGCCTCTGTTAATTTTATTACTTAAGAACCTGTATTGTGATAATCTGTATCCTCTTCAAAATTAGGAATATTTTATTGATTGGGGATTTCTGATAAATCTTTCAAGAACCCGTGCTTTGCGCCTTTTTAGGATTAATAAATAATCTTTATATTGCATTCAAACCTGCTAATATGAATTCAACTAAAACAGAAGACAAATTCTCTGAAAACCAGCATCCTGCAAATTGCTCCTGCTGTAATGGGAATCACGGCATTACACCGAATGAAATGTCAAGAAGAAATTTTGTAAAGATTACCGGGACAGGCGCCCTGGGTACAGTTGCACTTTCAGGCCTGTCATGGTCAGCATTGGCCGCTCCGCAAAATAGGGACAGGACAGTAAAACCGAGGAAAACATTGATCGTAAAACCTGTGTTTACATATGAAATTCCATCACGCAGGAACCAGACCAGCTGGAGGAACTGGGGTGGCATCCAGACTGAAAAGGATGCTTCAGATGAGATTGCCCGCATCCGGGGTGAACTCGACATCCTTAAGTCAGAGGCAGATTTTCCGGTAAGTTTCCTTCCTGTTTCAAGTGTCCGCAAAATACAGGACCTGAATACAATAGGGGATCTGAAAACAGCCGATATGTTTATTGTCTATGCTGCCGGAGGAGGAATGGATACATTCGAAGCCCTGAACAATATGGGAAAAGATATAATCTTTTTCTGCCGGTACAAATCAGGCCCCGTTTACCTCTGGTATGAAATTATAAGTCCGCGGTTTTTAAGGCAGCATTCTGATGCCCTTGCCGTAAAGGGAATCGATGAAAATGATGTTGTTATTGACAGCCAGGATGAACTTCTCTGGCGGCTGAGGGCACTTTGCGGATTAAAGAATACAATGAATTCAAAGATTCTGGCAATCGGAGGTCCCGGAGCATGGTCCCAACCTCTGGATGTGGCTATGAAACTTGTTAAGGATACTTATAAGCTTGATATTCAAACCATCTCTTATGAGGAACTTGGCAACCTTATAACTGAAGCAAGGGCTGACAATTCAGTTGTTGCATCAGCCAGAAGTAACGCCGACAAGTATCTCCTGGACTCAGGCATTAAGCTTGAAACAAAACGCACATTTGTTGAAAACTGCTTTGTTCTTGAAGAGATCCTGATACGGTTGATGGAAAAATACGATTGCAGGGCAGTTACCATAAATAACTGTATGGGAACAATCATGCCTCTGGCAGAGACCTCTGCCTGTCTTACGCTTTCATTGCTTAATGATGCCGGGTATCTGGCATTTTGTGAATCAGATTTTATTGTAGTCCCGTCAGGTTTGCTTTTGGGAAATATCACCGGAAAGCCTGTATTCCTGAATGATCCTACCTATCCGCATGACAATACCATAACCCTGGCTCACTGCACAGCTCCACGAAGAATGGACGGTAAAAAACTCGAACCTGCCAGGATACTTACTCATTTTGAGTCGGATTATGGTGCTGCTCCTAAAGTTGAGATGCTTGTTGGACAAACAGTTACCAATATCATGCCTGATTTTTCATTTAAAAAGAATATCGGGCTGGCAGGAAAGATAATCGACAATCCGTTTCTCGATATTTGCCGGTCACAGATCGATATCAGCTATGAATGCACCAGCAGGAATGTTGCTGAGAAGATGCCCGGCTTTCATTGGATCACTGTTTACGGTGATTATCTGAAGGAAACAGGTTATGCAATGAAAAAGAT
>CAWKIC010000071.1:0-20470 GCA_963849615.1 uncultured Bacteroidales bacterium
ATGTGTTATCTGATATTCAGCTGCTTCAAATAGTTTCCTCCCATCAAAGAGTACACCCGACCATGAGTTATGATCCGCATTTATTGAACCCCGGAGTGTTACTATCACCTTTTTTGCCCTTGGAAACTGCTTCATGAGTCTTACGCAGACCGATTCATATTTTAAAGCAGGGACAGGACTGCCGGAGACAAAATCCCCTTCCGGCTTAATTCCAAATACCTTTTCAGCATCTTCTTCGTTTCCAAGTATTATATCGCAACCACTTACCAGATCAGGCATAACCTCGCCGGCAGCCTTTCCCCATTTCCAGAGATTTTTTCTGAAATTAAGATCGCAGGAAACCGTTATGCCTTTTTGATTTGCGGTCTTAATACCTTCAAGGCAAACCATTGCCGCTCCTTCTGAAATAGCAGGGGTAATTCCTGTCCAGTGAAACCATAAAGCACTTTCGAATACTTCATCCCAGTTAATCATTCCGGGTTTAATCTCTGCAATTGATGAATTAGCACGGTCGTAAATTACCTTGCTGGGTCTTGATACTGCTCCAGTCTCAAGAAAATAAATTCCCAGCCTGTCGCCACCATAAATTATATGATGTGTGCCAACATTATGTTTTCTCAAATCCATAAGGACTGCCTGTCCAAAATCATTTTTAGGCAGACGGGTCACATACTCCGCATTCAGTCCGTAATTTGCAAGCGAAACAGCCACATTGGCTTCACCACCCCCGAATGTGGCGTTTAAGGAAGTTGCCTGTGTAAATCGCTGATGTTCAGGCGTTGCCAGACGCAGCATAATCTCTCCGAATGTTATTATCTTTTTTTCCATATATCTCTTTTACTTTTTACTTTTTTCCTCAACTTTTAGTCTGAATTCCATCCATATATCCCGCCAGACGTATCTCATTGTAGTGTACAGGTTACCCACGGTGCAGCTAATGTTTCATACCATGAAAGATGCCTGGAAGTTATTAATGTTAAATATACTTATTTGGTCTGACACCGGCAGACAGTTATTTCTTTTTACAAGACGTAATTTTAAAACTATATTTAAGAAGAATATTATATCTTAGATTTTAATATAAAACTAAAAAGTTCAGATTAAACATTTATTAATGGGCAAAATAATTGTCATCGGAAGTTCCAACACCGATATGGTAGTAAAATGCAAAAAGCTTCCCTCCCCGGGAGAAACCATAATCGGAGGCACATTCTTTATGAATCCGGGGGGTAAAGGTGCAAATCAGGCTGTTGCGGCTGCAAGACTTAACGGAAATGTAACATTTGTTACAAAAACAGGAAATGATCTTTTTGGAGATCAGGCAGTGCACTTATTTGATATAGAAGGAATTGAAACAAAATATATAATAAAGGATCCAAAAAGTCCATCCGGTATTGCATTGATCGCCGTAGATGAAACCGGAGAAAATTGCATTGTCGTTGCTCCTGGCTCCAATGCAGCCTTGTCTGCTTACGATATAAATGAGGAAGTATTTAAAGCTGACATATCTGATGTCTTCCTGATGCAGCTCGAGATCCCTGTAAGCACTGTGGAATATGTGGCTCAGCGGATGGCCGAAAAAGGCAACAGGGTAATATTGAATCCAGCACCAGCGCGTCAGCTTCCCCTGACCTGTTAAGCTCACTATATGTTATAACCCCAAACGAAGTTGAAGCTGAGCTTTTGACGGGGATCCGTATAGTCGACGTCGTAACTGCTGAAAAGGCCGCAGAAAAGCTCCGGGAAAAAGGGGTCAGGAATGTTATCATTACTATGGGTGCAGCCGGGGCTTTTCTTCTGACAGATAGAATTTCGAAGGTGATACAGGTAGTGCCAGTAAAACCTGTGGACACAACTGCTGCGGGCGACGTATTTAACGGAGCCCTTGCTGTTGCAATCTCGGAAGGGAAGGATCTGGAAGAAGCTGTGTCGTTCGCCAACAGGGCTGCTTCAATCTCGGTTACACGGTTGGGAGCTCAGGCTTCCGCTCCGCATAGGAATGAAATCCACCCATAAATATCAACCAAATAATCAACACTATATGAAACAGGTTCTGCTTTTATGCGCAATTCTCAATTTGGTTTTTTTGGGCTGTACTCATGAAGCTGAAGATAAAGGAAAAATTATTTTCGACACTGACCTCGGTCCTGATTATGATGATGTGGGAGCCCTTGCATTTCTTCATGCGATGGCCGATAGCGGAAAAGTTGAGATACTTGCGACAGTCTCATCCAACAAGCAAGAACTTGTGGTACCTTCAATAGAGGTAATAAATACCTGGTTCAACAGGCTGATATTCCTGTCGGGGCTCCAAAAACAGCGGGACCAAACCTTGGTTCTTCACAGCACTGGGCAGATTCCATAGTGGCAAAATACCCGCACCGAACGACTTCCACCTCAGACGCGCCGGATGCCGTCGATGTATACAGGAAAATACTTAAGGCCCAACCTGACCGGAGCGTTACCATTGTCACTGTCGGCTTTCTTACCAACCTGGGAAATCTGCTTAATTCGCAACCTGACAATAATTCCCCACTCAGTGGGAAAGAGCTTATCCTGAAAAAGGTTAAAAGACTCGTTTCAATGGCTGGTCGATTCCCCGGAGGCAGGGAGTTTAATATTTACATGGATTCAACGGCTTCAAAATTCGTTTTTGAAAATTGGCCGGGAGAAGTAACTTTTACCGGGTTCGAGATCGGTTGGGAAATACGTACAGGTCTCAGGCTTATTCAATCATCCGTTCAAAACAGTCCCGTGAAAGATGTGTTCCGCATAAGTATTCCTCTGTCCGAAGAGGACAAAAACGGCAGGATGAGCTGGGATGAAACAGCTGCCCTTATAGGGGTTTACGGAACCGACGGATTCTTCGATACCAGGAGAGGTACTATCGTGATTAATGCTGACGGCAGCAATGGCTGGAAAGATGATCCGCAGGGAAACCACACCTACGTAATTCAGAAAATGCCGGTTGCTGAAATGGCTCGTTTTATTGAGGACCGAATGATGCATATTCCAGTCAATCGCCCCCATACCCCATAGCCGTCAACCTAAGGAATAGGATAGCTTATGAATCAAACTGTATGTAACATATTTGCAATATTATACATTTCCCCTCCTTTTCAAGGAGGGGTGGCCGGGACTATATATTTTGAGCAGTTTACAATCTATATTCCCGGCCGGGGTGGTTAATCTATGTTTCAAGTCTATCCATTTGAAGACAGATAATATGAAAGACTTGAATCAACCACCCCGGCCAGACGAATATAGCTTCTGTCTGTAAGATGATTTCACCGTCTGGCCACCCCTCCTTTAAAAGGAGGGGGAAACTTATTTAATTGTGTTTCAGCTAATTAAATAATTATCAGTTTAAAATTGGTCCTTAAGTTGGGGGCAAAACACAGGAGGAACAAAGAATAAATTATATCATAAATTTAATATCCAAATGAACAAAAAACCTCTTTTATCCATTTTTTTGTGTGCAATCCTGGTGTTGTCTTCATGTTTGAAAGACCAGAATGGATTCAGAACTATTAAGACAGAAACCCTGAAGGACAAAATCGCCGGTGGCTGGGCCGGAAAGATGGTCGGGGTAACCTATGGCGCACCAACTGAATTCCGTGCGCAGGGAAAGATCTACGACGATTCAATTAAATGGAAACCTTCCGACATTAAGGGAGCATGTGGCAGGATGATATTTATGTACAGCTCACCTTCCTGATGTCAATGGATAAATACGGTATCGACGCTCCCTCAAAAAAATACCAGGAGATGTTCGCAAAAGCCGGTTACCCGTTGTGGCATGCAAATATGCAGGCAAGGAAAAACTATTATGATTCCATTTTTGCTCCGTTATCGGGAAGTCCGGAGTATAATATTCATGCCGATGACATTGATTTCCAGATCGAAGCGGACTATATTGGATTTATGTGCCCAGGTATGCCACAGAACTGCTTCAGAAATCGCCGATAAGATCGGCCGCATATTATGAATTACGGGGACGGTATATATGGAGGCATCTTTGTGGCAGCCCTTTATTCTGAAGCATTCTTTGAATCTGATATTCATAAAATTATTGAAAAAGCACTCAGGTCAATGCCTTCAGAAAGTGATTATTATAAAATAATTCAGGATGTTATAGCTCTGCATCAGCAATTATCCTTCAGACTGGCACTCAGCATGGAAGGAGCTTGAAGACAAATGGGGAGATGTTGATATCTGCGGTGCAGGTTCAAGCTTCAATATAGATGCAAAACTGAATGGCGCATATATTGTAATGGGATTCTTTATGGTGAAGGTGATCCGGAGAAAACTCTGGAAATATCAACCCGTTGCGGTCAGGATTCAGACTGTAATCCTTCAAATGCCATGGCTGTTCTTGGTGTAATAAAAGGATTCAGCAAACTACCAAAGGAAATGCAGGATGGTGTGAACGCTGTCGGTGATTCAATTTTTATCAACACAACCTATTCATTTAACTCAGCCGTAAACAGTACTTTAAAATATGCAGTTGCACTTATTGAAAAGAATGGTGGCAAGGTGAATGAAAAGAAAGCTGCAGATTAAAGACCAGCAACCGGTTGCACCTGAATTTGAGGTCTCCTTTCCCGATGTTGTCTTTGACAAAAAGATTTCGGTCTTTGATGAAAAGGGATGGAAATTGAAAGGGAAATGGAAACCTTATGAAGTTCGCCCCGGAAGGCAGGGACAAATGCAAAAGCAATCAATGTTCTCTGAAAAAACAGGAGATGAACTTGTAATAAAATTCACAGGAACCGGTATTTCACTGACAGGAAACTGGTATAGGGACGGCGGCATGGCCGATGTATATGTTGATGGCAATCTGCACCGTAGCAATCGATACTTATTATAATTTTGCCAATCAGCAGCATACTGAAAGTATCTGGCATATTCTGAACCTTGAAGCCCGGTGACCATACAGTCAGGCTGGTTGTAAAGGGAGAAAAACGTCCGGAATCATCAGGAACAAGGGTTTATATCACTTCTGCGACTATTTTCCGGACGGACGGCCAAAGAAGAATGAGAACTTTAAGTTTTCTTTTGAAAATAAGCTTCGTTTGTACCAACCTCCCAGGCGTCACTCAGGAAGGAATTTCAAGGCGTAACTTTTATCTTTTTACTTTTATCTTTTATCTTTTAAATACATGTTCATTCCACAAAGTTATTCACTGGCAGTCATCCTGTGCATAGTTACAATGCTGTGCTGGGGTTCATGGGGCAATACCCAGAAACTGGCAGGCAAAGCCTGGCGTTTCGAATTATTTTACTGGGATTATGTACTCGGTATTGTGTTCTTTTCTTTGCTTCTCGGATTTACATTGGGAAGTTCTGGTGAAAATGGAAGAGGATTCGTTCCTGACATTTCACAGGCTGAACCGGGCAATATATTCAAAGCAATGCTTGGCGGTGTGATTTTCAACGCATCAAATATCCTCCTGGTGGCAGCTATGGCTATTGCAGGAATGGCAGTTGCATTCCCGGTTGGTGTCGGAATAGCGCTTGCCCTCGGGGTAATTATCAATTATATATTTACACCTAAAGGCGATCCTGTCCTATTATTTATTGGCGTTGCATTTATCGTAGCAGCAATCGTCATAGATGCTATTGCTTACAAGAAGCACAGTGCATCATTGCAGAAGGTGTCGGGCAAAGGAATTCTTCTGTCGGTTTCGGCAGGAGTACTGATGGCACTCTTCTATAGATTCGTTGCCAGCTCGATGATCACCGATTTTGTCACTCCCGAAACCGGCAAACTGACTCCGTATACCGCTGTCTTCTTTTTTGCAGTTGGAGTCCTGGTAAGTAATTTCCTTTTTAACTACGTGATAATGAAAAAACCGTTCGAAGGGGCGCCACTGACATTAAAAGACTACACAGACGGGAGCCTGAGGGTACATCTCACCGGCATCCTGGGTGGGGTGATCTGGAACATCGGAATGGCGATGAGCATCCTCGCTTCAGAAAAAGCAGGCTTTGCAATTTCTTACGGATTGGGACAGGGTGCTACCCTGATTGCAGCTTTGTGGGGTGTTTTTATCTGGAAAGAATTCAAAGGCGCTTCGAAGCCGGTTAATACCCTGATTCTACTAATGTTCCTTGCTTACCTTGCAGGGCTTGCACTACTGGTGTACGCGGGGACCTGAGCTGACTAGCGTTTCCAGCCATTTTCACGAAGGGTCATCTCCTTACCTGACCTTCACCTTCGATTATCCACTTGTAGGTTGTAAGTTCCTCATGGGCCATTGGTCCCCTGGCATGAAGTTTCTGTGTTGATATGCCGATTTCCGCTCCAAGTCCGAATTCGGCACCGTCGGTGAAAGCTGTGGATGCATTGGAATATACCGAGGAGGCATCGACCATTTTAAGGAACAGATTTATGTTCTCCTGATCTTCAGAAATAATTGCTTCACTGTGTTTTGAACCAAATTTATCAATATGGGAAAGTGCTTCATTGAGTGATCCAACAGTTTTTATGGCCATCTTGTACGAAAGAAATTCTGTTCCGAATGAATCCTTTATCAGCTTTGTAAAGTAATTCTGATGGATATTTACCCTGCAATGCAGCAAAGGCTTTTTCATCTGCCTCGACCTCCACATTCGACACTGGCACATAATTCAGTAATATATTCCAGGTCGTCAAGCCGTTTTTTATGAATGATAAGACAGTCGAGAGCATTGCAGACGCTTACCCTGCGGGTCTTTGCATTGTGAATTATTACCCTTCCCTTTTCCCTGTCGCCAGATTCATCAAAATATGTATGACAGATACCGGCTCCTGTCTCAATTACCGGAATTACGGAGTTTTCCCTCACGAAGTCAATTAATCCACGGCTCCCCCTTGGAATTATAAGATCGACATACTTTCTCGCATTCAACAGCTGGAATGTCTCAGAGCGGCCTGCAGGCAGGAGTACCACCACATCCGGGTTAATACCTGATTTTTCGAGCACACTCTTTGATTATCCCTACAATAGCTGAATTTGAATTTATTGATTCGCTCCCTCCTTTAAGGATGCAGGCATTACCTGATTTCAGACATAATGAAAATACATCAAACGTTACATTTGGCCTCGATTCATAAATCACCCCGATTACACCAAATGGAACCGTGATCTTGGTTATCTTAAGTCCGTTAGGCCTCTCGTATTCCGCCAGGATCCTGCCAAGGGGATTGGATAAACCTGCTACATTTCTTATATCAGATGCTATCCCTTTAATCCTGTCATTATTAAGCAGTAACCTATCGAATTTAGGATCATTATTATCCATCCGCAACAGATCTTTCTCATTTTCTGTTATTATCGACGCACTGTTTTTCTCAGCCTCATCTGCCACCTTAAGCAAAGTATCGACAATGACAGCCGGATCCAGTACACTTAGTGAGCGGCTTGCTTTTGATACTTTTTTAAATGTCGACGTCAGATTCATCTGATTGCAACTTGATGTAAAAAAAATTAGTCCCGGAAAGAATTTTTAATATCTTAATTAATGATAAGATAATCATATTTAATGAAAGGCTTGCTTTGCTTTTCACCAATATTCTGTTCAGCCTTTTCAGAGTCATACTGCGATTTCCCCAATCCGACGCTGTTACCGTTTTCATCGAGGATCCTTACGATATCACCTCTTTTGAAGAAGCCCTCAATTTTAGTTATTCCTATCATTAGCAGGCTCGTAACCTTATCATTCAGGAGAGCTTCCTTTGCCCCTTTGTTGATGTAGACTGCCCCTCTGGCAAAAGTATCGGAGTGGTAAAGCCATTTCTTCACGCTGTTCTTTTTGGTGCTGTTACCAACAATATGGGTAAATGGCACATTTTTCCCCTTTAAAATATCGGTTACAATGCAATCACGGGTACCGTTTGCAATATAAACATCAATCCCAAGCGATGCTATCTTTCTTGCAGTCGCGTACTTCGTCTGCATTCCTCCCCTTCCAAATCCAGAGCTTTCAGAAAATATGAATTTTCCCACATCACCCGAATCCTGGGATATTTTACTTATCACTTCTGCACCCTCACTTCCGGGCAGACCGTTATAAATGCCATCAACATCTGAAAGAATGTAAAGAGCCTCGCAATCCATCATTGAAGAAATCAGGCCTGAAAGTTCATCATTGTCAGTGAACATCAGTTCATTAATGGAAATGGCATCATTTTCATTTACGATAGGCAGCACCCTGTTCTCGATCATTGCCGAAATGCAGTTTTTCATATTAAGGTAATGCCTCCTGTCGCCAAAACTCTCTTTTGTGGCAAGAAGCTGCCCGGTATGAATGCCATATTTGCCAAACAAAAACTGATAAGTCGACATTAAGTTAACCTGGCCGATTGCCGCCCAGATCTGTCTGGCAGCAACTATATTTGTTTTCTTAGAAGGAGAAACGGCATTCCGTCCCGCCGCAACTGCTCCTGAGGAGATAAGGATCACATCTATCCCCTGCTTGAAAAGCACAGCAACATCCTCGACTATCCTTAGCATCCTTCCTGTATTCAGAGTTCCGTCACTTTGAGTAATCACATTGCTGCCAACCTTGATCGCAATTTTTTTATATTTCCATTCTGATTTTTTCAATTTGACACAATTCATGGGTAAAATAAGCCAATTTGTCACAAAAGTAATAGAATTAGTAATCACATTTTAGAAAGGACATGATTTAGTTGAATATCAGTAAAGAAAAACAAATCAGAGAAATAATTCCGGAAAGCTAATTCACTTCAGGCAGGGGTTCGAAACGACCAAAAACTGCTATTTAACCAGAAGTTTGGCTTTCAACCTGACATCTTCAGAAGAGGCCCCGATAAAAAGATCAACTATCCCGGATTCGAGTACGAAAGCACTTTTATCTGTACTCCAGTAGGTCAGATCTGAAGCTTTCAGAGGGAGGGTAACTTTAATTGTTTCGCCCTTCGGGACGAAAACCCGCTTAAAGCCTTTCAATGCTACTGGCGGCCTTTTAACCTTTGATTCAGGGAAGCTCACATAAACCTGGGGAACATCGTCACTATCATAGTTGCCGTTATTTTCAAGGTTAAAGGTAAGATTCACAGTTTGATCCTCTTCGATGGTTTTCCTGTCAGGCTTTAGTCCTGAATATTTGAAAGTTGTATATGACAATCCGTAACCGAAGGGAAACAGCGGGCTATTTTTGGAATACATATAGGTTCTCCCGTTCCGGATGTTGTAGTCGAGAATTGGCGGCAGCTGGTCAATAGAGGTTATCCAGGTCTGCACAAGCCTTCCGGCAGGACTCACTTTCCCAAAGATCACATCAGCCATAGCTGAGCCCGTCTCCTGGCTCGACTGGCTAATGTGCAATATCGCCGGCACATGCTCTTTAGACCAGTTTATTGAATAAGGGAAACTTGAGACCAATACCAGCACTGTTTTAGGATTTGCAGCCATTACAAGCTTTACCAGGTCTTCCTGCTCGATTGAAATGGCCTGACGGTCAACATCTTCCCTCCCATCGCTTGCGACATGATTCTGACCCCATCCAAGACCGTAGCTCAGTGGATTATTCCCGATGCACACAATTGCAACCTCACAAGCCTTTGCTGCCATAACTGCGGAATCAGCTTTGTTGCTTGCTGCATACCTGACTGTTACATTATTTCCGACTGCATTTTTAATACCCTGGAGGATACTTATTCTGTAAGGCGGGGTTCCTGCATACCAGTCGGAAATAACCGAATTTGCTGAGGGTCCGATAACTGCAACAGACTTGATTTTGTCTATTTGAAGAGGAAGAAACATGTTTTCATTTTTCAGAAGAACAATTGATCTTTCGGTTGCTTTCCTTGCAAGGTTGCGTGCTTCCTGCTTTGTCCATGGTGGAACAGTGTCTGAGACCCCTATGGCGGTATATGGGTTTTGTGGTGAACTGTCCAGCAGGCCCAGTTTTAAAGCAACTCGTAAGTTGCCATAAATGGCCTCTTCAATTTCTTTTTCGGTAATCAGACCCTTATCCAGTGCTTCTTTTACCGAAGACCTGTAATCATCAAGGAACATAGTGATGCCGGCTTTTATACATTGTGCAGCAGCAATAGGTAAGGATGTATAATAGGCGTGTGTTGACAGCAATTGTTTGAAAGCGCCCCCATCGGTAGAAATAATCCCTCTAAGTCCCCAGTCCTTCATTGTTACGCTGCGTAATACCGGATGTACAGTGCATGGTATACCATTGTATTTGTTATAAGCTGCCATAAATGCCTGCGAACCGCCTTCTGTAACCCCTTTGTAAAATGCATATGAATAGTATTCACGAAATAGCCTGTCGTCAAAATCAGAACTGTTGTAAGTTCTGTTGTTTTCGTTGCTATTCGCAAGAAAGTGTTTCATAAGGGAGGCTGTCTTCCAGTAAATGGGATCATTCCCCTGAAGACCTTTCACATAAGCAGTTACAAGCGATCCGTTCAGAAATGGATCTTCTCCGTAACACTCCTCCGTTCTTCCCCACCTGATATCACGGCCCATATCAGCATTAGGCGCAAATACTACCAGTCCTGAAATTCCAAATTTGGCATTCTGAGCAAGATAGCGGGCTTCGGTAGCTTCCCAGTCTGCTACCTGTTGCAGTAGCTCAGGGTCCCAGGTCTGCGCAAGTCCGATCGATTGTGGAAAAGTTGTTGTAGGAGAGGCTTTTGCACCTTTTACTGCCCAGTTTGCCGGTCCGCTATAGGCTAACCCGTGAAGACCTTCTACAGTACGGGTTCCCTTTACTCCTAAACGAGGGACTGCAATCCGCGTTGAAAGGCAGCTCACCTTCTCATCGGTGGTCATTAAAGAAATGAGGTTCCTTATCCGTTCGTCTTCACCGAGACGAGTATCCTGGAAAGGATACTCCTGCGAAGAGACAGTCAGCCATAATGGGAATAAAAACAGAATTAATGGCAATTTCTTCATTTTAAGTTGTTTAAATGATTTGATAATCAATTAATACGAAAAAACAAGGGAAACTATGTGCTTAACAGGTTTTTTTTAGGATAATTATTTTATCAAAATTTTTATTTGTTCTCAAGTACTTTAACATAATCATCAAATTTAGATAACTCAGGTTCAAACAGCGCAAGCTGTTTCCATTCATCTGAACCGTAAACTCCTGCTTCTGAATAATCGAAAGGAGTGAACTTGATTTTCCTTGCCACCGACAGTTTTTTGAAATGGAAATCAAAAGCCGAAGGATTAACAAAAAGGGGATCCGCGACAACAGAATGAAGATCCTTCCCCTCCTCCTTCCACCCGGCGAATGATTTGTCATTGAATCTGACATCTTTTGTCCGGGTATCCCAGTAACAGTTATAGTCTGTGAATAGATTAAACTTATTCCAGTTGCTGGTTAACAGCGTTCCCCTGTCAAAATAGATTATATTATTTGTGAATGAAAGCGATCTGTGTTCCTCAATCCTTGTGGCCTGAAGCTGCCCCCTGATATTAAATGCAAAAATATTATTCCTGATGATGTTCTCTTTACCATAGTGCTGATGAAAACCTGAGTTCCTGCATTCATAAACAAGGTTGTTTTCCATTACAATACCATACGATCCCTCGTCAGTATAGAGGCCCCAACCTCCATAGTCGAAGGAATGAATATGATGTATATGGTTGTTTGCTACAACCGTACCTTCCGATGCCCCAAGCGTGTAAACACCTCCCATGTCGCAAAGCTCAGCCCAGCCCAGATGATGAATATGATTGTATCTAATCTCATTGCGCTTGGTGGGACTGAATGCATATCCCCAGACCCAGCCAACTGAAATACCGGAATACCTGAGATCAGCTATCTCATTATGGATAAGTTTGTTATCGCTGGCGTTAAAAATTATGATCCCGACGGCACAGGGGAAAACATGTCCTCCGTCCCTGATTATGTTATTGTTTACAGTTATATTGTTCGTAATTTCTCCGGAGTCTTGCCTTATAACAGTCTCTCCGATTTTTATTCCTCCTGCCCCAAGGTCATGTATGTAACAATGATCCACAACGCAATTACTGCATGCCTGCCTGAACCAGAATGCATAGGTGCCAGTATGTGCTACTTCACAATTCCTGAACTCAATGTTGTCTGCAAAATCCAGGGTAACAACTGCTTCCACAGGTGCTGCAGCCTGTGCAGGCTCATTTCCGTTAGCTGGAGTATGGTATGCAGCAACTTCAAAAACGAGGTTCTCAAAGCGGATGTTTTCAACCCGTTTTCCTGTTACGGGGTCCCCTTTTATAACTACAAAATCCTCAAGAACAGGAACAACAAATCTTGTATTTTCAGGCGTTTCGCCCTCCAGGGGTATATAATACAGGAACCCGGTGCGATCGAGGAACCATTCACCGGGGGCATCGAGGGCAGCCCTGTAATTTTCGACAAGGTACCTCGATTTATTATTGATCGGGTTCCAGGGCTTCATTCCTTCACCGGTTGTGTAGACCGATGAACTTGCCCTGCTGAACCCGGTCACCCGTTTCCTTGTGTTATCCCAGTTATGATAAAAGATCATAAGCGCATCCTGAAAATCATTCTTTGAAAATGTTGTAAAACCAGATGTGTCTGAACTATCAAGCTCAATCTTCTGAACTGCCAGTTCCGGAGATCTCCCCTCTCCTTTTTCCAGGATTGTCTCCACAACATTTTTTACCCTGAAAAATCCGTTGTTCGGACTTTTTGCGCGAACAGCCCTTCTTCCGTTCACATAAAGCTGTTCAAAGTAAGAGTTATAATAGGCTACCTGTGGTATAAAGGCTCTCCACAGTCTTTCATTGACCTTTTCAAAACCGGAAACCTCTGATCCACCACTGAAAACAACCTTTTTGCCTTCTTCGGCCTTTAAAACCAGCGGATTGGCTTTAGTGCCACCATCTCCTGATGACAGGATCAAAGGCTGAAACATAAAATACTCTCCTTCAAGGGCAATTATCTCCAGGGGCTGATCTGCAGAATTTGATTTCCTGAACTCCCTTAATTTATCACGGGCTCCATTAAGTGTGGCCAGCGGTTTATCTCTGGTTCCTGAATCTGAATCATTTCCAGCCGGTGAAACATATAATTTCTGGGCAGATGATATCCCTGAGCATGAAATGATAAGTCCGGCAATGAAGCAGATTATGTTTTTACTTTTCATGGGTTATTTTACAGGTATTGATTTAAATACTTCTTGCTCAATATCAAAGCTTCCTTTCTCTTCTCCAGAGTATCCTCGAAGGCTTTATCTTCAACTTCCACACATACAGCACCATTATAACGGATATCATTCAGGGATGAGATAAATTTTCCCCAGCTGATATCGCCCAGTCCCGGAAGTTTTGGGGTATGGAACTCGAGTGGTGCGGCCATGATACCCACTTCGGCCAGCCTGTCATGGTTAATTCTTGCATCTTTAAGATGAATATGGAAAAGCTTGTCTTTGAATTCATACAATGGTTTAAGGTAATCCATCTGCATCCACAGAAGATGGGAAGGGTCATAATTGAGTCCAAAATAGTCGCTGGGTATCTCACTGAACATCCTTCGCCACATAACCGGTGTGGTAGCCAGGTTATTGCCTCCGGGCCATTCATCAGATGTGAAGATCATGGGGCAATTCTCAATTCCGACTTTTACTTTCTTTAATTCGGCGTACTGAATCAGCGGCTTCCAGACAGTTTTGAAGGTTTCGAAGTTCGCTTCCACTGGTTTGTTTTTATCGCGCCCGATAAATGTATTGATCCTGTTAATTCCAAGGAGGGCTGAGGCTTCAATAACCTTTTTAATATGCGAAATATAGAAGCTGCTCTTCTCCTCATCAGGATCAAGGGGATTCGGATAATAACCGAGGGCTGAGATCTCAATCCCGCTATTTGCAAGATATTTGTTAATAGCGTCTGACCGCCCTTCATCCAGCGTTTCAACATCTATGTGAGTTACTCCGGCATATCTTCTTTCCGCTTTTCCGAGAGGCCAGCAGCACACTTCGACACATTTATAGCCGCTACTGGCAGCTAAATCGATTAATTGTTCAAATGTGAGTTCAGGCACTATGGCGCTGACAAATCCTAATTTCATATCCTGGTTTTTATCTTTCTAAATTAATACTTATCCGGAATTTTCAGGAGTACTCTGATGATCAGAAATCAATCGATAAGTGCTGAAAGTGCAGCGCCGATCAGGCTTGACTGCTCAACTTCGGCAAATTCAAAATAACGTTTACAATGTCCGCTCAGGTAATCATTGAAATACTTTTCAAACAGGTGATTAAGGTTGTGAAGTTTATAATATGTTGTCCCCTCGATGGTTATTAATATCGGCCTTTCCGGAGATTTCCCTTTTCCTGTCCTGAGAACCACTGCTGCCAGGTTTGCAGCAACAAGTTTCGCCGCTCTTTCAATCAGGTTATTTATGATTTCTTTGCAGTTTCTTTCATCCTCTTCATTGCTGTAGTCTCCCTCAAAGTAACTTTTAAATGACACTTCATTGCTTACAAGGTTGCTTGCATCATTTGAAGAAAACATGCTCAACCTATCAAGCCTTTCGGCAAATTGCCCTGAAAAAATGCCTTCATTAGCGGCGCTTTTCAGAACAGTTAGGCACAGACCTCCAAAATAGCCCCCTGAGAACATCTTTTCAAAGGTATAATTGCCGGGATTCATTGTTGAATTGTCAAAAACCGAATCAAGGCGGCTTCCGGGAGCTTTACTGAAATTGCCTGATTCGATATTTATAATCTGGTTTTTCTTCTGATCAAGACCCTTGTTTTTCAGGATATTGCTATTGTGTTCAATATAACATGTATTTGTACCTGTCCCAAGAATATACCCGATAAATGAGTCATACGATCTATCCGGAGCAGCCGATTTACCTGCAAGAAGAGTGGCAACAGTATCATTCAGCAGGACAAGGTGTTTCCCGGGAGTTCCAAGTGTTTCCAGAAGGTTTTTCCCAATCAACTGCCCGATAACTTCAGGCGCCTGAACCTCCTTGCAAAACTGGATCAGCCTGCCATCCCTGTCGGGCAATATTTCTGTAGGATAGGAGAAACAAAAACCGATTCTTTCAGTCTTCTCTGCTAAATCCCTTATGTAACCGGCCATTGTGGCAAAGAATTCCTTTGAGGAAATTTCTTTTTCCAGTCCAGGCATTTTCCGGTTAATGATTTCATCATATTCAATCTTTCCGGTTGACGTAAACCTTATCAGCGCTGCTCTGAAATTTGTTCCTCCGGCATCGATAGCCAGAACGGGAACGTCGGTAAGAAAATCATTCTCAGCTTCTATGTAAGTCGGGATCATACGAAGGGAGCTCTCACTTCCTTCCAGGCCTTTTATCATCTCACCGGTAAAAGCCCTGACAAGATTCTCCATGTCAACATCCGCTGCCCTCAGCCGCTGTTCCGTCAGAAATTTATTTACCCTGTTCATCTTTATTTAAAGTGTTTCGTTTTAAGCCGTCAAAAAACAATCTGTATTTAAGGTTTTAGACAGATCTGATTCAGATTACCAAAGTATAAAATAAAATTATCTTAACTTTATACTTGAACTGCAAGGTTTATTAAAATATAATGACTATCGGGAATCATGTACAAAATCTCATTGATTTTGGCTTCGCCGAGCTCCGCTTCGCTCCGGTTCTTCGTTTACGCCGTCCCCACCTTGCTCCGCCGAGGCGGCTACGCGAAGGCGAAGAGGGGAGCGAAATATTAAAAAATCACAGATCCATCTTAACTTTTTATATTTCTTAAAAGAAAGCTGAATGAATAAAAAAGTAGCTGAAATTGCAAAAATGATCGATCATTCCATTCTCCATCCGACACTAACAGACAATGACCTCAGAAGAGAGTGTGAAGTTGCCCGGAAATACAATGTGGCTTCAGTATGTGTAAAGCCGTACGCGGTCAAACAGGCTGTTGAAGCGCTCAGTGGAAGTGATGTCCTCGTAGGGTGTGTGATAGGCTTTCCTGCAGGAAATTCCTCAATCAAAGTCAAGGCTTTTGAAACAGAAGTCGCCTGCAGGGACGGAGCTGTCGAAATTGACATGGTGATAAACATAGGCAAAGCCCTCCAGGAAGACTGGGCCTATCTGGAAGAAGAGATCAGGACAGTTGTGGATATTTCACACAGCAATGGAGCAATAACCAAAGTAATTTTTGAAACTGACTTTGTCACCAGGGATGAACATAAGATAAAGTTGTGTGAGATATGCTCAAAAGCGGGGGCGGATTATGTCAAGACTTCTACTGGTTTCGGATTTGTAAAGGGTGCTGATGGCAGGTATTCTTATACAGGTGCCACAGCCCATGATCTGGCGCTAATGAGAAAGCACTCTGCCCCTCAGGTCAAAGTAAAAGCAGCGGGAGGCGTCCGCACTCTTTCAGAACTTCTTAAATTTAAGGAAATAGGCATTTCAAGATGCGGCGCCACTGCAACGGCTGCCATGCTTGAGGAGGCGAGGAAACTTTACGGCGACCTATAATTCAACACTATGAAAATGAATAAAAAACAACTTTATCAGTCACTGCTAAGTGGTGAAATCAGCAGGGAAAGAGTATTTTTCCGGCCGATACTTATGCATTTTGCAGCCAGGTTCTATAATACCACCTATGGCAGGTTTGCATCTGATTATAAAACACTTGTTGAAAGCAATATCCGGGCAATGGACCATTTTGATACCGACATGGTAAGCCTGATCTCAGATCCGTACCGTGAAACTTCAGCTTTCGGTGCACCAGTTAAATATATTGATGAAGGCGTCCCCCGTTGCCTTGAACTTATTGTTAAAACAGCCGATGATGTGAAGAACCTTCGCATCCCGGATGTCACAAAGTGTGAGCGAACCCTTGACAGGATAAAGGGAGCAGCATATTTTCAGAAACTGCTTAAAGGAACTGTACCGGTAAGCGGTTGGATTGAGGGTCCGCTGGCAGAAGCATGCGATCTGGCAGGGGTCAGCGAGATGCTTCTTAACCTTATGACAGATCCTGATTTTTCAAATCATCCTGATGGACAAATGCATGATAACTGCCATGGACTTTGCAAAAGCCCAGATAGAAGCAGGTTGCGACCTTATAGGCGTTGGTGATGCAATCTGTTCACAAATAGACAGGGACAGCTACGACCTTTATGTAAAGCAGAGACATGCTGAGCTCATCGCTTTTATCCATGCCTGCGGTGCTGCCGTAAAGCTTCACATCTGTGGCGATACAACACATCTTCTCGGAATCACTGAAGGAACTTAATTCAGATATAATTGATCTTGACTGGCAGGTTGATCTCGATAAGGCGAGGGAGGTGCTTGGAGATGAAATTGTGATTGGTGGAAATATTAATCCGGTCCTGGTTCAGGACAAATCAGAGGAAGAAGTCTATACCCTGTCCAGGCGGCTTGTGGATAAGTACAAGGATCAGAAATATATGCTGGCAGCCGGCTGTGAAATTACTGTTCTGACTCCTCACGGAAACCTTATGGCAATGCGCAGGGCATCAATACTATAATCCTGCTTTTTATACCACCCTGTCAGGGTGTTAATCTATGAATGCGAATGTACTTATCCTGAATCTGAAAAATCAAAATGATAAAGTTAATCCGGCTGCCGCATAATTGAACAGTGCAAAATTATAAACCTCATCATTATCAGCGCCTCCTTCCAGTATTCTGTATCCTGCCTTTAAACCGATATGCTCAGAAAGTTTATATTGTGCCGCGATGAGAACATCTTCGGCTCTACCCTGCGGAGCAGCAAGGGCATCGCCATCTATGAGCAGAGATACATTATCAATGACTTTCCACGCCAGCATGAAGTTTATGATAGGGACAAATCCAACATTTGTTTTTTCGCTGCTCTCATTGGGAGAAGTAAGTGAGATACTTGCATCCCTGATCTTTGCGGTTAAGCCCAGACCAAATTCGAGCTTTGGTTTTTCAATAATATCATATCGATATGTCAGCCGGTAAGAATTGAATTTATAAAATCCAATAAGAGTTCGATTTGCCGGGAAAACGACTCCTTCAAAGGTTAAATCTCTGGGGATGCTGCCATTCGATTTTACAGTGAGGGGCGCGAATAGCAATGAAAGATTATGGCGGGTACCAAAAGTATAACCGGCTCTTAACCGGTAAAACACTTTTGGTGAAGCATCGAGCTCCTGGCTTAAAGAAAACAGCGTTCCCTGATCACCAGGTATCCTTACATCATTATATCCTGGAAAGACAACTCCGGCCTCCACATCAATAATAGTCTGACCATTAAGATTTGAAAGATCCGAAAGCCCAAAAATGAAAGCCAAGCCTGTAAGTACTGATAAAGTCTTTTTCATTTGTCTGGTTTTTTATTATGATATTTAAACAACGAAGATCTAAATTAGTACTGAGGATCCTTATTCTGCAGAAATCACCAGGTATAAACCCAAGTGCAAGCTCCGCACTCTTTTACAGTGCAAGCATCCAGGGATTTAACCTGATATTCGCGTCCGCTGAAGCTTTACGTGAAGGCGGATTAAATTAGTTTCAATAATTGTCCTGTCAATTTCTATGTCTTTCAAAAATTAATGAGAACATTATTACCTTCTTTTTTGAAGATCTTTAATACTCCACCTTTCTGCAATTCGCTCCAGTTCCACCCATCTGGTTCAGAACTTTCAGTTTCTGTAAGTTCTGAATCATTCATCATGACCTTTGCGGGTTTTTGCACAAGTCTGATCAGTTCTGTGGATTCTTTATCAAAAGTATTGTATTCAATTGAATTTCCGGAATAAACAATTGAAGTAATAACCGAATTGGTGCCGAGCAGGTGGCTTTCATCATCAGGGGCCAGCTCAGGCATCGCTGCCATTGCTCTCAGGTAATGACGCACGTAGTCACCATAACCATCGGTCAGCCAGATATCATCACGGATATACCTGTTGCGCCCGTCAGCTGCAACCGTATATGTTGCCCAGTTGAGGGTGCGGATTGCATTGTCTTTAAAGGTTGTATCACCTGATAAAGCTCCATACATTAACTCAACAGATGCCTGCCTTGACGAATGGCTGTTTCCGGGGACGCGGTAAACAGTTTGTTCATTGTCTCCTCCCAACCCACGCATGTCATGCTCCGGCTTCCATACCTGGTGATTCATGTAGTATTTTAAGCCGTTGGAATCCGCTTCCATATTCTTCCAGAAATCCCAGACAAGCATCAGAACCGTATCATAAGATTCACCCATGTCGGCGGAGAACCATGGAAGTATGGAACCATCTGTCTTACTGACACGCACCGGATGATTCTGGATTGTATCACTGACAAGAATTGTGTCATTGTTAACCATTGAAGCTAAATGCTTGCCGGCGCACGAAAGCTGGATAACAAATGCTGCCGCAATGGGAATCCAGATTAATTTTTTCATAGTATTTCCCTGTTGTTAATTGTAATTGATAAAAAGTTGTTGTTAATTTATTAACATAATTTTATAAAAGCAATTTTTCATTTTCCCTGACTGGCAGAATTATCGTTCTATAATCCCTTTCAAATTAACCACGGATGTCACAGATTATGAAACTTTTTGCCTTCGCTTCATCCTTGCCCGATGAAATTAAGCAGACAGGGAGACATTCCATTAATAACCTGCAAATCAGACTTAAAGCCGGTGCCATCAGTTTAAGGTTTGAAGATGGAGCTTTAAGATACATATGTAATGGAAACCATGAGATTGTGAGAATGATCTATTTTGCTGTGAGGGACAGTGAATGGCTGACTGTTAAGCAGAAGATCACTGATCCCGAAACTGAATTCGGGGAGAATTCATTCAGACTAAGTTACAATAGTCAGTTTGAATCAGAAGAAATAAACTTCTTTGCAAAGTTCTTTATTCATGGAAGAGCTGATAATTCCATCAGCTTCAGGATGGAAGGTGAAGCACTAAATACTTTCAAAAAAAACAGGATAGGATTTTGTATCCTTCATCCTATTGAAGAATGCGCGGGTATTAATTGCAAAATAACACATACTGATAACCTGGTTGAAGAAACACTGTTCCCGCTGTTTATAAGTCCTTATCAGCCTTTTAAGGATATTAAAATTATGGAGTGGCAAGCGGGGAGTAACAATTACTTGCTCAGTTTTTCGGGAGATGTCTTTGAAACCGAGGACCAGAGAAACTGGACGGACGCATCATTTAAAACCTATTCCACTCCCCTGGCAGTTCCATTTCCCGTAATTCTCAACAAAGGAGAAAAGATTTGTCAGAAAGTAGAATTAAGGGCAGAAAGAATTGATACAGGAATAACAAAAGACACAGATAAGATCGTAAATATTCAAATCGATTTATCAAGCCAGGGTATTTTGCCACAGGTTGGAATCGGTCATTCCTCCAGGCAAATTCCTCTATCAGCTAATGAAGTTATAATCCTTAAGAAAACATCTTTTGATCATTACCGTGTTGACCTTCATCTCTACTCTGACTTCTGGAAAAAAGCCGCAGATTGCGCAAACAGTGATGCAGTCAATATCGGAGTCC
>CAWKIC010000072.1:0-158102 GCA_963849615.1 uncultured Bacteroidales bacterium
CCAGACAATATAGACATCCATAAGATCGTTACGGGATTTCCAAGAATCAAAAAAGTATTAGCACGTGAACGCTCAGATTTTGTAAACCACCTGCTCAAAAAAACTATCATCGATGGCATAACAGCACTCTCTACAACACCGAGCATAAATCTTATAACGATCAGTGCATTTACATTCCTGACCATTCCGGTTGCCATTGCCAGCGCTCCCCATAAAATTAATGACCAGAATATTAATTTCCTGGCGCTTTTTTTGGCGGCATATGCTGTACCGGGTATCTGAAAGAAGAAATATCCCAGGAAGAAAAGCGATCCTAATAAGGAAGACATAGCTGCTGTAATATCCAGATCTTCAGCCATTCCCCCTGCTGCAGCGAATCCAAAATTCGCACGATCCAAATAGGCAAGACTATATGTGATAAAAGCAACTGGTATTAACCGAAGCCAGCGTTTTCCTGAAAGCACATTTCCCATAATTAAAATTTCAAAAAATTATCTGGTAAAAGAACTTCTTTAAACTAACTCCAAAGCCTGTCATGTGAACGTTTCTGGTCCCATTCAGGCGTAGGTTCAAAATACCCCGTATCCTTTGCCGAGGTGTTTCTTGCACTCTTCTTCATTAAGTTCAACACCCAATCCCGGTGAGTCAAGGGGAACATTGGCAAATCCTTTTTCAATCATGGGTTTGCTTCCTGTCATCTTTACCAGGTTTCCCCACCATGGTGTATCAACACTGTGATGTTCCAGGGCAAGAAAGTTCTGAGTGGCAGCGGCACAATGGACGTTAGCCATGAAACAAACGGGAGATCCTGCCATATGCATTGCCATTGCAACTCCGCACTCCTCGGCATAATCGCCAATCCGCTTTGTTTCCAGCAGACCGCCCGAGGTTCCCAGGTCAGGCTGGATGATATCAACAGCTCTTGCATCCAGAAGTGGTTTGAATCCGCCCTTAAGCATATAGATATCTTCCCCGGTGCATGTCGGCGTTTCAATAGCATCTGACACAATTTTCCACTGGTCTGTATAAAACCACGGAACCATATCCTCCACCCATGCCAGTCTGTATTTCTCCATCGCCCTTGCAAAGCGGATTGAATTATTTATATCAAAATGCCCGAAATGGTCCGCACATAAGGGCATCTCATATCCAACTGCATTTCTTACCGACTCAACATATTCTGCAAGGCCTGCCAGTCCTTTATCAGTGATCTGTACCTGGGTAAATGGATGAAGAGCATTCCCATAATTCATATAATCCCTGAGATCATACTGACCAGTTGCACCATCCCAGAATTTTGTATTTACAAGTGCATCAGGAATATTGGCTACAACATGGATCCCAAGATCCATCTTAAGCCAGGTAAATCCCTGCTCATCAACTCTTTTCTTCATTGTTACCGCGAATGCCTGAGGATCCCGTGCGCCCGGAGTATCAGCATATAACCTTATCTTCTCCCGGTATCTTCCTCCCAGGAGTTGCCATGCCGGAACATTATAAGCCTTCCCGGTAAGGTCCCATAACGCCATTTCAACTGCACAGACTCCTCCTCCCTGACGTCCATGATATCCGTACTGCCTTATAATTTTAAAGAGCATTTCAACATTGCACGGATTCAGGCCGAGTATCCTGCTCTTGAGGAAAAGTGCATAACGCCCGTCGGCGCCATCCCTGACTTCTCCCAGTCCGTAAATGCCCTGGTTGGTGTCGATCCTGATAATAGGCTTATTGGCTATCATTGCCATTCGCATGTCGGTTATCTTAAGTTCCGATGGATTTGAAGAGCGGCTTACATTGGATGTGGTCTGAGCTATTGTATCTTCAATGGAAAGGTGCATCAGTCCGCCCAGAGCAATACCACCCATGGCTGTTTTCTTAAGAAAATTCCGCCGGCTGTTGTCTGTCACCGGATTATTGATTTCCGACCGGATGGCTTCAGCTTCAGCATTTTCCATCCGCATATTCTGTTCTTTAATTTGATTGATTATGTTCTTCATCACACTTTATTATTTGATTACTGAATATAAATTAAAATGTTGCCGCCCCCTTCTTTAAAGCTACGAAGGCCAAAACGTTGCAAGTTGCAGGTTGCATGTTGTTTTAACCTGCAACCCGCAACCCGCAACCCGCAACTTTATAATATCACCAGTTCCTTTCCTTGAAATAACTATCCAGCTCAGTCTTTGACATTGGAAGTTTACCAGGATAATTATTCAGCCAGTTCACAAAATCTTTCCTGATCTCATCTGACCACTGGCTGTCGATCTGTCCGGGTTTATACTTACCTTCCCTGAGTCTCAGGTGTCCGAACTCATCCCGCAAAGCCGTAACTTCGGAAGTAATTACTAGATCTTCAACGAGATGTGCCGGGATAAAGATAACCCCGAATTTCTTTGCAAGCACAACATCGCCCGGCAGGACAACCGCCCGGCCGATACGCACAGGTGCATTTATCGAGACAAGGCTCATCTGCATAATATATGAAGGATCCTGCCCTTTAATCCAGCCGTTGAAGCCCTTTATTTCGCTCAGTCCTTCCTGGTCCCTGACAGAACCGTTAAAGATCACACCTCTTTTTGATTTTGCATAGATTGAATTACCCAGGTTATCCCCTATAAGCGTGCCATCAACTATTTTGCCATAGCTGTCGGCAACATAAACATCACCATCAACAAGAACGTCTATAGGCCAGGAGTTTGTTCCACCCTGTTGGGCCCTGCCCTCAATCTTTCCCTGTGCTTTTATATACTTTTCGAGGTCGGGTCTCAGTGGCATATACTGTGCGGTCACAACCCGGCCGGTCATCGGGACATCCGGATTAATGACCTGCCATTCGCTTTCAAACTGGTTCATATAACCCTTGTTGCGCAAAACACCCCACGCCTCCTCAACTGATATATTCTTCAGCCTTTCAAGAATTGAGTCCGGTACTTTCGGCCTTCCATCAGCAAAACGTTCCCCCTTCCAATCCGAAGTAATGGCTTTAATGTAATCGGGAGAGGATCCGACATTCTGTGCTCCAAGGACGAAGCAAC
Source organism: uncultured Bacteroidales bacterium (assembly GCA_963849615.1). Lineage (GTDB taxonomy): Bacteria > Bacteroidota > Bacteroidia > Bacteroidales > VadinHA17 > LD21. The sequence continues at coordinate 3,036 of CAWKIC010000072.1, forward strand.
AAGAGATGAATAAAGCCAGAATGACTATTTTTTTCTTCATAAAAGAATTATTTTTAATTAAACTTAATCACAAATTAATTCACATCCCACCAGACGCGTTCTGCTATCTCCTCTTCCCTCGACATATTAGCTGCCCATCCAAGGCTGGAAAGAGCGGTATTCAGATTATCGAGGTTGTTGGAACGTTCATTTTCAACATAAGCATAACGAACAGGCATATGTGCACTTGCTGAATTATCAGGCAGGTTGAGGTCCATACGACGGACATTAAACCAGGCTTCGGTCGGATTCATGTACATTGAAACCCACATCTCCTCAGCCAGTCTGAGTCTTGCGGCTTCACCAGTACCAAGGGGATGGGCTGTTATGTATGCTGTTATATCGTCCGGAATGATCTTTTGTGTTTCCAGCAGTCCTGAGTATGAACTCAGCTGGGTCATGCTGGCGGTAATTGCTGTTTCGTATGCCAGATCTGCTGTTGTTCCCGTAGCCCAGCTGTTGAGTGAGGCCTCAGCAATGAGATAATTCATTTCTGCTGCAGTCAGGATGACAAGAGGTTGATCCATTGTAAAAAGAAATGGATTGGGACTTGTATAAATCTGGTGATATGCAGCAAGCGACGGAGCCGGATTTGCATTTGTTCCGTGTACCATTCCTGTTGCCTGTGTAAGGTCCCAGTTCCACTTTGTGACATCCCTCCAGTAGGTTTGCATATTGGAAGCAGTTACAGCAGTAATTGAAGGATCGAGACGGCCACCAAAAAATACCTTCATCCTGGGATCATTCATAGTTTTGAGGAAATTTACAAAATACTCGCCCAGCTTGACATAACGCTCCGGATCGCCTGATGGAGAACCTTCAAAGAAGGAGCTGTAAGGACTTTTCTCACTATTCATCCCGTCTTTTGTCTGAAGCGTCCAGTTATCCGCATTGTCAGTGATAACGCCACCTGCAATAGCTTTTTCTGCATATGTTTTTGCCATGGCTGCATCGACTGCTGAAGCCCTCATAGCTATCCGAAGCATCAGGGAATATGCATATTTCTTCCATTTTGCAAGATTGCCGTTATAGACAATATCGCGGGCTTTTTTGGCATCATTATCCCCTTTCCAGTTGTAGGGAATCAGTAATGGGTCGGTGCTTAATGCCTGAGCTTCAGCGTCAAGTGTCTGAAGCATATAATTGTAAATATCCTGCTGCTTGTCATATTTTGGCTTCATGTTTCCGCTGATATATGCCTGGCAGGCTTCAGTCACCGGAACATCTCCATAGAAATCAGTCAGACGTTGCAGAACGGCGACTTTCATTATTCGGGTCATTGCCAGGTTATTCACCAGATTGGGGTTCTCCTGTTTAACAAGATAATCTTCAATTGCTATCGACATTTTAAGAGCGCCAGTATAGACTCCCCACGGACTGTCATTAAGGCCCTGGTCGAACTGGTAAAGCCCTCCCATAAGCATCAGGTTGGAATAGGTGGCATAGTATTTAACATACCCTCCTTCGAGCCTGACCGGGTTACCACCTGTTGAACCCCGTCCGTGGCTGATAAGAAGGTTGGTGAACATCATTGATATGTCTGAGTTTTCAGGTGTCAGCAGGTATTTGGGATCATCCAGTCCTGTCAGAACATCTGTATCACATGAATAGCCGCCCAGAAGGATCATTGCGGCAAACACGGTTTTAAGGAATATCTTATTTTTCATGGTCTCACTTATTAGAAGTTAACATTAAGATTCAGTGTGAAGGAACGGGAAGCAGGCAGAGCCCTGTTGTTAATACCTATTGCACCACCTGTGCTCGGATCTCCGTTTGGAAGTTTATTATAGATGTCAAAAAGGTTACGTCCTACAAGTGAGACATTTACGTTTTGAACCGGAAGATTTTTCAGCATCGACCTCGGAACATTGTATCCAAATGTCAACTGGCGGAATTTCGCATATGAAGCATCAAAAACTACCATTTCGGATACACGCTTTGTAAATCCTTCGCGGTAATAGTTTTCAAAATGCTTTACATGATAGGGAATTTCATTACCTGCAACCGGAACATCGGATGGCAGATTTGCTGAAGGATTTGCATTGATGGTGTAACCGTCGGCGCTTGCAAGACTTTCATAGACCGGAGCATCGCCAGATCCTGCTGAATTATAAACTCCATCAAGGAATAAACCGCCTTCGCGACCCGGCAGAGTCTGGATGCTCTGTCCTCTTTCTATCATTTCCTGCTCAGCTTCGAATGCCACCTTGGCACCCCATTTCCCATCTATCTGGGCTGTCAGTGAAAAGCCCTTCCACGTTACAGTAGAGGTTAAGCTTCCTGTATTGGGATGGGTTCCATAGCCCAGAAGTGTTTTTTGGGCATCACGGGCCGGGCGCCACGACTGGTGTGCCTGTCCGTTATAGTTGAATGTCCATCTGTCCCAGACAGGCTCTCCGTTGACCTGCTTCTGAGTGTAACCGAAGATTGCGTATGGACGCGATCCGACGATCTGCTTAACGTCAATACCACCTCCTATACCAACTGATCCGGCGCTTACTTCAGACACACCGCCCAGATCGAGTATTTCGCCCACGTTATGGGCATACGCCATACTTATTTCCCAATTTACCTTTCCTGCGACAGGAACAAGGGTTAACATTATCTCATGACCTTTATTGGAGATAGCTCCAAGGTTTACGGTTGCACTGCCATAGCCTGAACTTGAAGGCAGTGTCACACCGACAATGTCATTTGTGGTCTTCTTATCATAATATGCATAGTCCAATCCGATCCTGCTCTTAAAAAACCGGAAATCAAATCCAACTTCATATTCGCGCGTCTCATAAGGCTGCAGGTTTGGATTCGCAATACTTCCTGGCAGACTTAATAAAGGAGTATTCATATAGCCGGTTGCATCAAAGTTGTACCCGATCTTGGTAGAATATGGACTCGATCCTCCACCCACTTCGGCGTATGATGCCCTGAGCTTGGCAAATGTCCACCATTCCGGCAGCTTGAACTGGTTTGAAAACAGATAGCTCAAACCTATGCTTGGATAGAAGATGCTGTTATTGGCAGCGGCAAGCGTTGAAAACCAGTCATTCCTTCCGGTTGCCGTAAGATATATGAGGTCCTTAAAGGAGATTTCAGCGCTTCCGTAAAGTGAATTGATACCCGACTGGCTGTAACTGACACTGTTGTACAACTGACCGGCATTTGTAATTACATGATAGAATGGGATCAGTAACTGATCGCCCCTTATCCCATCACGGTTATACTTGCTGCGTGTAACACTGCCTCCGAACATTGCATTTACATTGAAAAGGCCGAATGACTTATTAAAGACAAGAGAGTAATCTGCATTCAGCTGATTGTCGATTGCAGTATATTCTTCAACTGAACCGGTACCGGCAACGTTGCCCCTTAAAAATCCGTATGCATCAATATTTGTGACCTTCACGGTGCTGGTTTCAGTTCCAATTCTTCCGGTTGCAAATAGCCAGCTTGTGAAATCATACCGGACATTTGCAGATGCTGAAATTCTTTCCCTCTGGTCATTTTGAGCATCCTGATAGGCTGACCAGTAGGGATTCTGATAATAATCGTTGGTACTGAAAGGCAACATCCATCCGTCGGGTTTTGCTCCCCATTTTTCAGTTTCTCCCTTAAGCCAGTTAATATCCCAGGATGTCGGGATAATGGAAAGCATCTGTATATACCGGGCAGGATTAGGCCTGTTCTTGCTTTGCGATGTTGAATAGTTAGCTCTTGCCTCCAGTGTTATTCTCTTCCCGAATTTACTGTTAGCGTTAATGTTAACTGTTTGCCGGTTCATATCTGAATTCGGTACCGGCGATGAATACCGCATGTCGGAAAATGAAACCCTGAATTTCTGATTTTCACTTCCGCCATTAAATGAAACATCGTTTGTAATAGTTGATCCGGTACGCATAAAATTATCCCAATGATCTTCAATATATGAATATTTGAGCGGAATATCCGGATTGTCATTAAAGAATATGCCAAGGTCTTTTCCGTCATAACGTGGCCCCCAGTTACGGTGAACCTCCTGGTTCCACGTGGTTTGATAAACATCGCTGTTGTCACCGTTTGAACCGGAATTACCATATAATTTCTGACGTCCCCTGAAGGGATTTACATAATTTTCAAACCCGAAGGTGCCATTATAAGATATTCCGACACCCTGTTGCCTTGTCCCCGATTTGGTTGTGATAAGGATAACCCCGTTTGATGCCCGTGAACCGTACAGGGCAGTGGCTGCAGCGCCTTTAAGAACACTCATCGTCTCAATATCATTCGGGTTCAGGGTTGTCAGGGCGTCTCCCAGGTCACGTCCGCCGATACTTGAGGAGGCCCTGGTAATCGGAACTCCGTCAATAACATAGAGCGGATTATTGTCGCGGCTTATTGAGGTATTACCACGGATTGTCACTCTTGATGACCCTGCCGCCCCGGTTCCTGACATGTTGATGTCAACCCCTGCAATCTTCCCCTGAAGCGAGTTCATCAGGTTTAGTTCGGGAACTTTCTGAATGTCATTGCCTTTTACTTCGGCTGCGGCGTAACTTAACGCCTTGGTTTGTCTTTTGATGCCAAGCGCTGTTACTACAACTTCATCCATCTGCAACATGGTTTCGGCAAGTGCAACATCAATAACGGTCTGGCTCCCGACAACTACTTCCTGCGTGGTATAGCCTATAAATGAAAACTGCAGGATTGCCTGGTTACCAGGGACCTCGATGGAGTATTTTCCATTCGCATCAGCAACTATCCCGGTTGTTGTTCCTTTTAACAGAACGGAAACCCCGGGGAGGATAGAATTATCTGCAGAACTGGTTACAGTACCTGTAACAGTCCTCTGTGAAAAAGCAACCTGTAATCCTGCAAATAGGAGAAATACAAGTGAGACAAGGATTTTTCTCATAATTAATTAAAAGATTAAGGTTAGAAGCGATTTTAAATTTCTCAGGTTTTTGACAATATAAATAAATATAATACAGGAAAAAACATTAATGATTTTTCTCAGGCTGATCTGGTCAATTCCATTAATTGCTCCCTATCAGTACAAAACAGACACTTCCGACTTTGACTCTTTAATGGAATTCTTAATTCTATAATCAGATTAAAGTTAGTTTTTAATTTCTATTTTTTTATCATTTTCATTTTTCAGTTGATTTTTTAACTTTTTTTAAGGTTAAGCCTCATTTTAATCCGTATATAATTTATTTTTATGAAGGGAAGTAACTTCGGGATTCTTCTGCGTTTTGTTTAATACTCTAATTATGAAATTAAGATCCTCATTTTCAATCAGTCTCAGACTTCTTACAATCTTACTGTTCTGTTTTCAGGGTTTAACTGCCGTTACATTACGGCAATGGGAAGTATTCAGCCTGTCAATGACATCTGGTAAAAAGTACCTGAATCCATATGCAGATATTCCCGTTTCAAAGGGTGGAGATCTGGTTTATGTGACTTTTGAGGGTATTGCCGGAGAGGCAGCAGGGAAAAAAATTACAATTACGGGGTTCTGGAATGGCGGAAATGAATGGAGAGTGAATTTTACCCCGCCTTACCCTGGGACCTGGAATTATAAAAGCACTTCCACTGACCGTAATCTCAACGGAAAGAAAGGAACCATTGAAGTTGAAGGCTGGTCTGAGAGTGATAAGGTGGCAAACAATACCAGGCACGGATTTGTCAGGGTAAAAAAGACAGGGGAAAATGCAGGCCATTACTTTGAATACTCCGATGGACATCCCTTCCTGTGGATTGGTGATACATGGTGGAACTGGACCAAGAACAGCATCAATTTCGGGACTTTCAGGCAGCTTGCAGACGACCGGGCTGAAAAGGGCTTTAACGTCGGGCAGCTTTTTGTGCCCGGCAACGGCTGGAGCAGGGAGAGTTCAATGCTTGATGAAACCTATTCTTCTATTGATACCGGGCATCTTAACAAAGTTGAAGAGATGATTAAATATGCCAATTCCAAAGGTATAACGGTCTGGATACATGGATGGTGGAGCCGTGAGGACATGAAATCCAAAATAGGGGAGGAGAAGATAATGAGGTGGTGGCGCTATCTTATTCACAGGTTTGGTGCCTATAATGTGATCTGGGTGGTTGCGGGTGAATATAACATGTATAATTACGGCGGCTTCAGCCTTGACTTCTGGAAAAACCTTGGTAAGATGATAAAATCTGAAGATCCTTATGAAAGGATAGTCAGCCTGCATCCTACACCTCCATTTTGGGATGGCGGGGCTAAAGCTCCCCAGTGGTCTACAGGATATGTCTTGCATCAGGAACCATGGCTTGACTATAATCAAAGCCAGGTAGGTCATGGCAGATTTGCAAATGAGATGATTCCCCAGGTAGTATCCGGTGAGTATAAGCGTACACCATCCAAGCCTATAGTTGTCACTGAACCATGGTATGAATTTATAGAGGGAAATCCGCGGGGACTTGATATAAGGTTTGCGGCCTGGTCGGCAATTCTTTCCGGAGCCGCAGGGCACACCTACGGGGGAGGGCATGTCTGGCTTGCACATGTCCCTGAATCGCCGGGAGGTGGGGGATCATGGCCGCTTGAAAAAGGATTTGAACGAACTACATATGATTATGAAGGTGCGTTATCGATGAAATATCTGGCTTCCTTCTTTAAAAACATTGAATGGTGGAAGATGGCGCCACATGCTGACCTGGTAATGGAATACCCTCAACCGTTCTGTCTCGCTGACCCTGGCCGGGAGTATGTTTTGTATCTGCGATATGGTGGTACGGCAAAGCTAAAAATGGACGGTATTTCAGCCTCATCAAACTACATTTTTTACTGGTATAATCCCGCGAATGGAACAAAAAATGAAGCAAAGCAGATTAAGGGCGCAGAGGTGCTGACGTTCAATTGTCCGGAGTCTTACCCCGGCACGAAAGACTATAAGGACTGGGTGTTACATATCATTAAGGAATAGGGGAGAGATTACTACTTTCAGAAATCGATCATTGCCTTCATTACTCCGTCACCATACGAAGCTACAAGGTCAAAGGCCTCTTTGGCACGTGAAAAATGGGAACCTGTGGGTAATCATGTTTTCTATCCTGATTTTACCCGTACTCATCAAATCCAGGGATAGCTGGACACAATCGACCTGACGACGAACAAACTGGAGCGATATTTCCTTTCGCCTTGTTTTTTCCACATTAAGCGACCATCGTTCAAATTCGGGAATCCCCACAACCATTAATTTACCTCCGGGTTTAAGCAATTTTACTGCCTGATCGAGCGCTTCCTGCTGCCCACAACATTCAAACACAATATCAAGGCCAAGCGGGTCTCTTCCGAGAATGTCGGATACGATGTCAGTCCTGAGGGGATTTAAGGAGAGGGTTGCCCCTTCGTTTTCTGCAATTAAAAGCCGCTCCTCAATTTTATCAGTAACATATAATGAACCGGGGTTCCCGGCCTTCAGTGCAAGCATCACACTCATTCCTATCGGACCGAACCCCAGAATAGCTGCTGTCTTATACTTTATTTCGACTGATTTTCTTACAGAATATACCCCGATTGAGAGTGGTTCCGAAATGGAGCCTTGGTCAGTTGACAGGTTTTCATGCAGGGGGAAACAGCTTTCCTCAGGCATCACTAAATATTCCGTCAGGCATCCTTCTGCCTGCCCGGGACATCCAAGGAATCTGAGCCTCCTGCAGGTATGATGCCTCCCTGAAAGGCATTGATCACACAGCCAACAGGGCATTGCAGGATCAATTGCGATTTTATCGCCCTTTTTTACCCGTGTTACTCCTGTCCCTGTTTCTACAACTATTCCGGCTCCTTCATGACCTACAGCAAAGGGATACTCAACAATTTGCGAGCCGATCCTTCCCCTGGTGTAGTAATGTATATCTGATCCGCAAACACCCATTGAAATCATTCTGATCCTGACATCTTTCAGACCGGTCAGGGCAGGTTCAGGTATTTCACGCATCTCCATCTGCCTGATCCCGGTGAGCATCATTGCCTTCATAATACCATTGTTAAAATGTTTATAGCAAATATAGGTTAATAATTAATGATCTGCAGATTCGACTAACTTACGGAATCCGGGTTTATGTCTTAAAAGTTTTTTCCCGCAGATCACGCAGATTTGCGCGGATAAATATTATGTTAATTAATATAAGTTGCTGGTTACTGGTTCCTGGTTACTAGTTGATTGATAATGAGCTTTCTGATAACATTGACTTTTGTCTGTTAATTCAAGATAACATTACATATTATATTATTAATCAGCAACTAACCAGCAACAAGCAACCAGAAACCAGCAACTTGAGTTAATTAATTAATTTCCCTCAGATCGCGCAGATTTGCCCGGATAATTATTAAATTAATTGATAAATTTTATATATTCAAAATCTGTTTTATAATTGAAATCCTGATAATAATGAGAAATATTTACGCAATAGGCGAGACGGTATTTGATATCATATTCAAGAATGGTCAGCCTCAGGCTGCCAAACCGGGCGGGGCAATGCTGAACAGCGCGGTGTCGCTGGGAAGGATCGGGTTACCTGCTTCTTTTATCAGTGAATACGGGAAAGACAATGTTGGAAGCCTGATTGATGATTTCCTTCATGAAAATGGTGTCAGCACAGCCTTTGTGGATCATTTTACCGATGGCAAAACCGGACTGGCTCTGGCTTTTCTTAATGAGAAGAATGATGCCAGCTACACATTCTATAAAAATTACCCTGAGAAGAGGCTTGATATCGAATTGCCCGGTATTCAAAAGGATGATATAATACTCTGTGGTTCAATCTATGCCATAACCCCTGAAATAAGGGATAAGTTTAAATCCTTTACCGGTTCTGCAAAAAAGAATGATGCAATTCTGATCTATGATCCTAATTTCAGGCCGACGCATTCATCGGATCTTGATATGCTTATTCCGTTAATTATCGAAAATATGCAGTCTGCTGCAATCATCAGGGGATCGGATGAAGATTTCAGGAATATATTTGGCTCCGGAACCCCCGATGATGCATGGGCCGTGGTCAGGAAATATTGCAGCTGCCTCGTCTATACGGCCAATGCGGAGGGTGTTTATGTCAGGACAACAAGTTTTGCCGGTAAGTTCTCTGTAAGAACTATCAAACCTGTGAGCACCATAGGAGCTGGAGATAATTTCAATGCAGGTATGATCGCAGCTATTTATATAAACGGGATAAAAAGGGATCAGCTTGATACAATGGGAGAGACTGAATGGACCAAAATTATTTCGATGGGGGTCGATTTCGCGTCCGAAGTATGTATGAGCTATGACAATTATATTTCCCTCGGATTCGCAGGGAAAATTAAGGCTGTGTAAAAATTTCTGTGGCGTGCCATGAAAACCCCTAAATCCCCTAAAGGGGACTTCAAGAATAGCCTGTTCAGGGGATTGGGAGTGGTAACACTAAGTTACACAGACCTTTTTCTTATATAGGATTAGCATTTTCGAGGACATATTTCTCCGCGTCGGGGCACCATATATAATCATGCCCTGAAACAATCTCATGCAATCCTGCATAAAAAGGATCATTTTTCCCCTTTTCCTCAAGACCATAGAGTGAAACAAGCGGCATTGATATATTAGTATAGATAAGCTTTTTACCTCCGGGGATCTGTGGCAGGTTCAGGGTTGTATCGACAACGGCATCAAGTCCTCCCACATGGGTTATCATTACAGAAGGATTGATTCTTCCCTCTTCCATCAACTTTAACGATTCACGCATATCGTTGGTATTCCCTCCTGAGGTACCCACAATGTGCGTAAAAGCATAATGTACATTATAAAAGTTGAATTCCGCCCTGAATTCAGGGTTTGTAGGTCCTGCAAAAAAGTTGAGGCATCCGTCAAAGCCCAGAATTGCATCACCCTGTTCAACGACCTGCTTTACAGGAGCAAAAATGAAAACATCATCATACCCTTTACCTCCCGTCAGGGCGCGCAGGAAGTTTACGGGCTCTTCAACTTTGCCGGTGTTGGTATAAACCAGCCTGATACCCTCCTTTGCTGCATCTTCAGGCGGGAATAAACAGGCAGCTCTCGAAAGTCTCCTGTCATCAATGTCAGTAACAACTATCATTGCCGGTTTCCTGCTGTTGTGAAGGGCATAGTCGATGGCGCCCAGCCCCATAGGACCCACTCCTGCCAGGATTGCCACGTCTCCTCCCTCCCTGATCCCCATATTGTGGTTATAAGTGCCTGGCGGCACATGGTAACTTGCATGGAAAGCTCCAACAATACATGACATTGGTTCTGACAGGGAAGCCGGGTAGAACGATTCTCCCTCATACTCCAGAAGACAATCGGCTTCCATAACTATGTCGGGAATGATGACATATGTGGCATCTCCTCCGATAAACCTGTACGAATACCCCGGAGCATTAAGTGTTCCCATATGGTTCATGGCGGGTTGAATAGAAAATTTCTGTCCTGAATGGAATTTATGCTGCCATTTCCTGCCAACCTCGATTATAATTCCTGCAAATTCATGGCCAATGATAGTAGGGTTTATATTAACATCATCTGGGACACGCTTGTGTTCGGCCCCCTGCAAGGCAGCTTTATGCGACGACATGCAGATGCTGTCCGAAATTACACGGGCAAGGATCTCATCGTCATGCATTTCAGGAAGATCAAATTCCTCCAGACGCAGGTCTTTCCTGCCATAAATCCTTACTGCCTTGGTTCTCATATAAATTGAAATAAATTCTTTGGATATTTTTTATTTCCTCGCTCCATGCCCCCTGCCCCCCGCTCCATGCCCCTTGCCCCTTGCCCCATGCCTCAGCCCTCAGCTGAGCATCACCTGCCCTCCCGTTACCGGAACTGCCTGCCCTGTTTCATACTCCTGATCTATGATATACAGCAGGGCTTTCATGACATCCTCCAGCCTGCAACCACGTTTCATAGGGACCTGGTCCTCGTAGTGTTTCCTGACATCCTCTATTGTTTTGGCGCCCGGGACTTTTCCGGTTTGAAGATATTGGACAAACAGCCCGTTACGCGGATCAGACCATAACGGTCCCTCATAAAAATTTCCGGGACAAATTGCATTTATCTTGATCCTGAATGGTGCGAGCTCAAGGGCAAATGATTGTGTAAGGCCAATGCCGCCGAATTTAGAACCAGCATAAGCAAAATTCCGGCTGCTGCCCCTGAGTCCTGACTTGGAATTTATCTGGATAATATCCGTAAAATATTCAGGATTCTCCGCATTCTGAAGTTTCATTACTTCTGCAGCATATTTTACACAATTGAAATACCCGATATAATTAACGCTGGTTGTCCGGGCAAATGCTTCCGGGTCCATTTCATCAAGCCCGCCGGCTTTCAGGATTCCGGCGTTGCTGACAAAGATGTCAAGCCCGCCGAACTCACTCACTGTATTTTCAACCAGTTGTTTAACCGATTCAGGATCTGATACGTCTGTTTTGACAAAAATAACTCTGTTTGAGTTTTTGCCTGACATCATGCACGATACGAATTTATTACCTGACTCCTCATTCACATCCGCAATAACAACATTCACCGACGATCTGAAGAGAGCCTCGGCTATTCCCGCACCAAATCCCTGAGCGCCGCCTGTGACGATGGCGATTTTGTTCATCAGCTTGTTCTGAGGCTTCTCATTCCTGCCAATTTGTCGCCTGTAATTTTCAACTTCCCATTTATCAATGAATTCCACCTGCTCTGGAGTAAGGAATTTTGTTGCGCCGGCCAGGGATGAATAATAGCTGAGCTTTATAAAGTCTTCAAATACGTCAAGGACTGCATCAGCTGCTGTCACTGAATCTTCAATTGACAAAACGCCAAGATTCTTTATGATTATTACTTTTGGAAGGAAGCCATATTCATTTTGGAAACGCGGCAATTGTTGCTTTAAGGAATCCAGTATTTTCTCAGGTGTGGCTGACTGTTCAATGAATAAATATCTTGACTTGCAATACACAATTATGTCAGGAGTAAGAGGCAGCGATATTTTATGAAACTCCGCCTGACTTTGATAGTATTTGGCGATGAGTGTATTATGCCGGCACCTGATCACTTTTGATTTTTCGCCGGAGAATATCATCCGTATTCCTGGCAACACACTGTGCGTAATATTACTATAAGGAAGAGGGGAGACTTCAGGAAGGGGAGTCAGGTGATCCCTGATGACTGAATTCATCTGCTCATATATCCTTTTTATCTCCGGGATTGAATCTGCTCCCACGAATACCCCGTGGTTCTCGAGAAAAATAATCTGAGGGTCCAGCGAATATTTACCCCTGTATAAATTAATTTCGGATTCCAGTTTTTTAAAAAGCGTATATCCGGGATCAGTGTAGGATACGAACAGTACTTTTTCTCCAAATAGGTTCAGAGTCATGTTTTTCGCATTTCTGCTGCATAGCATCCCGTTGATCAGGGTAGGATGGAGGTGAACTATAAACTTATAACGGATAAGATCGTGAAGTGATGTCTCAACTGATGGCCTTTTGGTCTGGCCGGGTCCGATGATGCTGAGATTGAGATCGTTCTTTACCTGCTCTTCGCGCAGGACCGGATCATCCGGATAATTTCTACCCGCTATTTCATGAAGTTTTGCCCTGTCCAGAACCACCAGCCCTTCTTCATCAAGTTCTGCCAGTGAAAGGCCGCTGGCCTTTATCCATATTGAATTACCATCTTTGAAGGATGTGTTTCCGCCACCGGCAATTACATAATCCTTATTGCTGCCATAAAATCTTGAAATCTCAATAAGGTCGATGATTTCCGGCTTCATAATCTTAAATTTTAAGTAAAAAGAATTCAATAACCAGTTTTCCCAGGAACGTAAGTTCCCTTCTTTGTGCAATACTGACCTTACCATCAGGCAGAACATAACCCTGCCGGCCTTGCGCCCGCAGATACTGGTGCGCAGCAATTACACATACACTATTCCAGGCGATCTGTTTAAGACCATCGTCAAGGGCTTCCTGTCCGCGTGCCGAGACTGTAAGGGGTATCATTTCAGGTGTGTTGTGTTCTGTTCCGAACGTGATCAGATAGCCCTTATCATCAAAGAATTCCACAAAATTCTTTAATACCTGGTGGCTGTTCCTTCCGGGGATCAATTCAATACATCCTACTTTGAGAGCAGAAAGTGATTCATGAAGTTTTTCCGGAGCACATTCAAATTCAGTAAATTTTCCTGAAGCATCATCAAGCAGTACGGGATAACATGGAATTCCTCCGGCTTTAATGATAATGCCCATTATCTTACCAAGGTCGAGGAAAGCGTTTTCATTTTCCTTCACATAGGCTGCTCCGCCATTTTTTAGCAGATTTGAACGTATTTCATTTTCAAGCATTGCATCATTTCCCTGGCCCGCATTTGATTTCTTACCTCCATAAAGCGATTCAATAAAATGGATCTGGTCTTCGGGGTTTGTATAATGTTCAGCTGCAAATGACCTCACTGCCCTGGCCAGATGCCGTTCGCGGACCAGTTCGTGCGCAAATCTTCTCCTTTATGGATTCGTAGGATAATGTCAGGCCGGGATTAACCGGTTCGATCAATCAGGTTAAGCTTCGAAATCATTTCTTTGACCTGGTTCTGACTCTCCCTTATTACATTCTTCAGTTTCAGTTTCTGCAGCCAACCCGGGTTGAAGGGATAATCAAGTCCTTTGCCGCTAAAGTATATTCTGCCCGGATTATCAGGGTCGTTTATCCTGATGCCGTTTTTCTGTTGTTCTTTCAGCAGTCCGATGAATTCGATATTGAACAGGGGGAAAACCTTGTTTCTGACAGAGCCCTGGCAGAAGGCTTTATATCCGTCAGTTACAAAGAAATCATTGATCCCGAGTGCTGCAATATTTTCAGTTTTTGCCATTGAGAATATTGTATTCATGTCGGAAAAAGCACTGAAAGAATAGGGTGTATGAATGTGCCCGTTTGCTTCCCGGTAATCAGGAAAATTATTCCTGATCAGGCTTTTCCTTAATTCTTCCGGTGCAGGGAAATCAGATAGAAAATATTTCTCAGCCATTTAAATACCTGTGTTTAAAAATTTGTTACCAGTTAAGTGCCTCTTCCGGTACATGCAGTAATGAGTCGCAAACCCAGTCAGCATCTCTTAGCTTGCTCATATCAAATGATGAACTTACGGCAAGGCACCTGCAACCTGCAGCAATTGCCGATTTAACTCCGCTCAAAGCATCTTCCACCACCAGGCATTCTTCCGGCTTCAACCCTATTTTTGCTGAAGCTTTCAGGTAGATGTCAGGATAAGGCTTTTTATTCTCCACTTCAAGTCCGTTAACCGTTGAATCAAAGAGATTTGAAAGTAATCCTGTTTCATTCAGATTCGCTTCCATTTTTATGAGGTCAGCGCTTGTGGCTATTGCGAGCCTTAATCCCATTCCACGGCACTTATCAACAAATTCCCTTACTCCCGGGAGAGGAGCCAGCTTACCAGAGATAATCGTTTTGTATATCTGATATGTCCTGGCTTTGACCTTTTCAATATCGACATTTAATCCATATTTCTCTGCAACCCCACCGATGTAACTGTTTTCACCCATGCCGACAAAAGGTTTGAAATCATCAGGTGAAACCTTTAATCCCATCTCTCCAAACATCACAATAGCTGATTCACAGATAAACATTTCTGAATCCACAAGTACACCATCCATATCGAACAGTACTCCTCTGATCATCTGAAGAGCTTTTCAAGTTCAAGAATCCTTGATTTGCCAAGAGGCTTTTTCTTACCTGTCATTTCGACAATAGTGGTCATCCTTGCTGCATTTTCAAGTACTTCGAGCTTGTCGAATGCCTGGAGCAGGTTTTTACCGGTTGTAAGAATACCGTGATTTTCAAGAAGAAGTATTTCAGATTTCACTATGTTCTCTGCAGCCAGTTCTGCCAGTTCATCCGTTCCCATCAGAGCGTATGGAACAAACTGCGGATCACCGCAAATCGCTCTTGCTTCGGCAGTAAGATTAGTGTCAATCGTACACTTCATAGCAGTGTATGCTGAGGCGAACACCGGATGAGCGTGGACTATGGCTGAGATTTCTTTCTTCCTGTTATAGATTGAAAGATGCATTTTATGTTCGATAGAAGGTTTGAGCTCAGGAGTCAGGTTTTCACCCTCAAGTGTCATGATGCCAACTTCCCTCCATCTCATTCTGCCCTTATCAGTTGCCGAGGGGGTTATAATAATCAGGTCGTCCACGGTCCTGAGGCTTATATTGCCTCCTGAAGTTGTTGTCAGCCCCTGTCTGTATAGACGGCGCATTATCCTGGCAACCGCCTTCCGCTCATTCTTATAGTTGATATCGCCTTTCATCGGAGTATGTTACTGAACCAGGTCAATGATGCCACTGAGAACATATCGCGGCCGGTATGGGAAATTGTCAATTTCTGTCTTGTCAGTTATCCCGCTCAATACAAGGAGTGTATCTATTTCCGATTCCAGGCCGCATCTTATATCTGTATCCATCCGGTCGCCGATAACTATAGCGTCTTCCCTCTTTATCCCAAGCCGCTTAAGGGCAATACGCATCATAAGTGGATTGGGCTTCCCGACAAAGTAGGCTTTTTTCCCGGATGCAATTTCAATCGGGGCTATCAGGGCCTTCACCGAAGGCGTTATGCCATTTTCGACCGGACCGCTGATATCAGGATTTGTTCCTATCAAACGGGCGCCTTTGATGACGAGGTTGACTGCGACCTCTATTTTTTCAAAATTATAACTGTTGGTATCGCCGACAACAACATAATCAGGATTTATATTATTGGTTGTATAACCCACGCTGTAGAGGGCATGAATGAGTCCGGCATCCCCAATAATATATGCGCTCCCGTCAGGTTTCTGGCTGGAAAGAAAAGCCGCAGTTGCCAGTGCGCTAGTATAAAAGTGCTCTTCCCCGACATTTATCCCCAGTCTCTCAAGTTTCTCGTGCAACTCTTTGGGAGTTCGCTGACTCGCATTGGTGAGGAACAGGTATTGTTTTCCTGACTCTTCAAGCCATTTCAGAAATTCGTTTACCCCCGGGAGCAACCTGTTACCGTGATAAATGACTCCATCCATGTCGATTATAAATCCGGCTTTGGACTTTATGCTTTCAGCTACGTTTTCCATCTATTTGAAATTGTCGTGTAAAGATATTAAAAAGGTGTTATACACCCTCTCTGTTTAATCTTAAAGACTTTTCGGCGGAGAAATCACTTTTGCAGGTATGTCCTCTCAGGGGTATTATCTTTTCATGGATGGCATCAATTATCCAGTCAGGTTGTGGGAAAAAGTACTGTTCCATTTCGTATGCTGGTATGATCCAGTTCCTTGACCCTACTACCACAGGAGGGGCGTCAAGGTCATCGAAGGCAAGTTCGGTGATGGTTTGTGCAATCTCTTTCAGAAATGATCCCCGTGAAGAGGCATCACTTGACAGGACGATTTTTCCTGTCTTTTTAACAGAATGAAGAACAGGCTCATAATTAAATGGAACAAGTGTCCTTGCATCGATTACCTCTGCATTCAATCCCCAGTTTTTCTTCAGGGTTTCCGCTACCTTCATTACAGGATACAATGTTGCACCGATCGATAGAATTGTAATATCATTACCTTCCAGCTTTATATCGGGTTCGCCGATCGGAATTTCGTAATAACCTTCAGGCACGCCACCTGCATGGAACATCTCACCAATGTCGTATATCCTCTGACTCTCAAAGAATATTACAGGATCTGTACCCTGCAAGGCACTGTTCATCAGTCCCTTTGCATCATAGGGTGTGGCCGGGAATACGACTTTCAGTCCCGGTATATGCGCTACAAGCGAGGACCAGTCCTGCGAGTGCTGGGCGCCATATTTAGAACCTACAGATACCCTTACTATTACAGGCATTTTAATTATATTTCCACTCATAGCCTGCCATTTGGGCAGCTGATTAAAGACCTCATCACCCGATCGTCCAAGAAAATCACAGTACATAATTTCGGCAATGACACGTCCGCCGCACATACCATAGCCAATTGCAGTCCCTACGATAGCACCTTCGGAGATTGGTGAGTTGAAAAGCCTGTGGTATGGAAGAGCTTCGGTAAGACCCCGGTAAACGGCAAATGCGCCTCCCCAGTCACGGTTTTCTTCTCCCCAGCCGGCCAGAGTGGGATCTTTGTAAAAACGGTCAATAACCGCTTCAAAGATTCCATCTCGCAACTGGTAGAGCCTGGCTTTTGAAACCGGGTTGCCTTCTTTATCCTTGTAAAACCTCTCTTTGGTTTTAAGTGATCTGACCCTCGGATTCTCCTCCATCTGCATAAGCACTTCAGGAGATCCTTCTTCCATCCGGTCAGCCGATCCGTTCGAAAACATCATCTTACCGATGCGGTCAGGATCGCGGGTAAGGTCAAGATGAGGCGACACTTCATCATTGATTGCGAGCTGAAGGATGTGTGTCAGGTTTTCTGTTGATTTGTTTCTTATCTCATCAAGAATTTCTCTTTTTACAATCCCTTCATCAACGAGGGAATTTCCAAAAGCAATAATCGAATCCTCTTTCTGCCAGGCTTCAATTTCTTCCTTTGACCTGTATGAAGATGCATCCGAGGGTGAGTGTCCGCTTATTCTGTACGTAAGGGTATCGAGCAATACCGGTCCTCTTTTTTCCTCTATAATTTCCTTCTTGCGTTTGAAAGCATCGATAACGGCAAGAGGATTGTAACCATCAACCCTCTCGGCATGCATCATATCGGGATTCACGCCTGCACCGATTCTTGCCAGGATTCCGTAACCCATGGTTTCACCGACAGTCTGGCCCCCCATGCCATAAAGGTTATTCATGACGTTTATGATGAGGGGAAGTCCGCCATTGTGATCCCCTTTCCATAATGAGCAGTACTGGTCCATTGTGGCAAATGAAATGCCTTCCCAAACTGGTCCGCATCCCATTGATGCATCCCCGATATTGCAGACCACAATGCCCGGCTTCCTGTTGATCTTTTTAAAGAGAGCAGCACCTACTGATATGTCCCCCGATCCGCCTACTATGGCATTGTTGGGGTAAATTCCAAATGGAGTAAAGAAGGCGTGCATTGAACCTCCAAGGCCTTTATTGAAACCGTTTTCGCGTGCAAATATCTCCGCCAGTGCTCCATAGAGAAGGAAATGTAATGCAAGTTCTTTTGTTGTTCCGGTGAAGTCTTTTTCAACAACCCTGAGGGCAGCGCCTCCGAAGTAGTTCTTCATTATGGAATACAGGGTATCATCGTCAAGCTTGTCTATAGCCGAAAGTCCTTTTGCAAGTATCTCGCCATGACTTCGGTGCGAGCCGAAAATATAATCGTCAGTACCAAGTATATAGGCCATCCCCACTGCAGCAGCTTCCTGACCGATTGAAAGGTGCGCCGGACCAGGGTGGTTATATTTGATTCCCCTGTATTCATTTGTTGTCTTTATGAGGTTGAGCATGGTCTCAAACTCCCTGATTACGACCATATCATGGTAAATTCTGATGAAATCAACTGTTGTGAAGTTGTTTTTTTCTTCACTTATTGTTTTGCTGTACTGGTTTACAGGGATCTTACCGAATTCCAGGAATTGCGGTTTCCGTACAACTTTCGGATCAATGTTCTGGCACTTTGGCATATTTTCTTTTTTTGGTCTTCTGGTCTTCTGGTCTTCTGGTCTTCTGGTCTTCTGGTCTTCTGGTCTTCTGGTCCTCTTGTCTTTGGTCTTTTGTCTTTTGTCTTTTATCTTTTGTCTTTTTCTTTTATCTTTTATCTTTTATCTCCCCTTTCCTCTCTCCCTTTTGTACTCTCCCGCTCCGTCTCTCCTCTCTTTCTCTCTCTCTCAAAGCGAGAACCTCTCTATCTGCTCCTTTATCTCCCTCAGGAACAAGGTAGCCGGTCCGCCGTCGATAGCCCGGTGATCGTATGTGAGAGACAGTCCAATATAAGGTACGAACCCGAATGTCATATTTCCAAGATCGGCGGGCCTGTAAATTATAGTGCAAACTCCAAGTATTGCAGCCTGTGGCAGGTTAATCACCGGGGTGAACATCTCAACGCCGTAGTTTCCGAGATTTGAAACTGTAAATGATGCGGCGGTGCTTTGCAGAAGCTCGGGATTAACATTCCCTTTTTTGGAGTTTTCCGCAATCGACCTCAGCGCCAGTGAAAGTTCAGCAAGGTTCATCCCGTCAGCATCCCTTACTGTGGGAACCATTAAGCCGCGGGGTGTATCAACAGCAATTCCAAGATGTACCCTGTTAAATGTTTTGATCCGGTCGTCAAGAAAATGGCTGTTGGCTTCCGGAAATTTAAGCAGAGCCCTTATAACGCACCAACAAATCATATCATTTAATGTAATATCCTGCGATTCAGTTCCTTTTGAAAGCCCTTCCTTTATTCTTCTCCTTGCTTCAAGTACATTTCGGACATCTGCGCTCATGTGATGAGTAAGCTGGGCTGAGTTTTGAAGAGAGGAATGCATCGCCCTGGCAATAATTTTACGCACATTCGAGAGCGGCTTTTCCATATATTCATCACCTGGTATACTAACAACCGGTCTGGATGATTCACCCGAAATGAGCTTTTCAACATCACTGCTGATTATCCTGCCATAAGGCCCGGTACCGGCCACAGAAGTAATATTTACCCCGGCCTCTCTGGCGATACGTTTTGCTTTCGGGGAGATCCGTGTTTTTGAAGGTCCGGTTATGGCGCTTTTGCCGGCTACGGTTATACCGGTATGGGATTTTTCATCCTCAGGCGTGACCTGATCAACATCCTTTACAGTAGCTGTTCCTGTATGTCCGGGGATTAAAGATGAATAGTCCTCTCCTTCCGAACCTAGCACAGCAACATTCACAAGGACAGGAACTTCAGATCCTTCCGCGAAGAAAATATCAAGCAGAGTTCCATCGGCAGGAGCCTCCATATCAAAAGCTGCCTTATCGGTTTCATAGGAAAACAGGATGTCGCCTGTCCTGACAGTGTCACCTTTCTGCCTGAACCATTTTGTAATGATGCATGTTTCGACCGACTGTCCCTGTCTTGGCATTGTTACCGGAATTGACATAATTTGGATTATTTTGATTCGTGATTTGCGAGATTTACAGAGGGTTAACTTGTTATTATAAGTGTTTTAAAGAATTTAGCTGGTAACACAGATAGTATTAATAATCAATGGTTACAAAAATAATAATTATAACTTGTATTTACAAGTAAAAAGTATTATTTTTACAAAAAAGTAATTTCAGATGGTTTCATCACGGGCAGTACCCCGCCACAGGAAGCTTTATGAGATCCTCCGCAAGCATATTACGGAGGGTGTTTATAAGGAAGGGGATCTCCTTCCTTCTGAAAATGAACTTTGCCAGCTTTATGGGATGACCCGTCCTACAGTCCGCCAGTCGCTGAGTAACCTGGCTAATGACGGTTATATCAGTAAACACCAGGGGAAAGGGAGCATTGTGCACCAGGTGCCAAGGGAGATAGGTATTCTTTCAGTATCAGGAACAACATCTGCAGCCGGCAACAGGAATCTGAAAACCAGGATAATTGTCAGACCTGAGCTGAGGAAGTGGACCTGTGATTTCATGTTCCCTCTGTCTGATCTTGAAAAGGAGTCGGGGTACGTTTATATGGAGAGGTTACGTCTGCTTGATAATGCCCCTGTTTTTTACGACATCAGTTTTCTTCCGAATATCAATCTCCCACGGATAACTTCACGGCAGTTTGAGAACAGGTCACTCTTTCAGATTTTGAGAGAACATTACCACATTGAGATCAGGGGTGGAGAACAAAGGATAAGGGCAATTCCTGCTTCCGCAAGGATAAGCCGGTTTCTGAAGCTCGAAAAGGGGAGGGCTGTACTCCATCTTGAAAGAAAAATGGAAACCAGCATAAACGGGTTATTCCTCTATTCATCCATATATTGCAATACAGAGAAGTTTGCTATTTTCGGAAGATTTTGATAAATTCGGAAGCTTATCAGTTCTGAATTGAAAAAATTTTAATTTTAACCCTTTATTCTGCCGTTAACTGAAAATTCAGAATAAACAAACCAGATAATTAACTAACCATCAACAAAAAATTGAATTTATGAAAGATCAGAAGACTTTATGGTCGAGACGCCGGTTCCTTGGTTCCGCGGCAGTCGGAATGGCCGGAATGGTTGTGATCCCCAATCTTGCTACTTCGTGCAAAGGTAAAACAAAGGCTAAGACAGAAGAGGGTGGAGATGAGATCACCCTGGGATTTATTGGTATGGGGCGTCAGTCGATGTTCCTTCTCAGCGGTTTCCTGCAGGTACCCGGCGTAAAAGTAGTTGCAGGATGCGATGTTTATGGCATCAAGCGGAAACGATTTGAAATACGGGTAAACGACTTTTATGCCAAAGCCGGTAAGGAAATCACTGTCGATACTTACGAAAAATATCAGGATGTGCTTGCACGGCCGGATATTGATGCAGTTGTAATTGCCGTTCCTGACCATAATCATGCCATGATAGCAATAGCCGCATGTAAGGCAGGGAAGGACGTCTACCTTGAAAAACCAATGACCTTCACCATTAAAGAGGGGCAGGAACTTAAAAAAGCGGTAAGGGAAAACAACAGGGTCCTGGCAGTCGGAAGCCAGCAGCGCTCTGATCCCGGTTTCCAGCATGCAGTAAATCTGGTTCAGACGGGTGCATTGGGCAAGATAACTAAAGTAAATGCATATGTAGGAGCTCCCCCCACACCATATGACCTTCCTGAAGAGCCAGTACCTGCCGATCTGAACTGGGATTTATGGCTTGGCCCTCTAAGTGCTGACATTCATTACAATAACCAGCTCGATCCTCTTATTTCGCTTGATCCCGTAAAGGATGAAGAGATCTGGGGCGCATGGCGCTGGTATAAGGAGATGGGTGGAGGATTTACAACCGACTGGGGTGCTCACATGTTCGATATCGCCCAGTGGGGACTCGGGATGGATAAGAACGGACCGGTTGAGATATCTCCAATAGGCGATGGAACCGAGTTTATGTCCTGGAAATATGCAAATGGTGTTGTGATGACATCTGAACCCTTCGATGAACAGCTGACAAAAGGAGTGAAATTCTGGGGTGAAAATGGATGGATTGAAGTGTCGCGCGGATATTTCAAGGGCTCAGATCCAAAATTCGATCCGCCGGCATCCGCTGCTTCAACAGATGAAGGTCCGTATGAGACCAGGATCCCTCACCAGTTCAACTTTATCGATTCTGTCAGATCAAGGCAGGATCCGGTAGCTTCGGTCGATATTGGCCACAGCAGCTGTACGGTCTGCTCGCTCGGAAATATCGCCTGTGATCTTAAACGTACCATCAAATGGAATCCTGAAACCGAAACCTTTGTTGATGACACCGACGGAGCTGCCACGGCTAAGCTGCATTATGTATACCGTAGTCCCTGGAAGCTTGTATAACAGAAACAAAAAAAGAGGCTGTCAAAATACAGCCTCTTTTGGTATAATTCCGAGTAAAACTAATCTACTCTTTTAACCTTGATAGCTACAGGTCCTTTTTCTCTCATTTCAATCTCAAACTCAACAGCCTGTCCAGTCTCAAGTTCGGTATGGGGAACTTCCAGGCCCGAGCGATGGATAAAAATATCCTTTTGATCTTCAGTCTGAAGGAATCCATAGCCTTTTACCCTATCATACCATTTAACAGTGCCTTTCATAGTTTTGATTTTTTGATCCTACCTGTAATTATCCCGTCTGTTTCCTCCTCCGCCTCTGCGGTCGCCACTATCGCCTCCACCTCTGAAATTACTTCTTCTGTCGGTTCTCTCAATAGATTCGTTAACTATAATCTTCCTGCCCTGTACTTCGGCACCATTAAGTTCTTCAATGGCCTTCTTAGCTTCAGCTTCGTTAGGCATTTCCACGAAACCAAATCCTTTACTTTTCCCAGAGTATTTGTCAATAATGATTTTTGCGGATCCTACTTCGCCATACTCTTCAAAGATTTCTTTTAATTCTGCTTCACTCATTTTAAAATGAAGACTTCCTACATAAATGTTCATAATTCAATAATTAAAGTAAATAAAACAATTTCAAAGGTCATATTTATTTTTGAAATCTAAAAATAAAACTCCATAATATATTGGATTTTAACAGCTTTTTGATTTAAAAGCTTCATCAGGCAGTCTGTGACAGGGCTAAAATCAAACATATTCAGTTCGTAATTCAACTATTTAACATCATTTTTTTAAAATTGTTCGCCTCACGAAAAAAATAATTTATGATGCAGTTGATTTCATTTCCTGTTCCTGATGTAAATATGTCTGATGCCACTCTGTCCTGATTCTCTTTCATCGATCTCGAAATCAAGGGATTTTATCAACGGAGTCAGCTTTGCGAATCCATAATTCCTGGAATCAAAATCAGGTTGTTTCTTAAGTATCAGATTGCCGACATCGCCAAGATATGCCCATCCGTTTTCATCAGCAAGATCGCTGATTGAGGTCGCAATGAGCCGTTTTGCCCTCTTTATCTGGGCTATATTATCATTCTCCTCGCTCTTTTGTTTTGAACGGGATGGTTTTCCCCTTTTCTGC
Organism: uncultured Bacteroidales bacterium; assembly: GCA_963849615.1. Taxonomy (GTDB): domain Bacteria; phylum Bacteroidota; class Bacteroidia; order Bacteroidales; family VadinHA17; genus LD21. The sequence continues at coordinate 26,639 of CAWKIC010000072.1, forward strand.
TTGATTACCGGCGGTTCAACAGCCGCCACGTTGGATGAGCTGATAATCTCAAGATAAATGAATTTATCGCAGGCGACAATAAAAGGTGCCGGGGTTTTCTTTTCTCCGATTCCGATCACTTTCATTCCGGCTTCCCTTAGTCTTGTTGCAAGCCTCGTAAAATCGCTGTCGCTTGAAACGATGCAGAAACCATCTACTTTTCCCGAATAGAGGATATCCATTGCATCGATTATCATTGCCGAGTCGGATGAATTCTTACCGGTCGTGTAGCTGTATTGCTGGACAGGCGTTATTGCATTTTCGAGAAGTACCGATTTCCATCCGGCCACCGTCGGAATGGTCCAGTCGCCATAGATTCTTTTAAAGGTGGGAGTGCCGTACTTTGCGATCTCTTCAAACATTCCCTTTACATTGCTGTATGGTATATTGTCGGCATCTATCAATACGGCAAGCCTCAGATCATTTAACGTCTGCATTGTTCCTGTTTTTAAACTTTTCGCAATTTACTCTTTTTTAAGGTTACTCTCTGACTATCAAAAGTTTTTCTGTACATTGCCTGTGAAAACCCAATTGCCTGGAGATTAGTCTTTAAGATTTGTTGAATCACGGATTGAATTTATGGGAGACACTATTTTAAAAGCAGATATTTTAGCCCTGTTTTCCGTCTTCCTGGTTCCTGTACTTTTTTACATTTACTATATTATCGGGAAGCGAAGGCTGGTTCTGAAAAAGATAGTAAGACCTCTGATCCATTCAGGATCAGAAGAAAGCCTTGAGTTTTTGTCTGGTAAACTGACAGGAATCTTCTTTACAGGACTGGTTCCGTTTATCATTTTTGTGTTGATTATCAATATTTCACCTGCAAGGATCGGACTCATACCGGGGCACTCGGTAAACTTCTGGTACCTGATACTTATCCTAATACTGATAACAGGCATTATTTCATTCTTTTTTTCTAAAGACCCGAAAATCAGGGAGATATCGCCAGACCTCAGGATTAAGGACTGGTATCCGGGGCACCTGATCCTCTCAATTTCAGCATGGATAGTTTATATTTTAGGCTACGAACTGTTTTTCAGGGGAATTGTCTGGTTCCTCTGTTTTGAAGCCTTCGGATTCTGGCCCGCATTGCTGATAAACCTTCTGCTCTATTCTCTGGTCCACCTGCCACAAGGAAAGTCCATGGCGCTCGGAGCTGTTCCAACAGGAATTGTTCTATGCCTCTTAAGCAATCTTACCGGTTCCTTTTTGCCGGCTTTCCTGATACACTCCTCGATAGCAGTCATGACGCAATTATTTTCCCTTTATCATAATCCTGAAGTTAACCTTCACTTTAAAAAGCCCGTATTATGAAAGTATTTATTACAGGCGGGACAGGATTTATAGGCGAAAGATTAACTGAAAGTTTAATTTCAGAAAACCACATTATAACACTTCTTGTCCGAAACCCATCACTGCCTGAATTTTCATTGAAGGACAGGGTTACATTTATAAAAGGTGACCTCTCTGACAAAGCTATACTTAAAGAAGGAATGAAAAATTGCGACTGGGTTTTCCACATGGCCGCATTCACAAAGCCCTGGGCTGAGGACCCCTCGCTCTTTTCAGAGACCAACGTTAACGGAACGGTTAATGTCCTTGAAGCTGCCAGGGAATGCAATGTAAAGAAGGTTGTCATCACCTCTACCGGCGGGACCATGGGATATTCCCGTGATGGCAACCCTGTCGATGAGTCTGCAAATCCTGACCCTGTATATAAAACAATGTATGATAAAACAAAAGCTGAGGCTGAAAAACTGGCAATTGATTTTTGTAAAACGGGACTGGAAATTGTCATAGTTAATCCGACAAGGGTTTACGGACCAGGTAAACTTACAAAGAGTAACTCCTTTACCAAAATTATTAAACTCTACAATTCAGGCCTCTGGAGAATTATACCAGGGGATGGCGGAATCATCGGCAATTATGTTTTTATTGATGATGTCGTTGAAGGCCATATCCTTGCAGCAAAGTCCGGAAGATCAGGGCAGAGATATATCCTGGGAGGATCAAATCTTTCTTTCAGGGAACTTTTTACAGTGATCGGAGAAACAGTGGGTAAAAAAAGGACTATGTTCTGTTTATCTTTTAACTTTATGACGAGATTCATTAAGATGGCCATGCTCTTTTCGAAAATTTCGGGAGTACCTCCGGTATTAACCTCAGACTGGTTGGATAAATACATGAATAACTGGATCATGTCGAGTGAAAAGGCACAAAAGGAACTCGGTTATAAAATTACACCATTCAGAACCGGGGTTTTCAAAACGATCCAATGGATTAAATCTCAAGAAGATGCAAGCTGAAAATGATACCTTTGCAGTAGTTACCGGAGCCAGCAGCGGTATCGGCAGGGCTATTGCAAGAGAACTGGCATTGAGGAATCACAACCTGGTGCTCACCTCTCTTCCAGGTCAGGGGCTCTCTGATTATTGCACTGAACTTGAATCGGGCAACAAAATAAGGGCGTTCTGTTTTGAAGGCGATCTGACGATGGAATGCGGTCCCGAAAGTCTTGTTGAGTTTGTGCAGAAAAACGGCCTCAGGGTGGACATACTTGTAAATAATGCCGGAATTGGATTTGAAGGCCCTGTTGAAAGCTATTCCAAAAAGCAGATCGATCACATGATCTTACTGAACGTCAGGGCACTCACCCTACTGACATGTTTCTTCACTCCCGAGCTTAAAACGCACAGGAAATCCTATATACTTAACATCAGCAGTTTCGGGAGTTATATCCCAACTGCTTACAAAAGCGTCTACCTTGCCTCAAAGTCATACATTTATTTTTTCTCAAGGGCTCTTGAATCGGAACTTAACGGTTCTTCGCCTTTTGTATGTCTGGTGGTGCCGGCTTCGGTGAGGACAAACAGGATGGTGCTCGACAGAATTGAAAGGAACGGATGGTTTTCACGTACAATGGCCCTCAGTCCCGAAGAAGTTGCTGATAAGGCTGTTAAGGGTATGTTTAAAAGAAGAAGGGTTATAATGCCGGGCAGGTTCACGAACCTGATTTTCAGACTGGGTTTGTTTGTCCCTGAAGGGATAATGATGTTAGTCTTACGGAGAATTTTTAAAAATTATAAGGTAGAAAACTGATCTGCTTCAACCAGCTAACCTTTCTTCCCGGTCATTTCTGTTATATCCAGTCTTAAAACTGTTGTTTTTTCAAGCACTTCCGGATTAAAAGAAAACCCGCTTCTTTTAGAATAATGTCGCATAATTAAATTCAGTCCTTCCCTTTTTTCCTCATCACCTGTTATGATAAAAATTTTCCCCCAGCCAATAACGCTGGAGTAACCCGAACTGAAGTCACAGGCTGCCGTACCCTCAGTGATCTCATGATCAGTGTCCAGTTCGAAACACACATAATTGTTCTTCCTGATCATGTCGATCTTTCTGCCTTCATTAGCGCAGTGGAAATAGAGCTTCCTGTTATGGCCTCCCGTATAGCCAAAGTTCAATGGCACAATATAGGGTATATCCTTGTCGGCCAAGGCTATCCGGCAAACATCGGCCCGTGTGATAATTGCCTCCATTTCGGCAATCCCGGTTATTTCCTTCTCTTTTCTTCTCATAACAAACAGATAATCTGAAATTCGCTTCTACCGATATAATGTCCCTGACGGGACAGATGAGTTAGGTGCAATCTTTCAAATAACCACAAATACATGTCCCGTCAGGGACCTGATTAACGGGACAGATGAATTCATATTTTTGTAAACAATGACAACATCAGCTGATAATTATTAAAATTAGTGCATTTAATTCGTATACAATATCTAAAAGCATGACTTTTGCATATAATGATTAACCCTGATATTTATAAGCGATACATATCTTAACACTTGCTATAATGGCTAAACTTCAATTCCCTTCAATTATCACTGGTGCAATCTTTCAAATAACCACAAACACAGGTCCCGACAGGGACCTGATTAACGGGACAGATGAGTTCAAAAGCATAACTTTTGCATATAATGATTAACCCTGATATTTATAAGCGATACATATCTTAACACTTGCTATAATGGCTAAACTTCAATTCCCTTCAATTATCACTGGTGCAATCTTTCAAATAACCACAGACACATGTCCCGTCAGGGACCTGATACAGGTAGAAACATATTAACAACAGGTTAGTAAAGTGCCGTCAGGTACGATACAGTCTCCGCTGATTGTTCTTTTCACTTAATACTGCCCTTGACTATAGATCATTAGCCGCCCTTAATTCGAATAATTAACCTAAGTTGCTAGTTACTTGTTGCTGGTTGCTAGTTATTTGATAATGAGCATCATGATTAATGTAAAAATATCAAATAAATTTTAACAAAATCGCCTATTGTTCTGTTAATCAATAACTAACCAGTAACGAGGAACCAGCAACTAGCAACTTGAGTTAAATAATTAAAGAATATTATTAACTTTGGCAGATTCAAAAAAAGAACATAAAATATTTAAACCTATTGTCATGGGAAAAGGTGATAAAAAGTCAAGGAGAGGAAAAATTATTCTTGGTACATATGGTGTAAGACGCCGCAGGAAAAAAGCTGACAAACCAGAGATTAAGAAGGTACAGGTAGTTAAGGAAATTAAAGATAAAAAGCCAAGGGAGAAGAAAGCTGCCCCGGAAGTCAAAGAAGCTGTGGAAGCAAAGGCTGTAAAAGAAGTAAAGGTAGCAAAAGAAGGAAAAGAAGCAAAAGAAGCAGCAACATCTGTGAAGGAGGCTAAGGAAGTAAAGCCCTCAAAAGAAGCTGCTGAAGTTACCGAAACGAAAGCTGTAAAGCAGAAGAGTGAACCCAAAGCTGCCAAACCAGTTAAGGAAAAAAAGGAAGCCAAGGAAGTCAAACCAAAGAAGGAAAAAACAAGCAAGTAATCAGTCATCTATTTTCTGACGACCAGCCACTTATAGTCCTCAGGATCAATCCTTGCGTTGATAATTACAGGTTCGTTCAGTGAGAGTGCCTCGTTCACTGCATCACGCATGCCTGTTTCCGAATCGGCAGTGATTACTTTTACGCCCAGGAAACTCCCGGAATCGAACAGATCGCCCGAATAGAGCACCGTACCATATGGGGCAATATTTTTCCATGATTGTTTCAGTCTGATCAGATTAAGTTCGCCGTCGGCAAGGACAACCACAATGACCCGTAGATTGTACCTCCTTGCAGTAAGGATCTCGCCCGCCATCATCAGAAAACCGCCATCTCCGGTAACACATACAACGGTTGCAGCCTGATCTGCCAGCCTTGCAGCCAATGCAGCCGGAATTCCGAATCCCATTCCCGACCAGCCGTTGCTCATGATCAGATTTCTTCTTCCGTTTGTTTTCCAGAACTGACCGGCAAGATGCAGGTGCGATCCGACGTCGGCAGTAAGTATGACATTATCGGGTAACACTTCCATCAACACCTTAAGTGCCGTAACCGGCCCGAAATGATCTGTAAAGCCGTTGAAGACGGAGCCCATTTCGTCTCGTACGGAATTAAGAATGGAAGAATTGAAAATAAGCGGTCCTTTAAAATATTTTGTCAGGATCCCAAACCATTCATCCGGAGGACCTGTATATTTTACAATGACACCTGATTCCGGCATATCCATTTCGTTTGTGTCAAAATGGATAAGAGGCACGTCGGGCATCCATGATTCATAGTTATATTCAACAGGGTCGTACCCAAGTCCGATGACCAGATCTGTCCTTTCAAAAATCTCCCCAAGACAATCACTTAAAACATGAAACAGCACCCCGGCATAGCAGGGATGATCTTCGGATATTATCCCTTTTGCCATGGGAGTAAGGACAACGGGTATTAATCTTTTTTCAAGGAAAGCAAGCAATTCTTTGCCAATACCTTTTCTGGCAGAAGTAAGTCCGACAGCTATTAATGGATTTCGTGACTTTTCAAGTAAGGAGGCTATTCCGTCGATGTCATTTTTGAATATTTTTTCCGCTGAAGGTAATGAAGGTGGTACGGCATCGGTTTCAGCATTGGCAATATCGGATGGAAGGCCTATATGAACAGGTCCCGGGTACTCTTCCCGGCAAAGACTTATGGCCTTTGAGATCACATCAACCGCATTTCGGGGAGAAAGCCTGAATGTTGCTTTGGTAAGCGGCTCAAAAAGTTTCTGGTGATTGACGTTCATCTGTGTGGTCCGGCCAATCATTTTGTCATCAATCTCGCTTGTCAGTACAATAACCGGCGACCTGTCAAGCAGGGCTCCACCTATACCTGTCGCGATATTGGTTGCACCCGGACCAAAGGTGGCATGACAAACACCCGGAATACCGGTAAGTCTTGCAGTTACATCGGCCATTATTCCGGCAGCAGCTTCGTTTGAGGTCAGGAAAAACTCAATTCCGGCAGCTCTGAAAGCTTCAAGATATGGAATGGAGGGCCCGCCGGGAATCCCGAAAACGTATCTGACTCCGATTCCGGATAGCCGGATGGCAAGATATTCTGCTACTGTCATTTTAGAACTCTGGATTTTTGAACAAAACTATAAATAATATTGTATCTGATCCCGATTCCTTTCACCCTTTGTGCACCATTATATTGAACTTTGTTATCCTTTGCGGTAAAATATTTTTTTTCTTTCCCGCAGATCTCGCAGACCTGCCTGCCGGCAGGCAGGTTATCGCAGAATACGTCTTAAAAGACATATTAAATTAAAAAGAAATACGTCTTAAAAGACTTATTAAAATTTCCCTTGAGTTCCCTGGTGTTGAACTTAGTGGTCTTTTGTGGTTGGATAATTTTTTCTTTCCCGCAGATTTCGCAGATTATCGCAGATCCGAATTTAAATTCTATTAATTTTAGCCGGTCAAAACGCAAATAAACTGGAAATGAAAAGCGGGAAATCGATAATCAGCGTTACAACAGGTTTTATTCTGGCCACATTAATATCGGTGTCACAAATTTCACCGGATGTTTACAGTAAGGCAGATGACCTTGTTAAAGTCACATCTGACAAAGTCTATTATGGAAATGTCAATCCGACATGGATTGGAAATACTAATAGCTTCGCCTATGAGAACTTTACACCGGAAGGGACAGAATACATGATAGTTAATGCGGAGAACCTGACAAAAAAGAAGGCCTTCGACCAGAAGAAGTTTGCAGTTGCCTTTTCGACAGCTACCGGCAGAAAGGCAGAACCTGGCAAGCTGCCAATAAGGAACATACTTTTTTCAGATAAGCTTAAAAGCTTTGCTTTCAGTTTTGATAGTTACAACTGGATTTGCAATCTCGGAGACTATAGTATCACAAAACGGGACAAGGTAACTGAAAGAACAAGACAGAACAGCTGGGACTGGGGATTCAGGGATGAGCTGACAGGCGCTCCTGTGGAATCGCCTGACAAAAAATGGACTGCTTATATAAAGAACTTTAATGTTTATATCAGATCGGCTGAGGATAATAAAGAGTACCAGCTCAGTATTGACGGAGCACTTGGCGAATACTATTCAGCAACGATCAAATGGTCACCCGATTCAAGAAAGCTTGTCGCCTGCAGGGTCAAGCCGGCAGAAAAACATATGATACATTATATTGAGTCTTCCCCCGAGGACCAGTTGCAGCCAAGGCATTTCTCATACGAATACCAGAAGCCGGGAGATGCAGTTCCGCAAAAATATCCCCAGCTTTTTGATATAGATGCAAAGAAGCATATTAAGGTTGATGATACACAAATACCAAATCAATATTCAATAAATAATATAACCTGGAAAAAAGATAACTCCTGTTTCACTTATGAATACAACAAACGCGGGCATCAAACTTACCAGGTGGTACTGGTCGATGCAAAATCAGGTATTTCAAAGGTTGTTGTAAATGAGACTTCACCGACATTCATTGACTACAGCGGCAAGAGGTACAGATATGATGCTGAAGAATCGGATGAGCTTATATGGGCATCGGAAAGGGATGGCTGGAACCACCTCTATCTTTATGACATGGCTACAGGGCAGGTTAAGAATCAGATAACCAGGGGAGAATGGATTGTAAGAGAGGTGTCATTTGTTGATGAGAAGAAGAAACAGGTTGTTTTCCAGGGTAGTGGATTGGAACCTGGAGATCCATATTTCATTTATTATTACAGAATTAACTTTGACGGGACAGGTTTGATACGGCTTACGGATGGAGAAGGCAATCATGAGGCGGATTTTTCTCCCGATAAGAAATTCTTTGTTGACACATGGTCACAGGTGGACCTTCCTCCAGTCTCAGTACTCCGTAATACTGATGACGGATCGCAGCTTATGGAGATTGAGAAGGCTGATATTTCAAAACTTCTTGGAACAGGTATCCGGCTTCCCGAAGCATTTGTTGCAAAAGGGAGGGATGGTTTGACTGATATCTGGGGAATAATAATCAGGCCTACAGATTTTGACCCGGCAAAAAAATACCCGGTGATCGAGGATATTTACGCCGGCCCGCACAGCAGTTTCGTTCCAAAGAGTTTCCGACCGGCTGCAACCGCCATGCATCAGCTTGCAGAACTTGGGTTTATCGTTGTGAAGATTGACGGGATGGGCACATCGAACCGTTCGAAGGCATTCCATGACGTGTGCTGGAAGAACATTAAAGATGCAGGATTCCCCGACAGAATACTCTGGATGAATGCTGCTGCTGCAAAATACCCATATATGGATATCGAAAGGGTTGGAGTTTACGGAACATCGGCAGGTGGCCAGAATGCGGCCGGAGCAGTGCTGTTCCATCCTGAATTTTACAAAGTAGCCGTTGCTTCATGCGGATGCCATGATAACCGGATGGACAAGATGTGGTGGAATGAACAATGGATGGGATGGCCGGTAGGTGAGGAATATGCACAGTCGTCGAATGTCGATAATGCATGGCGGCTGAAAGGGAAGCTGCTTCTTCTTAACGGTGAAATGGACAACAATGTTGACCCTTCATCCACTGACCAGGTTGTCAATGCTTTGATTAAAGCGCATAAGGAATTTGAATATGTACTTCTTCCGGGTGCACGCCATACGAGCGGTGGTGTTTATGGAGAAAGGAAACGCCGGGATTTCTTTGTTAAATATCTGCTGGGATTGGATCCACCCGACTGGAATATAGTTGAAAAATAATTTTTTTTCTGATATTTGCCGCCAAATTATAACTAATTGCACAGCAGGAGGAATACGATATTCTGGGCAATAATTGCCTGTCTGCTTTGGTCGACTGCCTATGCCGGCATCAAAATCGGTCTACAATATGATACTCCGTTACACTTTGCCGGAAGAAGGTTTATCATTTCAGGATTGATGATCCTGCCGTTTACTGTCAGGCCCTCCGAATATATCAGGATGATCAGGGAAAACCGGAAACTGGTAATCACAGTGATGATTCTTCAGACAGTGATAAACTATGTGCTCTTCTATATGGGCATAAATCTTGTTCCGGGTGCTCTGGGTGCCGTTATCGTGGGATCCCAGCCGCTGGTAACCGCAGTTGTGGCAGCAATGATGCATAGGGAGGATAAGCTTACGAGAGCGAAAATGATCACAATAATATTCGGCATTTCCGGGGTTATTATTATCAGTGTGGGGAGACAGGCGTTTAAGCTGGGTACGGCTATCGAATTCCTGGGAGTGCTACTTATCCTGGCAGCCAACATTGCCACAGCTGTCAGCAATGTCGTTGTCTCACTTAAGAGCAAAGGCATGAACCCCCTGGTTCTGAGCTCGGCTTCACTTGGGATGGGAGGTATATTGATCTACATCCTTTCAATTCCGCTTGAAGGAGCTGCTCATCCGTCAATGCCGCTGAATACTGGCTCGATCTGTTATGGCTGAGTTTTATGTCAGCATTTGCCTTTTCACTGTGGTTTAAACTGCTTCAGCGACCGGGAGTTAAGGTGTCCGAACTTAATCTATGGAAGTTCATTATCCCTGTGGTGGGTGCGGTTCTGAGCTGGCTGATCGTGCCAGGAGAAAATCCTGAATGGTTAACAATTACCGGTATGGTCATAATAACGGGCTCATTGATCCTATTTTATATAAATAATTCAAGAAAGTTAGCTGAACCCATAACTTAAAAGCCGGATGAAAAAAAGACTCATTGCACTTAGTGCCTTTACGTTATTCTGGCTGGCGTTTTTCTTTTTTGCCAGGCTTTTCTTCATCTTAACACATTACAGGGAGGCTTTTCAATTCGGCCCGGGCATCCTGGGATCAACATTTTTACACGGAATAAGGCTGGATATTTCAGCAACAGCATACGTTATGGCAATCCCCCTTATGGCCTCAGTTGTCTGCGATCTGGATTAAAGGAGACTGGTTCAGGCGCTTCTTAAGATGGTATTCATGGGTGATCGTTTTTATTTCTTCGGCTATAATAGTCGGTGACACAGTATTATACACCTACTGGGGTTTCAGAATGGATTACACGGCGCTGTCATATCTGAAGAATCCTCAGGAGGCAGCAGCGTCAGTTACAACGTTGAAAATTATAGAGGTCTGTATTACTGTTACTGCGATAACATTACTTTTTGCCTTCTTGTATAAAAAGTTGATAGACAGTCTTTTTAAGGATCATGAGATTAATAGGATGAGGATTATAGCCACGCTGGTGTTTATGATCCTTACCGGAGCCCTGATAATTCCAATCAGGGGAGGATTGGGGGTTGCCCCGATAAATGCAGGTACTGTCTATTTCAGTGAAAACATGTTTGTTAACCATACTGCGATCAATGTGGTCTGGAATGTGGGCAGCTCTGTCTTTAACAGGAAAGCCTTCGGTTAATCCATACAGTTTCGGCGACATATCCTCCTCACAGGCCACTGTTGATTCCCTTACCATGAAGAAGGGTACGCACAGAAAAGTACTTAATTCTGATTCCCCGAACATCCTGTTCATAATCCTTGAAAGTTTCGGGAACTCCCTTGTCGGACCGCTTGGAGGAGATTCACTGACAACACCGTGCCTTAATGAACTGATTAAGGAGGGAATACTTTTTTCGAATTTCTATGCATCAGGAAACCGAACCGACAAGGCTTTACCTGCCATACTTAACGGGTATCCCGCCCAGCCTGCAGTATCAATCATAAAGGAACCCAGGAAAACGCAGTCACTACCCAGTATTGTAAAGATAATGAATGGATTGAACTACCATAGCTCCTTCTGGTATGGTGGGGATATCAATTTTGCCAACTTTAATTCATTTGTGATCGCATCGGGCTTTCATCAGATAATTACAATGGAAAACTTCGATCCTGAGGATTATAATTCGAAATGGGGAGTTCACGATCATGTTTTGTTTGAAGCGCTGAAAGACTCGATGAAAACAATGCCTGAGCCCTTTTTCAGGGTGGTTCTCACACTATCGAGTCATGAACCGTTTGAAGTTCCTATGGATCCTGTATTTAAAGGGAAAGACGACCTGACTAAATTTAAGAATTCGGTCTATTATGCAGACAGGACGGTTGGGGACTTCATCAAATGGGCAAAAAATACAAGCTGGTGGAAAAACACTCTCGTTATACTTGTCGCGGATCACTGCCGGAGGAATTCCCTGGATGAGTTTGTTTACTCCCAGGAGATTTTCAGGATCCCAATGCTCTGGATCGGAGGAGCCGTCAGCTCCGGGGGGCTGAGGATCGATAAACTGGGCACCCAGGTTGATATCCCCGTCACTCTACTTGATCAGCTCGACCTTTCAGGAAGTTTCCCTTTTTCAAGAGATCTTTTGGGAGAAGAAACCGGATCATTTGCCTTTTATACTTTCAATGAAGGATTTGCTTTTATTACAGACAGTTCGACTGTAATCTATGACCATAAACTTGGACGACCTGTTATTAAAGACGGGAAGGATCCGGAATATGCTGAAAGTGCCGGTAAAGCATTCCTTCAGGTCTTATACGATGATTATCTGAGAAGATAAAGTCCCGATTGCAGGTTGACTTTATTTGCCTTAAAGAACACAGGTATGAAGAAGACAAAAAAGAGAATCCCACTGGTAGTCATTATGCTCGGTGTGGTGAGTCTTTTCACCGATACTGCCTCAGAAATGATTTACCCTCTGGTTCCGGTTTTCGTCGCCTCTCTTGGATCGGGTGCAATAGTTCTTGGGTTTATTGAGGGAATTGCCGAGACTACGGCAGCAATGCTGAAACTGCTTACCGGCATTGTGTCGGACAAGACCGGTAAAAGAAAGTTATTTGTGGTTACAGGTTACACCATTTCCTCATTTATTAGACCATTGACAGGGGTTGTTTCGGGCGCCTGGCAAATTGTGATAATCAGAATGCTCGACAGGGTGGGCAAAGGTATAAGAACGTCTCCGCGTGATGCCCTTATAGCCTCGTCGGTTGATGAAACAATAAGGGGCAGGTCGTATGGTTTTCACAGGGCTATGGATCATACAGGGGCAGTGCTGGGGCCGGTACTGGCAATTATAACGCTGCTGATCCTATTTATCGGTTTTGGCATCAGAGATGCTCAACAGGCATTGCGATGGACATTTCTGCTTTCGTTGATCCCGGGTATACTGGCCATTCTGACAGTTACCCTTTTTGTAAAGGAGTCGGCTGCCATAAGGGATAATTCCCAGTCTTTTAAGTTTTCACTGAAGAATTTTGACAGGAATTTTAAGAGGTATCTCATAATTATGGTTCTTTTTACTCTGGGCAATTCATCAGATGCTTTTCTTTTATTCAGGGTGGAAGAATCGATCCACAACAGCGGGTCCGTTGTAAACATTGTTAAAAGCATCGCCCCTCTTAACGAAATGATCTCTAATTTCGGCAGCGAGAAAGTTCAGGCGGATGTCATTAATATTTTGTTTCTGCCGCTGATCTGGGCATTTTTCCATATTATCAAAGTAATCTTTTCGATGCCGCTTGGGGCCCTGTCCGACAGGACAGGCAGAAAACTCGTAATCAATATCGGCTGGGGTATTTACTTTTTTGTTTACGCTGCATTTGCACTCCTGGTTTTCCTGCCTTCAGGGTTTCAGGTTCCTGCGACATTCATTCTTTTTGCGGTATATGCGCTGTTTTATGCATTTACCGAGGGAGCTGAGAAGGCCTTTGTTGCCGATATGGTACCTGAAGAGACCAGGGGCACTGCTTTCGGCTTATTTAACTTCGCGATAGGATTGGGGGCGCTGCCGGCGAGCGTAATTTTTGGATTCCTTTACAGCTTTTTTGACTCAAAATACCCGGGATCCGGAGGTACTGTTGCATTCGGATTCGGAGCAATAATGGCTCTAATATCAATGATTATGCTTGCAACAATGGTAAAGGAACCTTCAGGAAAATAAAAATAGAATCTAAGAACTTACACAAGGTCCACCGGGAAGTTAGCCCCTAAATCCCCTTCGCTTTCCCGGCCGGGGTGGTTAATCTATTTTTCAAGACTCTAAGGTTTCTTGAAAAAACTTCTTTATTAGAAAGACTTAAATCAACCACCCCGGCCAGACGAATTTAGTTTCTGCCTTTAAGATGATTTCACCGTCTGGCCACCCCTCCTTTAAAAGGAGGGAAAGTTATTTAATTGTATTTCAGCGAATTAAATAATTATTGGTCTAAAACTTATCCTTAAGATCGGCTATGCCCTTTACGGGGAATTTCCAAGTGGCGTTACCGGCTTTTATGTTCTTTCCTGCGGCTTCTGAATTTTTTAAAACGACCCTCTTTCCTTCCTGAATTTCCTTTGTTTTTTCTCTCCATCCATTTGCCAGATTTTTTTCTGTCCCGCTTTTCCTCCCTGTTTTCATTTTCTGAAGATTCAGGTTTTGGCTGGGCTACTTCAACAGCAACCCTTCTATCCATGAATCTGGAATTGTTGAGAGCGGCAATAAGGTCATTGGAGTCATTTTCATGGACTTCAAAGAATGAGAATGTTCTCATGAGGTCAATTTTCCCTATCGGGATCTTCTTTCCTTTTGTATTTTTATTTATAAGCTCAATCAGCTGTTCGGGGTAAAAACCGTCCGTTTTTCCAAGATTGATGAATAACCGGGTATATTTCCCATTGATTTTATGCAGGGATTCGTTTCTGTCACTCCTGTCTGATCCTTTTTCCGGAACCGGTGATATTATGTCCTCTCCATACCGGTAATCATTTAGAAATCTGTTGAATTCGAGTGAGACGACTCTTCTGAGCAGTTCTTCCCGGTCGAGTGCAGATAGCTTCTCTGTGATGCCGGGAAGGAATTTCTCGATCTCCTGATGTTCCGTCTCAACATTTTCAAGCTTTTTAATCCAGTGGAATAATTGTTTACCGCAAATTTCAGTTCCGGTTGGGATTGAAAGTGATTTAAATGGTTTCCTGACCATCTTCTGGATCTGATTAAGGCTCTGCCTCTCCCTCAGATGCACAAGTGAAAGTGAAATCCCTGTTTTTCCCGCTCTTCCCGTCCGTCCGCTTCTGTGGGTATAAACTTCCAGATCGTCAGGCAGACTATAGTTTATCACATGGGTAAGATCATCGACATCCAGACCGCGTGCTGCCACATCGGTAGCGACAAGAAGCTGCAGGGCTCTTACGCGGAATTTTTGCATAACAGTATCTCTTTGAGCCTGTGATAGTTCACCATGCAGAGCATCGGCATTATACCCGTCGCTTATAAGGTTTGATGCCACCTCCTGTGTTTCTTTTCGTGTACGGCAAAAAATTATACCGTAAATTTCAGGTTCAGAATCAGCAAGACGTTTCAGTACTTTATACTTGTCCCTGGCATGTACAATGTAGAAACCATGACTGACATTTTCAGCTGAGGCATTTTTTGTACCGATAGTTATCTCCACAGGATTGTTCATGTATTTCCTGGCTATAGTACCTATTTCAGATGACATGGTCGCTGAAAAGAGAAGAGTTCTTCTTCCTACGGGCACCTGTTCGAGGATCTCATTTATGCTATCGAGGAAGCCCATATTAAGCATTTCATCAGCTTCATCAAGTATAAGCGCCGACACCGATGAGAGATTAACGACGCCTCTGTTTATCAGGTCGATAAGCCGTCCGGGTGTTGCAACAATTACATGAACACCTTTTTTCAAACTTCTTATCTGAGTTTCATAACTTGCCCCCCCATAGACGGGCAGTATCCTCAGTTTTCCGGTATAATCGTGCATAGTCGTTTAGATCGCCAGTGATCTGCATGCATAATTCACGTGTGGGGCAAAGTATAAGCCATTGTGTTGCATTAGTATCGGTATCGGTTGTCTGTACAAGAGGCAGCCCGAAGGCTGCTGTTTTTCCTGTGCCTGTCTGGGCAAGGGCAATAATATCACATGTATCTCCAAGCATCAGGGGAATTACTTTCTCCTGTACCGGCATAGGATTTTCAAATCCAAGCTCCTGTACCGCTTTGAGAATACCGGGAGTAAATCCCATTTCTTCAAATTGACTCATTTATTTTAATTTGATGTGGTTCCGGGAGCGGTGGATTGATAATCCCTGCACTAATGAACTCATAAGCAGACCGGGGAAAAGAATATTTACGCTTTTTGGAAATCACTTTGTTAATAAGGGCGCAAATATAACCATTTAATTATTTAAATTTGTATATATGCTAACCGGACCTGTTAAAATATTTACTACCAGCATTGTACCCAGACTCAATTATGTTGCGGACCTTATCCTGAATGATATTCTCGGTCTCTCCTGGAAAGTAATCACCGACAGGAGGAAGCTTGGGAAAGGAACAATAATCAACTATTCAAACGAAATTGTTCCAGGTTCATTCAGATTAAGTCCTGTGACCCTCTTGTTTGAATCAGGTATAAGAAAACAGGAAATATACGTTAACAACTGGAAGAACCTGCCTGTTTTTTTCCAGACGACAGAGGATTCCGACCTGCCTTTTGATATTTTTGCCGCTACTTTTTTTCTTGTGTCAAGGTACGAGGAATACCTTGATTTTGAGCCTGATGAACATGGCAGGTTCAGAGCCTCCCATTCACTTGCCTACAAGCATGGATTTTTGGGAATACCCGTAATTAACTTATGGGCAGTTGAACTTGCCAGGCTCCTTTTAAGAAAATATCAGACTATCACTTTCAGACGCAATGATTTTAAAGCACTTCTGACGATTGACGTGGATGAGCCTTTTGCCTACAGGGGAAGGAACCTCATCGGCAATATCGGGGAGTTTATAAATGACATTACTTCAAAGCCCCATAAGGCGGCCCACAGGCTGGGGTGCCTTGCCGGCAGGGAAAAGGACCCTTATGAAGTTTTTGATTATCTTGCCGATAATATCAGAGATAGTAAGGCCGATGCGAAGTTTTTCTTCCCGGTAGGGAGACCACTCCGAATATGACAGGAACCCATCCTGGAAAAATGCAGAATACAGGAAACTCATATCAGCAATAGCCGGTAAGTTCAGCGTGGGGATTCATCCGTCGTTCAAGGCTGCAACAAACATATTAACTGTCGGTGCTGAATTAAAAAGGCTGAAAGCCATACTGAAAAGAGAGATTACGGTCAGCAGATTTCATTTCTTAAAGATTGTCATGCCCCAATCTTACAGAAATATCTCATCTGCTGGTATCGTTGAAGATTACTCGATGGGTTTCCACGACGAGCCGGGCTTCAGGGCAGGGATTGCCGGCCCGTTTATGTTTTATGATGTTGCAGTTGACAGGCTGACAAATCTCAGGATCTACCCTTTTCAGGTCATGGATGTTACACTTACAAATTATAAAAAGTTGGATCCGGGCAGTGCAAGGGAAGTCATAAAAAAGCTGATATCTGAGACAAGGAGGGCAAGAGGCACATTCATAAGCATCTGGCATAACACCACCCTGCTGGATAATCCCGAAAGCAGGGAGTGGCGTGAAGTGTTCGAATTTACCCTGAAAAACCAGATGCCCTGAACTCAGGTGTTTTTATACCTGATACCGAAAGGTCATAATTTTTCAAGTTCAATCTCTTCATCTTCATTAATTTCAATTGCCTTACCATTTTCACATTTGATGGTTCGTCCGTTGAATTTCTTGAGGATTGTATAATTATGGGTTGCAATCACAACTGCCCTTCCCGTATTACTGATATCCTTCAGGAGTCTTACTATGCCTTCCGAAGTCTCCGGGTCGAGGTTCCCGGTTGGTTCATCTGCAAGAATAACTTCAGGATCATTGAGTAGTGCCCGTCCTATTACAACCCGCTGCTGTTCTCCTCCTGAAAGCTGATGAGGCATTTTATATCCTTTCAGGCTGAGTCCGACCTTCTCAAGAACCTCTTTGATACGTTTTTCAATCTCGCCCTTGTCTTTCCATCCTGTGGCTTTGAGAACAAATTCGAGATTTTCTTTTACCGATCTGTCGATCAAAAGTTGAAAATCCTGAAAGACTATGCCAAGCTTCCTTCTTAAATAGGGTATCTCCCTTGATTTGATTTCGGAAAGATTGAATCCGGCTACTGATCCTTTGCCCTCTCTGAGCGGCAACTGCGCATTAAGTGTTTTGATAAGACTTGTTTTTCCGCTGCCGACCTTTCCGACAAGGTAGACAAATTCATCCTTGTTGATACTAATGTTTACGCCGGTAAGCACAAGATGATCCTGTTGCCATATATTGCAGTCAATCAGTTCAATAATTTTGTTGTTGGATTGAGGATCCTCCATTATTTAAATATTTGAACTGCAAAATAATGAAAGAATTGATAATTAACGTTTATATGTTAATAAAATCAGTAATAAAGGCCGGCAGCCCCCGTTTAATAATTGTAATTTTGCCATTACCGGAGATATTCAATTGTCGTTATAGATGGCTTATTATTAATGTGTTATTGATAAATTAGTGTTCCCGGAACAAATTGGTCTTTAATAACAAAAAGCCAAAAAACATAAATTATGAACATAAAAAAATCAGTACTGATAATAAACTTCCTGTTTATGGTTTTATCACAGGTTATTTCACAGGTATCTTTTTCAGGAAGCGATCTTGGCTCGGAGTTCAACAGGGGAATGGATCTGTTTCATAAGGAAAAATATGCACCTGCAATTAAGCTTTTTGATTCATATGTTAAAAATGATGAAGCCACTGACTTTATAAAAAAAGATGAGGCTGAATATTTTGCTGCCTTATCGGCTTTAAAACTTTTTAATCCCTGATTCGGAATACCGGATGCTTATGTATATTTCAACACATCCTGAAAGTCCAAGGATAAATGATGCAAGACTTGCCCTCGGGGATTATTTTTATCAGAACAGGAGTTACAGGAAAGCTGCATTGTATTACGAAATTGTAAAAAGACAGGATATTGAGAGTGAAAAACTTCCGGAATATTACTTCAGGTATGGTTATTCCATATACGTCAGGGGTGATAAGGAAAAGGCAATGACGTTGTTCTCCGAGATAAAGGATATCGACACAGAATACACAGCGCCAGCTTTATATTACTACTCGCATATCCTTTATGAGCAAAAATGTATCAGACCGCACTTGATGGTTTCATGAAGCTAAAAGATGATGAGACTTTTGGTTCTATTGTGCCGTTTTACATTGCACAGATAATGTATATGAACAAGGATTATAACGGGATACTTGAAATTGCACCCGACCTTATTAAATCGGCGCCAAAGGACAGGTCGGTTGAAATTTACAGATTCATAGGAGATGCCCTCTACAATCAGGGAAATTATGAGGAGGCATTATCATATCTTGAAAAATATGCCGCCAGTGCAAAAGTCAGTGAAAGGGAAGATAAATATCAGCTTGGCTATTGTTATTACAAAACCGGAAATATTGATAAGGCAATCAAGACATTGCTTGAGACAGGCGCAAGATCAGACGAGCTCAGTCAGAATATCTGGTTTGTCCTGGTGATTGCTACCTGCAGAAGGGTGATAAGAAAAGAGCACAATTTGCTTTCGGGCAGTCGACAAAACTGGATTTTGACAAAAAGCTGAAGGAAGAATCGTTATTCAACTATGCCAAGCTGACTTATGAAACTTCTTCGTCACCATTTGGTGAAACCATATCTGCATTTCAGGAATATATCGATAGTTATCCCGGATCAGATAAGATAGAAGAAGCCTATAATTACCTGGTTGCCACCTTTACAGAGATCAGGAACTACCAGGCTGCACTGACCGCCCTTGACAAGATCAGGAACAAAGACAGCAGGCTTGAAGAGGCTTACCAGCGGGTGGCATTTTTCAGGGGACTGGAGCTGTTCAAAAATATGGAGATTGTACAATCTATCGACCTTTTCAATAAATCTCTCCGGTATGAAAAATACAACATGGAATTCCGGGCAAGGGCTATATATTGGAGGGGCGAAGCAAATTACCGTTTGGGTCAGTATGCCGAAGCAAGGGATGACTATGAGGTTTTCATGGGGATACCGGGAGCATCGCCGGCTGCAGGAATCAGATCTGATAAGGTATAATCTGGCATATGCTCTATTCAATTTGAAGGACTACAATGGAGCGATCGGACATTTCAGAACATTTGAAGCAGGTAGCGCAGGTGCAGACCCCGAAATCCAGATTGATACCAAAATAAGAATAGCAGATTGTTATTTCATTACTACAAACTACCCCCAGGCAATAAGTTATTACAATAAGGTGATTGAATATGGAAAGACAGGTGCAGATTATGCTATGTTCCAGAAGGGATTCTGTCTGGGACTCACAAACGATGAAAAAGGCAAGATAGAAGTGCTCACAACACTTATTTCCCGGTTTCCATCTTCTTCATATGTGCCCAATGCAATTTTTGAAAGGGGAAGAGCCTACCAGGTACTGGAGGATTACAGACATGGAGAAGCTGATTTTATAAATGTGATAGCCAATTATCAGTCGAGTCCTTTTGTTCCCAGAGCAATTGTACAGCTCGGACTGCTTTATTATAACCAGGGTGAAAATGAAAAATCGGTGGCGCAGTTCAAAAAAGTTATCGAAAACTATCCATCGACACCTGAAGCACGTTACGCCATGACCGGGTTGAAGAACACATATGTGGATATGAACGATGTGGAAAGCTATTTTGCATATGTCAAAAAGCTCGGGTATGGCGACGTAAATGTGGCTGAGAAAGACTCATTGCTCTACGCTTCGGGCGAAAATCTTTATATATCGGGTAATTGCGATAAAGCCTCAGATGTATTCAGGAATTACCTGAATGAGTTTCAGTATGGAAGTTTCAGGCTAAATGCCCAGTTCTACCTGGCCGAATGCCTCAATTCCAGGGGCAGCAGGGAAGAAGCGCTCGTACTTTTCAGGGAGGTGATAAAAACTCCAAACAACCAGTTTATGGAACAGGCTTTAATAGCAGCCTCGTCCATTCTTTTTGATACGGAAGAGTTTCAGGACGCATTTGATTATTACCAGAAACTGGAAAACATTTCAGAGACATCTGAAAACAAGCTTGTTGCTTTGGGGGGAATGCTCAGGTCATCCTACCAGGAGGGAGATGCCCAGAAAAGCATTGTGGCGGCAGATAAAATAACCTCATCAGCAAATATGCCCGAAGAGCTTGTACGCGAAGCCATTTTTATAAGGGCAAAAGCGAGGTACAGTCTTAATGAATTTGATGACGCGCTTGTTGATTTCAGAAAAACAGGCACTGAAATAACAAGTATTGAAGGCGCAGAATCGAAATACAGGGTTGCGGAGATTCTGTTTATGAAGGGAAACACTGATGAATCCGAGAAGATTGTTACTCAATTCATAGACCAGAATTCTCCCCATCAGTACTGGATGGCGAAGACATTCCTGCTGCTGGCCGACATAAGCATAAAGAAGGGCGACTCACTGCAGGCCAGAGCCACACTTCAAAGTCTTAATGAATACTATACTATACAGAATGACGGAATTCTGGATGAGGTAAAGACTAAGCTTGCCTCTCTTGATGAGCCGAAATAAAGGTGGCAGGCAAAAAGGAACATAAGCCAGGTATATTTGAAAGTTGACAAAAACCAGTAATCAAGATGACAAGAAAAAAGATTTTAATATTTACATTGATACTCATCAGTCTGGGGCCGGCATTTTCCCAGACTAAGAAGGAGGCGACCGATCTCAAGCGGGAAGTTACACTGTACAATCCGTACAAACCCTCGCTTCCGGATGTAAGAAAGAAGAGTTATCTGCCAGAAATAAACGATACTGCAATGGTGAATCCTTCTTTCAGTTATCAGGTAGTATCAAAACCATTTTCTCCCGTGTACTCAATAAGTTCAATAAAGGCGGCATCACTCCTGTCAGATCCACTTCCGAAACTTTATACAAAGCTACGTAAAAGCCGGATTGGGCAGTAACAGTACACCTCTTCTTGAGCTGAGTATTGCAAACCACCGTTCAAAGAAAGGGGCGATCGGGTTCTATGCAAGGCATTATTCATCAAACGGGAGGGTTCCTCTTGAAAATAAACAGCGGGTGTTTGCAGGTCTGATGGATAATGATGCAACAATTTTCGGAAAGAGGTTCTTCAGTAAGAACCTTCTTGATCTGTCTGCAAATTTCACCCAGAAAATAAGATATGCCTACGGTTATGATACGGAAATCATGCTGTTTGAGCCTTTTAAGAAAGATGTCAGGCTTGGTTATAATGACATTGGAGCAGCTGCCTCCTTTTCATCACTTAATCTTGATTCGGCTGATTTTTCTTATGATTTTGATATCTCCTATGACTTCTTTCATAACACCAGGGACAGGACCATGAACCATACCGGGTTCTCGGGGGAGATGGCGAAGCTATTTGAGGGATTCTATGTAGGCTCTGATTTAAAGTTCGATCATTATAAATTATCAGATTCACTTTATCTGAAGCCAAAGTACATTTTTTCGGTCAATCCTTTCCTGCGGAAAAGCACAGAGCAGTGGAACTTTAACCTGGGTGTCAAGCTGGCAGTTGAAAAGAACCTGGCATCAACACGGCTTCATTTTTACCCGGATGTGAGTTTCGGATTCACTATTGTTCCGGAATATATGAGATTCTTTGCAGCCCTGGGAGGAAAACTTGAAAATAACGATCCTTTGGGCATTATTTCTGAAAATCCTTATCTGGTTCCTGACGGCAGTCTGTTCAGGGTACCAAATACTGATTATTCGCTTGTTTTCTCCGCGGGTTTGAAGGGAAATAACGGAATAGGAGGCAATTATTCCGTTTCAGTCTCCTACTCACTTATTAATGACCTGCTTTTGTATTCCAACATAGTCTTTCCTGATACCTTGTCGCGTATAGAAAGGGGAAATCATTTTATCGTTGTTCCCGATGATGCGGAGGTTTTGAATCTGCATGGTGAATTAAGCGGGATTATCACCAATAAACTTTCATTTCACTCTGTTGCCAATTATTACAAATATACGTTGTCGGCAAATGAATTTGCCTGGAACAGGCCAAACTGGGACTTCACGACAGGACTTAATTATAATTTGCGGAATAAGATCATTGCCGGGGCAGAGTTTACAGCTCTTGGAAAGAGGAGGCTTATGAGCAGCCAGAGCCCGACAGGATGGATGACATTGTCTCACCTGGTGATTGATAAACCAGCCCATCTGAATCTTGGCCTCAGCGTTGAATACCGCTATACCAGAATACTCTCCTTCTGGGTCAAGGTGAATAATATTTCATATAACAGGTATTACGAATGGGCTTATTACCCATCGCAGATGTTTAATTTCATGTTTGGTTTCAGCTACAGCCTTTAACGGCATAACGGCATAACGGCATAACGGCATAACGGCATAACGGCATAACGGCATAACGGCATAACGGCTCAAAGGCTGTAAAGGCATTACTTTACAGTTGACCCTTTACCTCTCAGCTCTCCTCCGGGTGTATTAAGAAAATGGGTTTGCATTTTTTGCACATTTGCCGGATTTCACCTCCTTTTTTTACATACTGCAATGGCAGTTTGAAAGTGTTAATTTCTTTGTCAAATTGTGCATTTCTTTTAACATGATTTAACTAAGAAAATCATTAAAAATTTATATCTTTGTGTTATTAATTAAAATTCATAATATCAATAAATTAAATAGCAAAAATTAGTGCATTCACAGGGGTGAAATTGCATAAAGAAAATGGTCTTAAATAATATTTTGAATAATGAGTGAAAATGAAAAAAAATTGCAGGAAAGTGTTGAGTATTCAGCCGAGAGTATCCAGGTGCTTGAAGGTCTTGAAGCGGTCGGAGAAGACCTGCCATGTATATTGGTGATATCGGAGTAAGAGGTTTGCATCATCTTGTATATGAGGTTATTGACAATTCAATCGATGAGGCGCTTGCGGGTTATTGCTCAAGAATAGACGTAATCATCCATGAGGATGGATCCGTGACTGTGATTGATGATGGCCGGGGTATTCCTACAGGGCTGCATGAAAAGGAACAGCGATCTGCCCTTGAGGTGGTACTGACGGTTTTGCATGCCGGAGGTAAATTTGACAAGGATTCATATAAGGTATCCGGTGGCCTGCATGGCGTGGGTGTGTCGTGCGTTAATGCCCTGTCAGCTCACCTGGATGTCATAGTAATGAGGGAAGGCAGGATCTTCAAACAGGAATATGAAAGGGGTAAACCCATTACCGGGGTATTAAGAATAGGTGAATCGATAAGTCAGGTACTACAATAACATTCAAACCCGATGCGAGATTTTCCAGACAACAGACTTCAATTTTGAGATCCTTTCGTCACGGCTTAGGGAGCTTTCATTTCTGAACAAGGGAATAACTGCTTAAAATAACGGACAAGCGGGAGTATGAGGAAAACGGCAATGGAGGAAAATCGAGGTATGAGGAGTTCAAATCATCTCATGGGCTAACGGAATTCGTGGAATATCTTGATGCGAACAGAGAGAGATTAATAGGAGCTCCTATTGACATTTCCTTCGATAAAACGGATGTTCCGGTTGAGGTCGCCATGCAGTACAATACCTCATTCACTGAAAATGTTTTTTCCTATGTAAACAATATTAATACCATTGAAGGTGGTACTCACCTTGCTGGTTTCAGACGCGGATTAACAAGGACACTGAAGAAATATGCTGAAGAATCCGGAGCTGCTTCAAAGCTGAAATTTGACATTAGCGGTGATGATTTCAGGGAAGGTCTTACTGCAGTAATTTCCGTAAAAGTACAGGAACCTCAGTTTGAAGGACAGACAAAAACAAAGCTCGGTAATTCGGAGGTAATGGGATTTGTCGACCAGGCTGTAAGTACTATGATTACAAATTACCTGGAGGAGAATCCGAAGGATGCAAGGATAATCGTGCAGAAAGTTATACTGGCTGCCACGGCCCGCCATGCTGCCCGTAAAGCCAGGGAACTGGTGCAGCGCAAAAGTGTGCTTTCAGGTTCAGGTCTGCCCGGTAAACTTGCCGATTGTTCTGACAAGGACCCTGTAAAATGTGAGTTATTTCTGGTGGAAGGTGATTCTGCAGGCGGAACAGCAAAACAGGGCCGTGACAGGCAGTTTCAGGCTATTCTTCCTCTCAGCGGTAAAATATTGAATGTTGAAAAAGCAATGCCACACAAGATATATGAAAGTGAAGAAATTAGGAATATTTTTACTGCACTCGGAGTGAATATTGGAACGGATGAAGACAGCAAAGCGCTGAACCCCACCGGATTAAGATACCATAAGATTATATTATGACCGATGCCGATGTTGACGGAACCCATATTAATACTCTTATTATGACTTTCTTTTTCAGATATATGGAGGATCTTATTAAAGAAGGATATTTGTTTATTGCCACGCCTCCGTTTTATCTGGTAAAGAAAGGAAAGACTGAACGGTACTGCTGGACCGAAGAAGAACGGATTGCTGCTGTAAATGAATTTGGACAGGGGAAAGAATCTTCGGTAGGTATTCAGAGGTACAAAGGTCTGGGTGAAATGAATGCTGAACAACTCTGGCAAACAACAATGAATCCTGAGACAAGAACACTTAAGCAGATAACGATTGAAAGTGCAGCTGAGGCTGATCGTATATTCTCAATGCTGATGGGAGATGAGGTCCCTCCACGCAGAGAATTCATTGAAACTCATGCAAAATACGCCAAAATAGATGTCTGATACCGGTTTTATACACCGAAAACCTTTCTTCTGATTATTACGGCATTGGACTTGCAGACTTCACTGCAACAATAACATCTGATGCATTTTGAATCGGTAAGGATGACATGATTATCCCTTGAGGGATTCATGGTTATCGCGTTCCTCGGGCAAATCTTTATACATTCCCTGCACCCTGTGCAGTTGCTTTGTATGAATACAGGTCTTTTGTCAAGCTTCCTCAGGAACGTGATCCGGTTTTTCACAAACTCAACTGAGATATTCTTATTTGTTGTGACGGGTATTCTTTTGAAATCCTTTTTAATGACTGTCCTGAGTTCCGGGCCATCATATTCTATTTCAGATTCTGATTTAAGCCACCTCCCCCGTGAAAGGGCTATCCTGTTTGCCGGAATCACTCTGGGATTATAACCTGCAATAGTGCTCGCAATAATGTCGAGTGCCAGGGGATTAGTTGAACCGATAAGGACTCCCGTATCTACAGGGGTCCCCTGACCGGGACCGCGTCCCTGCATGGCTGTTATCCCATCCATAAGGAAGAAATGAGGTGTTATGGCCTCACTAAGGTCAACAAGAAACCGGCAGAAACTTTCCCTGTTTTGATGCAGGGCATGTTGTTTTGCTTTTGAAAAACCGGGTACGAGTCCGAGAGTATTTTTAATTGCGCCGGTGAAATAAACAAGCTCATGGTTCTTCATCTTTGGCAGGGAAAAAATTAGGTCGGCTTCCGTCGCTGCTGATGCAA
This sequence comes from uncultured Bacteroidales bacterium, assembly GCA_963849615.1. Classification (GTDB taxonomy): domain Bacteria; phylum Bacteroidota; class Bacteroidia; order Bacteroidales; family VadinHA17; genus LD21. The sequence goes on from CAWKIC010000072.1 coordinate 52,405, forward strand.
TCCTTATTCTGCCTTCCCTGAGGTTCAGGTATGAAGTACTTTTTGTAAAATCGAGCCATTCGGTTCCTGTCTTCCCGCAAACCTGACTTATACCCGATTTTTCCGGTTTGAAACCTTTAAGGTGCACTGCCGGGGAGTCTCCTGCAACTACTGTGGCCCCGTTATCCAGGAGAAATCTGATCATCGCTTCAAAAACGACAGGATGTGTGGTTATGCATTTATCAGGGTGGCTGTCGGATAAAATATTGGGCTTGACGAGAACTCTCCTTCCGTTAAGTTCCGGGCCTTTGCACGCTTTATATATATCTGAAATATAATTATATACCTCATTAAGATCATATTCCGCACATCTCCTTACCGCTACTATTTTGTTCATTTATATGATTCTCCTTTTATAAGTTAGAAAAAGGGTAATTCAACCAGCCTTCGCCTCCCTCCGGTCGGTTATGGCTGGCAAAGCCTGCAACCTGCAAATTTAATCATTTACTCAAAATCGATTCTTTAAGAATCGACTCTATCCCTGTAATTATTTTTTGTGATGTACCCTGGTAGTTGTTAATTACAATACAGAATATCAGCTCTTTGCCCGACAGTACTCTAAAAAATCCCGCGTAGCTTCTCACCCTGGTCATGGATCCGCTCTTAGCCCTTAGATTGAAATCAAATAACGGATCCCTGAAATTGTTTCTGAGCGTACCCTCTTTGCCTGCTTCCGGAAGTGACATATAAAACTCATTGAAGTGCTTTCCCTTGTTTTTCATAAAGAACAACAGTTCTGCCATCCCCCTGGAATTTATGGCATTAAGCGGTGATAAACCACTTCCATCCTCTATGAACATGCCGTTATTTATTTTACACGAATCAACAAGAAATTGAGAAATCACTTCGATCCCGGCAGCTGCAGTCCCATTTCCTTTAAATACTTTCCCGATCTCCTTTACAAGAGTTTCTGCAATGAGATTTACACTTTCATGGTTCAGCGCTTCAATTATTTCACTCAGTGGGGGAGATACTGTTTCAGAAACAATTGTTAATTCCTTAACAATACTCTCTTTCTTTAGTCTGACGGTTGATGGATTCCCTGAAATATCAATTCCTGCAGAATCGAGCATGCGCTCAAAAATCTCAGCCAGCAGCAGGGGCGGATCGGTAATGGCGGCTTTAAGAATGAAATCCTCCCGGTTAACAGGGATGGATCCCGCTATCCAGCCGTAAGTGCTGTATGGCGCGGCGAATACATACCCCTTGTCGGTTGAGCCTGATGCAACCAGGAGATTTGTCAGATCGTACCTGCATTCATCCGGATCAATACCCGTTATTACTGGCAATGTGCACCCGGAAGTGGTCCGGAAATGGATCCTGTAGGTATTGTCAAAAACAGACACCCCGTAAACGCCTGTTCCATAATAATTTCCTGAGTCTTCCCAAAGCCATTTGGCTGGGACCGGCTGGTAATCAAAATAAGAATCGTCGGCTATTACAGCTCCATCCACAGCTTTTATTCCCAGATCTCTGATGGCAGTTACCCATTTTTTCAGGAAGTCGCGGTAATGAAATTTAAAATAATCTGATCCCAGTGCAGGATCGCCACCACCCTTTATAATTATATCTCCCTGAAGTCTTCCTGTGCTTAAATCCGGATTCCCGGTGTATCCGATTTCGGTTTTAAATTTATGGTCAGGCCCAAGCAGTTCGAGAGCTATGGCTGAAGTTACAAGTTTCTGGATTGATGCAGGCATAAGACTTTTTTCCGGATTATATTCCAGGACTGTTTCCCCGTTCAGAGCATCTATTATGCAAAGTGAAACGGAGGAATGGGCCATTGCAGAATCGGAAAGCAATGCCTCAAGTTGCATTTCCTGTCCGGATGCAACCAACGAAACAAATGCCAACGCCAGGGAACTGATTTTTTTGACCATCGGAGTCACTCCCTGTTTAGTCCAAGAGTTGATAGTAATCCGCAGGCGGCATGTATGTCAACCCCCCTGCTTGCTCTTATAGTTGCGATTATGCCCTTTGCATTGAGAGCGTCCCTGAAAGCAACAGTTGACTTCACGTCAGGGCTGCTGAATTGTGAATCCGGTATTGGATGGAAGCGGATAATATTGATCCTGCACTTGATTCCGTTTAAAATCCTGGCAAGCTCCCTGACATGCCCTTGAGTATCATTCATACCGCTGAATAGTATATATTCGAACGATACCCTTATTTGACTATTAAAGTCAAAATTCCGGATAATATCGAGGACCTCTTTTACAGTATTTGTTCTCTGAATGGGCATCAGTTTTCTTCGTTCTTCATCAAAAGGTGAGTGGAGGCTCACCGCAAGATGACACCTGCTTTTTTCAAGAAATTCCCCTATGCTGTTGACAAGTCCCACTGTACTAACTGTAATTCTTGTCGGGCTCCAGCCGTATCCCCAGGTTCCGGTCAGTATGTCAAGGGTTTTCATGAGCTCATTGATGTTGTCAAGGGGTTCTCCCATTCCCATAAAGACCATGTTTGTCAGTTTTTTGAATTCCGGCAGACTCCTGAACTGGTTAAGGATCTCATTGGAGGACAGGTTCCCCTGGAATCCCTGTTGCCCTGTCATGCAGAAGATGCATCCCATCTTACAGCCGATTTGAGAGGAAACGCAAATGGTTGCCCGTTCATCCTCAGGGATAAAAGCAGTTTCTATGTACTTGTCATTCTGAACTTTGTATAGGTATTTTTTAGTCCCGTCCAGGCTTACTGAGACTTTTACAGGCTCTGTGAGGCCGATCTCATACTCTTCCGATAGTTGCTCCCTCATCCTTTTTGAGAGATTGGTCATTTCATCGATAGAATTAATCTCCTTCTTGTAAAGCCAGTCTCCAATCTGCCTGGCTGCAAATCCCGGCATACTCAGGCGCTTTGCGACCGCAATCAGCTCATTTAATGTCTTTCCGTATAGATTTTCTTTCTGCATTGTAACTTCCACTCCTGATTTAAATTACTACCCCTTAGAGTCTGCTCCTGCTTCCTGTCCCCTGCTCCCTGCCCCTTCTCCCTGCTTCAATTAAATCCGTACCCGGCTTTCTGAAGCTCCCTTACCGACTTAAAAGGTTTTGGAGGTGTGAGATACTTGTTAAGGTGGTTATAGATTTTTAAGCGGATTTCTTTGGCTTCCATGTAATCCATCCTGTCAAACGAGTGTCCACCCGGCATATTCTCAAATATCTCATATGAGAAATTCTTTTTCCCTTCAGATTTTAACGATTTAATTAGATGTTCGACCTCAAGAACATTAACATCCTCATCATTTGTATTGGTATGGATCAGCAAAGGCGTATTCCGGTACTTATCTGTCTGCCAGGCAGGCGACCTTTTCCGGTATTCAGCCACATTCTCGTCTGCAGGTTTACCAATAGCTGCCTGCCCGGAAAACAGATCGCGGTAATCCTGGTCCTTGTATCCCATCCGGGCGATCAGATCGCTGACCGGGACACCTGTAAATGCGACTTTATAGTTTTCCGGATATTCGAATATATTGAAGAGCGCTATATAACCACCATGGCTCCATCCGACAATGCCAACCCGTTCTTTGTCGACTATTGAATAATTATCAATCATATACTGACGGCTTGCGTCAACATCCTGGACTTCAAGTCCTCCATAATCTATTTTATTGTACATGGCTGAGCCATAGCCTGTAGATCCCCTGTATTCGGCAGCTGTAACGATGTATCCCTGTGAAACCATCTCCCTTACGATGTGGGTGTAATAGGTGTCGAAATTCGCATGCACACCTCCATGCGGAAAAACCAGGAGAGGGTATTTTTTTGAAGCATCGGCATCCTTCGGAATAAAAATATAGTTCCAGAATTTTACGGGATTTCCGGCCCCCTGGCCAGTAGGATTGGTTTCTTTTGCCAGTGGCGGCCCTGGAATATACACCTTATCGATATAGGCAATATCGCCTACTTTGTTATACCAGTAAACGTCGTCGATCTTCTTTTCAATAACATCGAGGCGGTGATCAAGCTGCTCAAAATTTGAACCTGCTTTATTGATTGCATTCATCAATTCTGTATTTCCGGGCTGTCCGGATAATTTCACCAGACAAAAGAGAAACAACTGAATAAACAATGCCCTTTTCATTGGGATATAGTATTTAATTAGCTTCATGTCAAAATGTCCGGCCATTACTGAAGCAATGGCAGAAGCGGTCTTTTCAAAGTTTGTTGATGATATCACGGCTTTCAGGATTAAAAACGGAGTCACGATTGTCTATTGTAATGAAATCGTTTCCTGTGTCCTGATATTTGTTAAAACCTGTTATTATCAGTGTTAAAGTGTTGTTAAATATTTGTAAATTAGCGAAAACCCGGCAAAAAATGCATGAACTTTGCAAAACAATGCCAGTATAAAAAGGTTATAAAGATATGAATCTTTTATCAAGGCATAATATTTGAAAAATGCAGGAATAATAAGTAAGTTAAAAATTAATTTAAACGGCTATGAAAGCAAAGTATTTTTTAGGTGCATTGGTGATGGCTCTACTGGGAGCTGCGATTGCATTATTGGCCTATACCAAAATTATTGACAAACCATCAGGAACTCTGGTAAAGGATAGTTCAAGAGTCGACGTAAGAGGAGCAGAGGCATTGCTTACATCCTTATCGTCGCAGGAAGGACAGATAGATTTTACATATGCAGCCGAACAGACTGTTCACGCTGTAGTGCATGTTCATACCAAATCAATGGTAAGCGGACAATCCGGGAACCCGATCATGGACTGGTTTTACGGTGACCGGAATTCAAATTCAAAGCCAAGAGAAGTAAGCGGATGGGGTTCAGGTGTAATAATTTCTAACGATGGGTACATTGTTACAAATAACCACGTTGTTCAGGATGCTGAAAATATTGAAGTAAAATTAAATGATAACAGAACTTTTACAGCTCAAATTGTTGGCAGGGATCCAAACACTGATATTGCTTTGTTAAAAATCAAAGCCGAGGATCTGCCATTTATCCGATATGGTGATTCGGATAATCTGAAACTTGGTGAGTGGGTTCTTGCAGTTGGTAATCCGTTCAATCTTACTTCGACTGTTACGGCGGGTATTGTCAGTGCAAAAGGGAGAAGCCTTGACATCCTTGAAAGCGATTACAGGATTGAATCATTCATTCAGACCGACGCTGCTCTCAACATGGGAAACAGCGGAGGAGCACTTGTGAACACCAAAGGTCTTCTGGTAGGGATCACGTCTGCAATTTTGTCGCCGAGTGGTGCATATGCAGGTAACTCATTTGCAATCCCTGTCAATATTGTTAAAAAGGTAGTTGATGACCTCGAAAAGTTTGGGGAAGTTCAAAGGGCTATCATTGGGGTTAATATTATGGAGGTTACCCAGGACGACGCTGAAAAGTATAAGCTTGATGAAGTCAGGGGTGCCCGTATCTCAAATATAATTAAGGATGGGTCAGCTGAAGCAGCCGGACTCAAAGAGAATGATATAATTGTAAAATTTGACGGTGTGGAAGTAGGTACCCCGTCAGAATTGCAGGAACAGGTTGGAAAGCATCGTCCGGGTGATAAGGCAAGCGTTACCTATATAAGGAATGGAAAAGAGGTTACCACGCCGATCGTAATGAAGAATGTTGCCGGTAATACCAATGTTGTTACGCGCGGCATGAGCGGAGGGATTGAGGTCTACGGAGCTCGTCTTGAGGCATTGGCATCATCCGATAAGGATAAATTTAACATTGATTACGGAGTTAAGGTATCAGAACTGAATAACGGCAAGTTCAAGGACCTTGGAATCAGAAAAGGCGATGTTATTCTGAATGTGAATGGAAGAAGGGTAAAAAGTGCCTCAGAAGTAAAGGATGCCACAGATGATGAAAGCGATCTCAGATCGATTGAAGGAGTTCAGGCTAACGGATCCTTCTTCAGCTATGTATTCAGAAACTAGAAATCCTTTTTTGTAAGTAATTGTTATTCAAGGGATTTGAAAAATCAAATCCCTTGTTTATAACATTATCGGTTATATTTTGTTATTAGATATTAAAGCAATATCTTTGCGGAAATTTTTTCGGAGGTACAATGAGACAGCTAAAGATTACCAAATCCATAACAAACAGGGAAAGCGCATCACTTGACAAGTATCTGCAGGAGATTGGTAAAGAGGAGTTGATATCGGTAGAAGAAGAAGTTGAACTTGCACAGAGGATTAAAAAGGGTGACAGAGCTGCTCTTGAGAAACTCACAAAGGCAAATCTTCGTTTTGTGGTCTCGGTAGCGAAACAGTATCAGAATCAGGGACTGAGTCTTCCGGACCTTATAAACGAAGGGAATCTCGGTCTTATTAAAGCAGCTGAGAAATTCGACGAGACCAGAGGATTTAAGTTCATATCGTATGCCGTATGGTGGATCAGACAATCTATCCTCCAGGCTCTTGCTGAACAATCCAGGATTGTTAGATTACCCCTTAACCAGGTCGGTTCGTTAAATAAGATAAACAAGGCTTTCTCCAGGTTTGAACAGGAAAATGAGCGTACACCCTCTCCGGAGGAGCTTGCCGATGTGCTCGAACTTCCCAAGGAGAAGGTTACCGACACACTGAAGGTATCAGGGCGTCATGTTTCAGTCGATGCACCCTTTATCGAGGGAGAAGACAACAGCCTGCTTGATGTTTTGACAAATTCAGATTCCCCCGTTGCAGATAAACTGTTAATGGATGAATCCCTTTCAAGGGAGATATACAGGGCTCTCGCCACTCTTACTGAGCGGGAACGGGATATAATCAGGTTTTTCTTCGGCATTGGATGCCAGGAGATGACTCTTGAAGAAATCGGAGAAAAGTTCGGGCTGACAAGGGAAAGAGTCCGCCAGATAAAAGAAAAAGCCATCAGGAGGTTAAGACACACTTCACGGAGCAGACTGCTTAAAGGATATCTAGGTTAACCTATCAGGTTTAGTTTAGAAACAGGGATGTTGAATGCAACACCCCTTTTTTTGTCACTCTTATTTTTATCTCAGGCATTAATGCTTTAAACAGATCAGGTTTTAATTGCAGGCGGAAAAAACAAATGAGCCCCGGGGAGAGGCTCATCTTGTTAGTGCTCGCTAGCATGGAAGGCGCGAGCAGGGGAAAATTATTTGTATTGTAATCTTATAAAGAATAAGAAACACTGGTTAGTGTTGTAAAAATAGATTATACTACGGATAATATTTTGCAGAACTAACAGAATGCCCTTTCTGACCAACAGACGCCTTTGTTTTCTCTATAAACCATAATAAAACAAAATTGATCTTTTTTTAGTGCAATTGATGTCGGCACAATTATTTTAAAAAGTATTCCATTATTGAAAAAGATTTAATATATTATTGGCGTATTAATGAGATCCTGAAAAGGATATCATCAGAGAGAGATAAATCAATATGAAATATCTGTAAGTGGGTGTTTCAATAGATTAAAAAATTGCTGCTACCATGAAGTTTCTCTTGATATTAGCATTTATATTCGGCGAAGGAGGAATTAATAATTATGCAAGCTCTGATAGCAGGAATGTGAACGTTCCGGGACTGGAATACTATCACATGGAACAGATGCTTTTCAGTTTTGTCAATCCTCTTCCGCCACAGATTAAGCTTCTTGACAGGCTTGATCTCAGCTTTTATGTGAATCAGTCAATCGTTTTTCAATACAGAGTAAGACTCGAAGTCCCAAAAGGAGGAGATGCATTAATTGAAAAGTCACTGATTAACTGGTCTTCCTGGATGATTAGTGATATTGCCTATATACATATCCCGAGGTTTGGACAGGTTGGCAGGTATAAACTGGTGGTTGAATATAAAACTCATACAAGCAACGAGATCAGAAAATATGAGCGGATATTTGATGTCTATCCCGGTATTACCGGTATTGCTGCCTTAGGAACTACCAGCCCGCCAACGAATACAGCCGGAAACGTAAGGGCCGGAGTAAAAAATGTGACTGATGTTTCAAAAACGGTTAACCAACAAGTAAATGTTACTGAAAATCAAAAACCGGCGGTAAGACCTGTTCCCACCGCAAAGACTCTCCGGTGGGGAGCAGAAATCGGTACAAAAAGCAACTATAAAAGACGAATCGATACGGAATGTTGCCGCAAAAGATGAAAATAAGGAAATCCTGATTCCTGAACAAACCAAACAAGCTGAAGCTAATGAAGTAAGAGATTATGACAAGCTTCTTTTGGAAGCATTGGATAAACGTGACACGGCTATCTTCAGAGAATCAGTGGTTAGAGGAGCCAGTTTAAATATTAACGGTACCCATGGAGGGAACATATTCCATTTGATGGTTGAGAAGGATGTACCTGAATGGAAACTGATAAAGGTCATAAATGAGAAAGGTGTTTCATTAAATGCAGTGGATCAATTCGGGAACACTCCACTGCAATTTGCACTCTTAATGGGGCAAAGTGATTTTGCAGGAGCATTGATTGATGAAGGTGCGGAACTTAATATTAAAAACAGACAGAATCTGTCAGCTTTGCATCTTGCGGCATTTTTAAATAATAAAGACCTTACTGAAAAACTTCTGAAGAATGGTGCCTTAATTGACTTCAAAGGAAATGCAGGTTATACACCGCTCCACATTGCCTCTGAAATGGATCATCTCAGTATTGCAAAAATATTACTGACCGGGGGAGCAAAAGGCGGAATTAAAACCGATCAGAAGCTGACTCCGAAAAAAATTGCCAAACTTCAGGAGAATTACGAAATGGCGAAACTTCTGGTTAAAAATGGTCCATATTCAGCTACTTCATTAAACTCAGCTCTTCATTTCAGTAAAATCAACTCCAACACAATGTATCCTGAAATAGATTTTAATCTTCCCTACCAGAAGGATTTGATAAAAAAGAGAAGAACTGGTAAAATAATCCAGGTTGCCTCAATTCCGGTTTTTGTGTTAAGTACTGCAGGAGCAGCATACCTGAGAACAGAGGCAAACAATTATTATTCGTTATACAAAAGATCAGAATCAGAGGAGACAGCTAAACTTAATTATGATAAGACTCGGCAATTTGACACATACTCGTATATTTCTGCCGGTATCTCTGTAGGTTCAATGTACAGCTTTGTCCACACCACAATCTGGAGAAAGAAAATTACAAACAGAATGCGCAAAACATTCAAATGAAATTGTAATCACCTTCCAAATATGGCTGCAATAAAAAATATAATTATGAAACAGAACAGTGTTTTATTAAGCAGCATAATGTTATTTGTTGGCGTGCTGCTGACTGATTGCCGGGACGACTTTAAATGGGGGAGGGAAATAGGAGGTATCGTTTATGAAGGAAATGTTGTTTTTATTGGCGATGGAGAATTCCCGTTATTAACCGAAATAACGGATAGCAGATTGGTTTTCAGTGGTCAGACAGAGGAAATAAAAAGAATTATCACCGGAAGCGTGTTGGTACTTGGAGTTTCGGACGAAACACCTTATGGTTCATTGCGAAAAGTAGAAAATTTCCAGCTTAACGGGGGAGAATCAGTGGTGTCCACATCTGATGCAAAGCTAACAGACGCTGTTAAAGACGGGATCATAAGGCTCCATACCAGGTTGCTTGAAAAAGATTTCAAACTTGAATCAAAAGCAGAAGGAGTTCTGATCAATGGACCCGCAAAATCGTTCGACGGAATCGCAGTAACCCTGGACGATTTTGAGATTTATAATTCAGACGCGAAAATTGCCAGTCTTGATGGTGCAATCGGGATCAGTACTGAAATTGACATCACTATTAAAATAGAATCGAATGTGATTAAAAGTATTGAGACAAATACAAGCTTGATTAAGATTGATGAAGTAACGGTCAGTTCAAACAGCGGGTTCACCGGAAAGGAGGAATTGGTTGCAGCAGCATTTACTCATACTCCGATCGACAGTAATAACATCGTTTTTGTACCGGTTGTTTCAATGTTTGCTGGTTTTGACGGGACCATTTCAAGCCAGATCACTACTGGTGTGAGGCAGTACAGGGAAATAAATTCAGGCCTCAGGTATGAAAATAGTCAGTGGTCAGCTAATCCTTTGATACATACGGATATCTTTGATTATGTAAAACCACAGACAACTGAAAGTTCTGATCTGAAAATCTTTTCAGGTTCTGTTGTCAATATACTTTTGTTTGGAAAATCAATTCAAAATATCAAGATCAATGGATATTATACTTTAAACGCTGACAGGGCCGTTTCGCCGGTGTGGAAACTATCGGCAGGCAGCGATGGAACCAATACAATAAATGCCGATATTCTTGGATTGTCCGGTGATTATGTTTCAAATATTGAAATACAATCTTCCGAAATAGTTAACGCTGATAACAAATAAAAGCAAAAACCTTAAGGGTCTGTTCTAACCCCTTTCTCTTTTATCAGATACCTGTTCTAAAATTTGATCATTCGGAAGGTCTTGACATTAAAGTTATCGCCAATCCGGATCAGATATTGACCAACGGGCAGATAATTGATATTGATTCCGACTACCTGATTTTCAATTCTGGGATAGTCTTTAACCAAAAGTATGTGACCGTAAATATCTATTACTGAAATAATTATGTTCTCAAATGTCTCTTCCTGGAAATCCAGATTCAGGACATCGTTTGCCGGATTAGGATACATGTTTATTTTTCCAAATTTCGAATCCCTCAGGTTGGAGATCCTTGCTTTTTGCTCAATCCTGATAACCAATTCACTGGCTGGAGGATAATTTAATTTGATTGAAGCAACCTTTTTTAGGATTGAGATATTCTCCGTATAGTCTACTTTTAATGATGTGCTGCTTTCTTGGATGGTGTTAAGCCATAATGAATTCTCTGTTACATTCCAATCTGCGCTGCATTCCACCCTGAGCGATAATGATCCTGCATCGGAGGAAATTATTTTAATAGTATCGTTATTTCTCAGGATCTTATCAGCAGGATCATAAATATTGAATACAACAGCCGTTCCGGCCTGTATTACGGTGACAGTCTGGTTAGGTGCTCCTGATGCTGATACAGTTACAGTCGCGGTACGTGAAGTGTAGTTTGTATTGGCTGAACTGGCGGTGATTGTCACGACTGAATTGTTGGAACCCGAAGCTGGAGAGACTGTAAGCCAGGAGCCGTCGTCGGTTACTGTCCAGGATAAATTTGATGTTATATTGAATATTCCGTTTGAACCCGAAGCCGACCCTAACAACACAGAAGACGGAGATGATGTTAGGATCAGGATGCCTGCCTGTGTTACGGTGACAGTCTGATTCGGAGCTCCTGAAGCTGAGATGGTTACTGTTGCCGAACGTGCTGTGGCGCTTGTATTGGCAGAACCGGCAGTGACAGTCACAGCTGAGTTGTTTGAACCTGAAACTGGAGAGACTGTAAGCCAGGCTCCGTCATCAGAAATAGTCCATGCTGTATTCGAAGTAATATTGAATGTTCCGCTTGCCCCGGAAGCTGCTGCCAGTGACACAGTTGCCGGTGAAACCGATAGAATTACGGTTCCGGTCTGAGTGACAGTAACAGTCTGATTCGGAGCTCCTGAAGCTGAGATGGTTACTGTTGCCGAACGCGCTGTGGCGCTTGTATTTGCAGAACTGGCAGTGACAGTCACAGCTGAGTTGTTTGAACCTGAAACTGGAGAGACAGTATAGCCAGTTTCCGTCATCAGAAATAGTCCATGCTGTATTCGAAGTAATATTGAATGTTCCGCTTGCCCCGGAAGCTGCTGCCAGTGATACTGTAGTAGGCGATACAGATAGAGTTACGGTGCCGGTCTGGGTTACTGTGACAGTCTGATTCGGAGCTCCCGAAGCCGAAACGGTTACCGTTGCAGAACGCGCTGTGGCGCTTGTATTTGCTGAGCTTGCAGTGACAGTCACAGCTGAGTTGTTTGATCCTGAAACAGGTGAGACTGTAAGCCAGGCTCCATCGTCAGAAATCGTCCATGCTGTATTCGAAGTAATGTTGAATGTTCCGCTTGCCCCTGAAGCTGCTGCCAGTGATACTGTAGTAGGAGATACAGATAGGGTTATGGTTCCGCTCTGGGTCACTGTAACAGTCTGATTCGGAGCTCCTGAAGCCGAAACGGTCACTGTTGCAGAACGCGCTGTGGCGCTTGTATTGGCAGAACCGGCAGTGACAGTCACAGCTGAGTTATTTGACCCTGAAACAGGAGAGACAGTAAGCCAGGCTCCGTCGTCAGAAATCGTCCATGCTGTATTCGAAGTAATATTGAATGTTCCGCTTGCCCCTGAAGCTGCTGCCAGTGATACTGTAGTAGGCGATACAGATAGGGTTATGGTTCCGGTCTGGGTTACTGTGACAGTCTGATTCGGAGCTCCCGAAGCCGAAACGGTCACCGTTGCAGAACGCGCTGTGGCGCTTGTATTTGCTGAGCTTGCAGTGACAGTCACAGCTGAGTTATTTGACCCTGAAACAGGTGAGACTGTAAGCCAGGCTCCGTCGTCAGAAATCGTCCATGCTGTATTTGAAGTAATATTGAATGTTCCGCTTGCCCCTGAAGCTGCTGCCAGTGACACTGTAGTAGGAGATACAGATAGGGTTATGGTTCCACTCTGGGTGACTGTAACAGTCTGATTCGGAGCTCCTGAAGCCGAAACGGTTACAGTTGCAGAACGCGCTGTGGCGCTTGTATTTGCTGAGCTTGCAGTGACAGTCACAGCTGAGTTGTTTGATCCTGAAACAGGAGAGACTGTAAGCCAGGCTCCGTCGTCAGAAATCGTCCATGACGTATTCGAAGTAATATTGAATGTTCCGCTTGCCCCTGAGGCTGCTGCCAGTGATACTGTAGTTGGCGATACAGATAGGGTTATGGTTCCACTCTGGGTGACTGTAACAGTCTGATTCGGAGCTCCCGAAGCCGAAACGGTCACCGTTGCAGAACGCGCTGTGGCGCTTGTATTTGCAGAACCGGCAGTGACAGTCACGGCTGAATTATTTGACCCTGAAACAGGAGAGACTGTAAGCCAGGCTCCGTCATCAGAAATCGTCCATGCTGTATTCGAAGTAATATTGAATGTTCCGCTTGCCCCTGAAGCTGCTGCCAGTGACACTGTAGTTGGAGATACAGATAGGGTTATAGTTCCGCTCTGGGTGACTGTGACAGTCTGATTCGGAGCTCCTGAAGCCGAAACGGTCACCGTTGCAGAACGCGCTGTGGCGCTTGTATTTGCTGAGCTTGCAGTGACAGTCACAGCTGAGTTATTTGATCCTGAAACAGGAGAGACTGTAAGCCAGGTTCCGTCATCAGAAATCGTCCATGACTGTATTCGAAGTAATATTGAATGTTCCGCTTGCCCCTGAAGCTGCTGCCAGTGACACTGTAGTTGGCGATACAGATAGGGTTATAGTTCCACTCTGGGTGACTGTGACAGTCTGATTCGGAGCTCCTGAAGCCGAAACGGTTACAGTTGCAGAACGTGCGGTGGCGCTTGTATTGGCTGAGCTTGCAGTGACAGTCACAGCAGAGTTGTTTGATCCTGAAACAGGAGAGACTGTAAGCCAGGCTCCGTCATCAGAAATCGTCCAGGAGGTATTCGAAGTAATATTGAATGTTCCGCTTGCCCCTGAAGCTGCTGCCAGTGACACTGTAGTTGGAGATACAGAAAGGGTTATGGTTCCACTCTGGGTGACTGTAACAGTCTGATTCGGAGCTCCTGAAGCCGAAACGGTTACAGTTGCAGAACGCGCTGTGGCGCTTGTATTTGCTGAACTTGCAGTGACAGTCACAGCAGAGTTGTTTGATCCTGAAACAGGTGAGACTGTAAGCCAGGCTCCGTCATCAGAAATCGTCCAGGAGGTATTCGAAGTAATATTGAATGTTCCGCTTGCCCCTGAGGCTGCTGCCAGTGACACTGTAGTTGGAGATACAGAAAGGGTTATAGTTCCACTCTGGGTGACTGTAACAGTCTGATTCGGAGCTCCTGAAGCTGAAACGGTTACAGTTGCAGAACGCGCTGTGGCGCTTGTATTTGCAGAACTGGCAGTGACAGTCACGGCTGAGTTGTTTGATCCTGAAACAGGTGAGACAGTAAGCCAGGCTCCGTCATCAGAAATCGTCCAGGAGGTATTCGAAGTAATATTGAATGTTCCGCTTGCCCCTGAAGCTGCTGCCAGTGACACTGTAGTTGGAGATACAGATAGGGTTATAGTTCCACTCTGGGTGACTGTGACAGTCTGATTCGGAGCTCCTGAAGCCGAAACGGTTACAGTTGCAGAACGCGCTGTGGCGCTTGTATTGGCAGAACCGGCAGTGACAGTCACGGCTGAGTTGTTTGATCCTGAAACAGGTGAGACAGTAAGCCAGGTTCCGTCATCAGAAATCGTCCAGGAGGTATTCGAAGTAATATTGAATGTTCCGCTTGCCCCTGAAGCTGCTGCCAGTGACACTGTAGTTGGAGATACAGAAAGGGTTATGGTTCCGCTCTGGGTGACAGTGACAGTCTGATTCGGAGCTCCTGAAGCTGAAACGGTTACAGTTGCAGAACGCGCTGTGGCGCTTGTATTTGCAGAACTGGCAGTGACTGTTACGGCTGAGTTGTTTGAACCTGAAACGGGTGAGACGGTAAGCCAGGCTCCGTCATCAGAAATCGTCCATGACGTATTCGAAGTAATATTGAATGTTCCGCTTGCCCCTGAAGCTGCTGCCAGTGACACTGTAGTTGGCGATACAGAGAGGGTTACGGTGCCACTTTGGGTTACAGTTACAGTCTGGTCGGAGCTCCCGAAGCCGAAACGGTCACCGTTGCAGAACGCGCTGTGGCGCTTGTATTGGCAGAACCGGCAGTGACTGTTATGGCTGCATCGTTGGAACCGGAAGTGGGAGAGACAGTTAGCCAGGCTCCGTCATCAGAAATCGTCCAGGAGGTATTTGAAGTAATATTGAATGTTCCGCTTGCCCCTGAAGCTGCTGCCAGTGACACTGTAGTTGGCGATACAGAGAGAGTTACGGTGCCGGTTTGGGTTACAGTTACAGTCTGGTCTGATGCTCCTGAAGCCGAAACGGTTACTGTTGCAGAACGCGCTGTGGCGCTTGTATTTGCAGAACTGGCAGTGACTGTTATGGCTGCATCGTTGGAACCGGAAGTGGGAGAGACAGTTAGCCAGGCTCCGTCGTCAGAAATCGTCCAGGAGGTATTTGAAGTAATATTGAATGTACCATTTGACCCTGAAGCTGCTGCCAGTGACACTGTAGTTGGCGATACAGAGAGGGTTATGGTGCCGGTTTGGGTTACAGTGACAGTCTGGTCGGATGCTCCTGAAGCTGAAACGGTTACCGTTGCAGAACGCGCTGTAGCGCTTGTATTTGCAGAACTGGCAGTGACTGTTATGGCTGCATCGTTGGAACCGGAAGTGGGAGAGACAGTTAGCCAGGCTCCGTCGTCAGAAATCG
Source organism: uncultured Bacteroidales bacterium (assembly GCA_963849615.1). Classification (GTDB taxonomy): domain Bacteria; phylum Bacteroidota; class Bacteroidia; order Bacteroidales; family VadinHA17; genus LD21. Next base: position 67,814 of record CAWKIC010000072.1, read on the forward strand.
TCCAGGAGGTATTTGAAGTAATATTGAATGTTCCGCTTGACCCTGAAGCTGCTGCCAGTGACACTGTAGTTGGCGATACAGAGAGAGTTACGGTGCCGGTTTGGGTTACAGTTACAGTCTGGTCTGATGCTCCTGAAGCCGAAACGGTTACTGTTGCAGAACGCGCTGTAGCGCTTGTATTTGCAGAACTGGCAGTGACTGTTATGGCTGCATCGTTTGAACCGGAAGTGGGAGAGACAGTTAGCCAGGCTCCGTCGTCAGAAATCGTCCAGGAGGTATTTGAAGTAATATTGAATGTACCATTTGACCCTGAAGCTGCTGCCAGTGACACTGTAGTTGGCGATACAGAGAGAGTTACGGTGCCGGTTTGGGTTACAGTTACAGTCTGGTCTGATGCTCCTGAAGCTGAAACGGTTACAGTTGCAGAACGCGCTGTGGCGCTTGTATTTGCAGAACTGGCAGTGACTGTTATGGCTGCATCGTTTGAACCGGAAGTGGGAGAGACAGTAAGCCAGGCTCCATCATCCAAAATCGTCCATGATGTATTTGAAGTAATATTGAATGTTCCATTTGACCCTGAAGCTGCTGCCAGTGACACTGTAGTTGGCGATACAGAGAGAGTTACGGTGCCGGTTTGGGTTACAGTTACAGTCTGGTCTGATGCTCCTGAAGCTGAAACTGTTACAGTTGCAGAACGCGCTGTGGCGCTTGTATTTGCAGAACTGGCAGTGACAGTCACAGCTGAGTTGTCTGAACCGGAGACAGGTGAGACTGTAAGCCAGGTTCCGTCATCAGAAATCGTCCAGGACGTATTTGAAGTAATATCAAATGTCCCGTTTGATCCGGAAGGAGCTTCCAGGGAGATTTCAGACGACGATAAGTTGAGAAATGGCAGTGTTCCGGATATTTCAACTACCGCTGTGCCCCCCACGCTAAAAACACCTGAACCACCTGTATAAGTGGCCTGGATATCCGTAATTACATTGCTGCCTCCATTTGTACATAACCTGTACGTAACCGGATTGCCAATTGCAAATCCATCTTTTGCCGGAGTATCCGGATCATCTCTGGATGCCACAATCGAAAGCGGATTCGTTCCATTTAATACCTGAGTAAGTACTCCTTTCCCCACGCATGCTGTACCGTCAAAGATTCCTATCTCATCCCCAACAATCAGATTTGTGCCATTTACTGTAGCCCGGGCAATATAAAAATTCATATGGTCGAATCCTGAACCTCCCCAGTTTGGTGTAAAACATGTCTGACCATTCAGGATTACAACAGCAAGGAATAATAATATCGTTATGGCTATAGATTTTTTCATTTGCGGATATAATTAAATTTCAGGATTCAGATTAATTATTGTTGAAAATCATTTTATTGGACTACCAGCTGTTTGGTTTGCAAAAAGTTATTGAGCCTGAGCCGGTAAAAATATAGACCTGCACTGACCCGTCTTCCTGCCATCGAACAGTTATCCCATTCTATTATGTGTATTCCTTCCGGCATAGTCTGATCAATAAGCACTTTAACCAGATTCCCGGATATATCGGCAATCTCCAGACGCACTTCTGATTCCCTGACCACCCGGAATGTAAAGATAGTCCTGTCAGATGATGGATTCGGGAACGCATCGTCAAGAATTTTGTCTGTTGGTGTTTTAAAGTCAACTGTAAGAACCGAAGTCCCGGATCTTTCAAATATTAAGTTATAATTTTTAAGGAGTTCTGTTTTTTGAGCGCTGCTTTCAAATCCCGGGCGACTGTTCCACAACCTGAACTCTATTGGATTTCCTTCTGTAAATCCGTCCTTCTCCTGAGTGGTTGGATCATCCAGAGATACTATCAGAGGAAGAAATTCCAGATTCAGATCATTAATTACTGTTGCGCCTACGCACCGGTTTCCATCAAAAACTCCTATTTCATCTCCGGCTTGTAAGGCGGATCCGTCTGCTGTTGGATTCTTCAGATAGATGTTCATATGATCCAGCCCGTTACCAGTGTAAACAGGATTAAAATGAGATGGTCGCACATTAATAGCTTCCCCTTCAAAATAATCCCCTTTACCGGGGTCGGTAATTATAAGTGTTGTATTTACACTTGTTTTTATTTTATATCCGTCACCCGGATTCAGGTTATTAATATTGTTTACCCAACCGATGGGCGCAGGAAGCTCTTCGATTGCGTTACCAAGTTCATCCTGTACCTTTAAGAGACTCCCGGCAGAAATGAGCGGTTGAAAGACCGGCATTGCAGCTTGAGAGGTTGTGAATGGGTATCCTGCGATATTCCAGCCTGCATCCAATGGGACATTATAAGGTATGCTGACTGGTTGTCCGGTGATACTGAGCTGGGCATCAACTGCAACCTTGATTTTATAACCTTCAGATAACGACATCTGGCCGATATTATCTATCCAACCAATTGGATCGGGGAGCCTTTCAATTGCACTTCCCTTTTCGTCCTGTACTTTGATCAGGGTTCCTTCAATTATAAGTGGATTTAAAATTGCCATCATTGACATATCATCAGGTTCTGTTGAAAAGGACAGGATATTCCATCCTGATGTCAGGTTGATATCCTGAGTTATTGTGGGAACTCCTTCCTGGGTTACTGTGACAGTCGTCTGGTCGGGGGCATCATCAGCTGAAATGGTTACGATAGCAGAACGTGGCTCAGGGCTTGTATTTTCAGAGCCGGCGGTTACTGTAACAGCTGTATTTCCGGTACCATCGGTGGGATTAACTGTGAGCCAGTCTCCATCATCAGTAATCGTCCATGTTGTGTTTGAAGTAATATCGAATGTTCCTTCCGAACCTGAATCTGCCTCAATTGAAACAGAAGATGGCGACACAGACAGGATCACGGTTCCGGTCTGGGTTACTGTGACAGTCGTCTGGTCGGGGGCATCATCAGCGGAAATGGTTACGATAGCGGAACGTGGTGCAGGGCTTGTATTTTCAGAGCTGGCGGTTACTGTAATAGTTGTATTTCCGGTACCACCGGTGGGATTAACTGTGAGCCAGTCGCCATCATCAGAAATCGTCCATGTTGTGTTTGAAGTAATATCGAATGTTCCTTCCGAACCTGAATCTGCCTCAATTGAAACAGAAGATGGCGACACAGACAGGATCACGGTTCCGGTCTGGGTTACTGTGACAGTCGTCTGGTCGGGGGCATCATCAGCTGAAATGGTTACGATAGCAGAACGTGGCGCAGGGCTTGTATTTTCAGAGCTGGCGGTTACTGTAATAGCTGTATTTCCGGTACCATCGGTGGGATTAACTGTGAGCCAGTCTCCATCATCAGTAATCGTCCATGATGTGTTTGAAGTAATATCGAATGTTCCTTCCGAACCTGAATCTGCCTCAATTGAAACAGAAGATGGCGACACAGACAGGATCACGGTTCCGGTCTGGGTTACTGTGACAGTCGTCTGGTCGGGGGCATCATCAGCTGAAATGGTTACGATAGCAGAACGTGGCGCAGGGCTTGTATTTTCAGAGCTGGCGGTTACTGTAATAGTTGTATTTCCGGTACCATCGGTGGGATTAACTGTGAGCCAGTCTCCATCATCAGTAATCGTCCATGATGTGTTTGAAGTAATATCGAATGTTCCTTCCGAACCTGAATCTGCCTCAATTGAAACAGATGATGGCGACACAGACAGGATCACGGTTCCGGTCTGGGTTACTGTGACAGTCGTCTGGTCGGGGGCATCATCAGCGGAAATGGTTACGATAGCAGAACGTGGCTCAGGGCTTGTATTTTCAGAGCTGGCGGTTACTGTAACAGCTGTATTTCCGGTACCATCGGTGGGATTAACTGTGAGCCAGTCTCCATCATCAGTAATCGTCCATGATGTATTTGAAGTAATATCGAATGTTCCTTCCGAACCTGAATCTGCCTCAATTGAAACAGAAGATGGCGACACAGACAGGATCACGGTTCCGGTCTGGGTTACTGTGACAGTCGTCTGGTCGGGGGCATCATCAGCCGAAATGGTTACGATAGCAGAACGTGGCGCAGGGCTTGTATTTTCAGAGCTGGCGGTTACTGTAACAGCTGTATTTCCGGTACCATCGGTGGGATTAACTGTGAGCCAGTCTCCATCATCAGTAATCGTCCATGATGTGTTTGAAGTAATATCGAATGTTCCTTCCGAACCTGAATCTGCCTCAATTGAAACAGAAGATGGCGACACAGACAGGATCACGGTTCCGGTCTGGGTTACTGTGACAGTCGTCTGGTCGGGGGCATCATCAGCGGAAATGGTTACGATAGCAGAACGTGGCTCAGGGCTTGTATTTTCAGAGCTGGCGGTTACTGTAACAGCTGTATTTCCGGTACCATCGGTGGGATTAACTGTGAGCCAGTCTCCATCATCAGTAATCGTCCATGATGTGTTTGAAGTAATATCGAATGTTCCTGTTTCACCTGATCCGGGACCTAAGGTCAGAGTTGAAGTCGAAACGTCTAAAATTATTTCTACAGGATTAAGGGCATTGTTAAGATTACCTGTTTCGATTGTGCCTTTGCCTCCGGTAGCTTCCCAGAAATTATACAAACCTTCATCCCCGTCGCTGCTATTTATTCCGAACCATTCAGAGTGGAAATCATAAAGTTCCCAGTCTGTTGAAGCTAGAGGAGCTCCGGTTAAGACAACAATAAGTCCCCTGAAGTTCTTTTGAGATGTCAATTCGGAAGGAGAGCGGTCTCCCAGTTCTGATGTGATCGTTGACCCATCATAGGTAACCCTTGTATTTGCTTCAAATTCATAAGTTGTAAAGTCAGCACTTGTAATATTCCTGAATACATCAAAGGGAGTAACTTCTGAAGAAGCAATCATCCCCATAAGATAAAGTTCCAATTCTGAATAAGGAACGATATTATCTCCATTTGCGGCCTGCCAAAAGGACCAACCTTGTATTTATTGGGATTTTCATCAATTCCAACCTGGAGTGTGCTTTGCAGGAATCCTCCCAGTTGACCCGTGGTATTGCCACCTGTAAATCCCCAATGCGGTATGAAATTATCGATAGGAGTTCCGCTGAATGAACAGGTTTGTATTCCGAAATTTGCCCACGTATGCGCCAGCTCATGGAGTGAAGGCCCGTTCATAATAAATGTATTTTGTGATAAAGCAATAACTGCTTTTAATTTTCCGTCTGAACCATAATCACTTCCCAGATTAAAAATGGGTATGCCGATCCCTGTTACATCATTGGAAACTGAAAAACTCTTCCCATCATAGGTTATAGTTGAAGGCTTATTCTCTTCGTTAAGAACAAGGAAAATAAAATCAAATGCATCACTGAATTTTTGATAAATCTCCTTTACCAGGATGGTCCTTTTTGAATCGTCACTAAATTCATCATTTTCTATCCAGTCACTATATTCTGCAGGTGTCATTTCAAACGAAACAACTCTTTGATTGGGATGGACTGTAATAATGTGGGTTTGTGAATTAATACGCTGAAATGAGAAGAACAAAACTATTAAAATGATAAATTTTGTTTTCATATTGTATTTATTATTCGATCAGGAATACCTATTTGACGATGGATTAGAAAACCACTTAAATTTATTCATAATAGTTGGAATATTATGAATATTTTTCTACTTCCTCCCAACCCTCTTTAGAAAATCATTTTTGTAGGAATCGCCCAGACTGGCTTTAATCCCTCCGGTAAGAATAATCTCCCCCTGACGGGTGTATCCGGTGACATGATTTATGTTAATAAGATAGGAGTGGTGGACTCTGATAAAATTATGATCCTCCAGCAGAGAGTCAAAATGTTTCAGATTCTTTGAACTGACAACTTTCCTGTTCCCGGTAATATAAAAGTTAGTACAATATCCCTCAGCCTGGCACATAATTATCTCGTGGATCTTTAAAACTTCAAACCCCTTTAAATTGGGGATTACCAGTGTCGGCAGAAGGTTTGTGCCTGTTTTTATATTATTGATAAGAGCTGTCAGATTATCTTGACCGGGAACATTGTTGTTCAGGATCTTAACCTTTTCCACAGAATCCCTGAGTTCATCAATCTTTACCGGCTTTAAAAGGTAATCAACCGCGCTGAATCTGAATGCTTTTACAGCATATTCGGAATATGCGGTCACAAAAATGATCCTGAAATCGATTCTTTCGAACATAGCAAGGAGGTCGAATCCTTTACCATCGGCCATTTCAATATCAAGAAATATAAGATCAGGAGTGTATTTTCGTATTGCCTTATATGCTGTTTTTACAGATGAAGCCGTAGCTACTGTTTCTATCTCGTTGCAGTAGTCCTTAAGATAATTGCATAGTACTTCTCTGGAGAGCTTTTCGTCATCGATAACGATAGTACGCAACATAAACAAGGCATATTAATAATGGAATTCCCTTTCTGCCCCTCTCTCTCTCTCTCTGTGTTAAAATTAGTTTAAAATTTCGTAATTCAAATAAGATCAGACAACTTTTTAGCAGACTCTCTAAAACTTTGGAATTTATTTAGGAGCGGAATCACCATTGAGTTGCTTTGTCACCGGGAATTGGCAGGTGATGACTTATTTTATGACCATTCCTTTATTACCGGAATATCAATTTCAACCCGTGTACCTGTATCGTTTTTCCCCGGATAAGTATCTGCCAGGACAATCTGGTAGTGGGTTCCCTGTAATCCGTTAAGGATCTTCAACCTCTCCAGTACAATTGAGATACCTTTCGATTTCCTCTGATCGTTTCCCATCTTTAACATTTCTGCCCGTTTCCTGCCAATTCCGTCATCTTTCACAACACACGTCAGACGTCCGTATTTCATTCCGAACCAGACTTCTATCCTGCCTTTCCTGGTTTCAAGGCCTCTGACTCCGTGCCATATCGCATTTTCAACGAACGGCTGAATCATCCCGGGAGAAACCTTCAGGTGGATATGATCGATTTCTTTATCAACAATGACCTCATATTCAAACTTGTCTCCAAACCTCAGGTATTCTATTTTCAGATAGTCCTCAATCGATTCTATCTCCTTTTCAAGAGAAATAAAATCGTGACTGAGGTTATGCAAAATTGACCTGATGAGTTTTGAAAAATCAGCTATATACCTGTTGGCCGAGAGCTTGTCATTTTTGGAGATGAAGTAATTAATTGAATTAAGGGAATTAAAAATAAAATGAGGATTCATCTGTCCTCTGAGGGATTGCAGCCTTAATGCTGCCTGTTTCTGTGCTTCCCGCTGCTTTAACTGCCTGATATAAATAAAGATCATACTTCCGGCAAGTAAAAGAACCGCAACCGGGACAGTAATCCTGAAAAAAAGAGTCTGGTAATACAAAGGCATTATTCTTATCCTGATTTCTTTTGATGCATTCCAGGAACCGGTCCGGTCAGTTGCCTGCAGGTGGAAATCATACCAGCCGGGTTTGAGATTTGAATAACTGGCATTTCTGCTCCTGGAATCGGCTTCAACCCAATCTGTATTGATCTTCGATAATTTATACCTGTAGACTGTCTTATCTGAATTTATAAAATCGGACGATGAAAAATAGAGTCTTAAATTGTTCTCTCCCTTTTTTAAGATTATAGTATCAGTCCTGTGGGCAGATAGTTTAAAAATTCTTGGTTCATTGGATACCCTTAATTCGGTTATAATTATTTTCTGCTCGCCGGCCTCCATTTCGTCAACATTTATTATATCCGGGAAGAAACTCACCAATCCTCCCATCCCACCCATATAGAACTCACCATTTTCACCGATAGTTGAAGCACCGGAGTTGAACTCAATAATATTCAGTCCCTCGCTGGGCCCAAAAGTCCTTATTTTTCCTGTTATGGGATTTATCCTCGAAATTCCTGTATTTGTTGATACCCAGATATTACCTGAATCATCTTTCAGAATGCTGTAAGTCATGTTGTTTGCCAGACCATCGGATGTTGTGTAAAAATTCTTCCTCCCTGTTGCAGGATCAAAATTGCAAACACCGGCACCGAGCAATGCCATCCAGAGATCCCCGTTGTCTCCCTCGCAGATGTCTTCAACATTGTAGTTTCCCTTTGATAACAGGAAGAGATCAGTTTTTTCGGTTTCCGGATCAAATCTTGTAATGCGGCTAAAGTGCAGACCACACCAGACAATGTCATTTTTATCGATCAGAATTTTATATATCGGTGATGAGTAGGAAATGTCGATTGTTTCCTTTGTTCTCTTTAATTGGGGGGAGAAATGAATTAAGGCTGAATTGTTATTTTTTGCTCCTGCCAGGTACAGATCTCCCTCTTTGTCAATAGCAAGTGGTCTGAATCCCAGTCCTCCGGTAAGGTATTTTGTAAATTCAGCTGTGGTGAAATCATAAAACAGTAGCAATTCCCTGAAATAACCGACCCATAATCCATCCGGAACCAGTGTTAGAGACCTGATTGCACCCGGATCAGGAGATGTAAAGTGTTTCGGGATATCTATTGTGATGGTTTTTAAATCGGGTGTTATCCTGATCAATTGATTTTTGCCCCTCATTCCGACCCATATCCTTTGTTGCTTATCCGAGGCTATGGCATATACGGCAGGGGAATCATATTTATCTGCAGAAAGCAGGTAGTTTTTAAAATAATCGGGGGTGAAGACCACACGGCTGAGGCCAAGAGGGGCGCCTGTCATGGAACTGTTTGAAAACCAGACAAGGTTCTTGTTCTGGCATAGGATACTCTTTACCAGCTGGCTGTTATCGTGGGGAATGTGTGAAAATTTAGCCTCATTCAGGTCATATATGTATATCCCCTCCCCATACCAGGCCCAGCAGAGGTAACCGCTACCTTTGAATTCGTTAACGGGGAGCGGTTCTCTGAATTCTCTGAAAATGCCGGCTTGTTTGTCAAGTAAAAAAAGCCCGGTATTGGAGAAGATCCACTTTTTACCGGATTCTGAATGATATATCCTGAACCAGGGGGTAAAGCTGAAATCATAATCTTTAAGACCAGTCTTCCTTTCAACCCGGTATTCATTTTTCAGTATCAACTTGTCCTCAGCAGACTTCTCAAATTCAAAAGCCTTTTCAGCTGCTGTCACCCAGATTTTATCCCCTGAAATTGAAATTGTGGAGGTACTAACGATCTGCCCAAAGTTTTTTGGAGACCCTGTTTCATCACATAAATCGTATTTTATGAATTTGTTCTTCCGGAAATCAAATTTAAAGACTTTATCACTGCACAAAAGCCAGATGAATCCCGATTCATCAATACCAATGCCTTTGTAAAACTCAGGGATGCTGTCATCTATATAGTCAATACGTATAAAAGCGTCACTATCAGGATCATATCTGGCGACAGTTTCACCATCTGTGACAATCCACAAATTATTACTCCCGTCTACAATAATGTTATAAACGGTAAAATAGGGCAGAGACAATGAATCATCGGGGTCATGGAAATAATTTTTAAACGTATGACCATCGTACCTGCTTAAACCGTCCCAGGTAGCGATCCACATAAATCCGGAGCTGTCTACAGCAATACCTTTGACATCATTGTGGGACAACCCGTCTCTGGTTGTATATGTCTGAATATTAAAGTTTTGTGCTGATACTCTGTCAAATATCAGAAATGCCAGGCTGCATAACCAGATTGTAAAGATCCTTAAGGAATATCTCCTCATTATTCAGTTATTGTTCTAAAATATATTCAGGGTTTTTTAATTTGAACCAGGAAACCAAAATAGCAAAAAAAACACAAATATTTAGATTTAAGGCTTTTATTTTAGATGACCCCTTGCTAAGGCGATTATATAAATTAAAACCCGTCTGCAACACCTCACCCCCTATTCCCCCTCTCCCGGCGTGAGAGGGGGACTTATACCCAAATCTTCCATTGATTTAAAAAAGGAACCTAAACAATTGGTTCTTAAGCCCCTCCCACCTCGGGGGAGGGGTTGGGGAGAGGTCTTAGACAGAAAATACCTGACGCAGTATAATCTATATAAGCGCCCTTGTTAAACCTGCCGGCAAGAATCCGGCGACCAGGGACAAGCAAGACGGATTAGTAAGAAATAATTAAAAAAGTTCAGCTAATTTTACAGCGAAATGGAATTTAAACTCAAATCCGATTTTCAGCCTACCGGCGATCAGCCGGAAGCAATAAGGCAGCTTGTGGAAGGGCTCGAAAAGGGAGTGCCTTATCAGACCCTGCTCGGTGTAACAGGGTCAGGTAAGACTTTTACTATTGCAAATGTCATAGAGAAGGTTCAACGACCGGTTCTTGTGTTGAGTCATAACAAAACCCTCGCTGCTCAGCTTTACGGAGAGTTCAGACAGTTTTTCCCTGAAAGCAGGGTTGAATATTTTGTTTCATACTACGACTACTATCAGCCTGAGGCTTATTTACCTGTTACCGATACCTACATTGAAAAGGACCTTTCAATAAATGAAGAGATAGAAAAACTGCGCCTGAGCGCTACATCTGCCCTGCTTTCCGGCAGGACGGATGTTATAGTTGTTTCATCTATCTCATGCATTTACGGTATCGGCAATCCTGATGATTTTCATTCAAATACGGTCCATATAAGGCAGGGGCAAACAATTGGCCGGAACCTTCTTCTCAGGAAGTTTGTTGACAGCCTCTATTCAAGAAATGAACTTGAGTTCAAGCATGGCACCTTCAGGGTCAGGGGAGATACAATAGATATCTTTCCGGCTTATGCCGATATTGCCATCAGGATCGTTTTTTTTGGTGATCAGGTGGAAGAGATCAGCTCTTTTGATCCCATCGATGGCCGCAGGATAGACACCATGAATGAATATATGGTATATCCTGCCAATATTTTTGTGACGACACGCGAGAGGATTAACCAGGCTATCAGCCAGATCCAGGACGATATGGTGAAACAGGTAACCTATTTCAATGATACGGGCAAAAAAGAAGAGGCTAAAAGGCTTGAGCAGAGGGTTTTGTATGATCTGGAGATGATAAAGGAGCTTGGTTATTGCAGCGGTATCGAAAATTATTCAAGATATTTTGACGGAAGAAACCCCGGGACAAGACCGTTCTGTCTGCTTGATTACTTTCCGAAGGATTTCATTACCATAATTGATGAGAGTCATGTGAGCGTGCCTCAGATCAATGCGATGTACGGTGGTGACCATTCACGCAAGCAGACGCTTGTTGAGTATGGTTTCAGGCTTCCTGCAGCTCTAGACAACAGGCCTATGAGGATGGAGGAGTTTGAATCACTTACAGGACAAACTATCTATGTCAGTGCAACCCCTGCAGATTATGAAATGGCAAAAAGCGAGGGAGTGTTTGTGGATCAGGTAATCAGGCCAACAGGCCTGCTCGATCCCCCGATCGAGGTGAGGTCGAGCATCAACCAGATTGATGATCTGATGGCTGAGATCCGGTCAAGAACAAAAGCGGGGGAGAGGACGCTTGTAACAACAATTACGAAGAGAATGGCGGAGGAGCTGGCCGCATATCTGCTGAAATATGAAATTAAGTGCCGCTACATTCATTCCGACATTGAAACACTGGAACGTATAGAAATCCTCGAAGGCCTCAGAACCGGCGACTTTGATGTGCTTGTTGGCGTTAATCTGCTGAGGGAAGGACTTGATCTGCCTGAAGTATCCCTTGTTGCTATCCTCGATGCCGACAAGGAAGGCTTCCTGAGGTCAGCAAGATCCCTGACCCAAACGGCAGGGAGGGCAGCCCGGAACCTGAACGGCAAGGTTATAATGTACGCCGATGTTACAACACGGAGTATGCAGGAGACTATAAACGAAACGAACAGAAGAAGGGAAAAGCAGCTGAAGTACAATGAAAAAATGGGAATCACACCCACCCAGATCATCAAGAAAACAGGAACAATGTTGAAGGGATTCAGCAAAAAGGGAGTTGATGTGAGGGCATATATAGAACCCGACAGACCTGATATTGCAGCTGATCCGGTAGTTAAATACATGAATGCTGAAGCCCTTGAAAAAGCTATAGAAAGGACGAGGAAGAATATGGAAAAAGCAGCTTCAGAGCTTGATTTTATTCAGGCCGCAAGGTTCAGGGATGAACTGACAGATCTTCAGAAGCTACTGAGATCCAAATCCAATTTGAGGAACTGATTAAGATTGGATACCAGGTCCATGCTGCAGGTTGCAGGTTGCAGGTTGCATGTTGCAGGTTGCGGGTTGAGATTATTTAATACCGGAAATCGGTATAACAGAACTTGCAACCCGCATCCCGAAACAACTTAATTAGTTTCGTTTAGTTGCCATCCAGTCACTTTTGCTCCCCTTTGATGAATCCTCCATAGTCCCCAGCATTGAATCGCCGTTAACCTTTCCGGTATATTTTTCATTATTTACTGCGAATGTGATCTCATCCCCCCTGAGTCTTCCGTCATTTATCGTAATGGTTTTACCTCCTGATTTAAAGGTGCCTCTTACCATCTGGAACTCCTGCGTAATGTCCAGTTCACCGTTCCCAAGCTTCCATGAACCTACGACTTTTGCGGGTATTATCCACATGTAGGCTGTATTCCAGCTGTTCCAGTTTTCATCGGTTGTGACCTTATAATCTTCCTCCCATTCTCCCATTGTAAACGTGTTGGATACAATTCTGGTCCCGGGTTTCAGATCGAGCAGAGCAGGACGCAGCTTCAGGTTAATCTCCGGCAGCAGGAACATCGTAATTACCGTAGCCTTCGAAAGATCCACAGTGTAAAGATCAGCTTCCATAAATTCTGCCTTATCGGTTACACCTGCCTTTTTGGCGTTTTCCTTCGATAACGCCACCATATCAGGGTTGTACTCAATGCCTAATGCTTTCGCTCCAAGCTTTGCGGCGGTTATGACAGTACGACCGTCACCGGAGCCAAGATCAATTACAAAATCAGATGGTGTGACCTGTGCTATATCAAGCATTTTGTCAACAAGTTCCTGAGGTGTCGGCACCCAGACTACATCCTTGCCTCGCTGACCCACCTGGGGTACATATCCCGATCCGGATTGTTGTTCCTGTGCCATAAGGCTGATGACTATCATTGAAAATGACAGTATAACCGAAATTTTTCTTAATAAGATTTTTGATTTCATAATTGTGTAATTTTTTTATTTGGCAAAATAAAGTTCGCACTAAATTTATAAAATTAATATCAGACCTTCACCAAATTACTAACATACTTTGCAATTGCAAGTGATGAAGTTAAACCCGGCGATTCTATGCCGATAAGATTGATTAAACCGGGAAACCCCCTTTTTGTTTCTTCTTCTATATAAAAATCTCTAACAGGCTCACCCGGCTTCTGGATCTTCGGACGGATGCCAGCCATCTCAGGCGACAAATCAGCATATTCAAGGAATGGCAGGAATTTTAATGCTGACCTGAAAAATACTTCCTGTTTTGAAAGGGTTACTGTATAATCATATATGTTTGATTCGAGATAAGTTACATCCGGACCCAATTTAACCCCGCCACCCATATCGATGGTCACATGAATGCCAATTCCCTCAAGATTATGTACGGGAACCGGATATACAAGCCTGCTGATCAACCTGTTCTTTGGCGGATTCAGCCTGAAGTATTCCCCTTTGCAGAATTTTATTTTAAGGTTTTCATCTCTTATACCCGCCATTTCTGATATATATATCGGATGTCAGGCCTGCCGAATTAATTAAAATCCTTGTTGTAAAATCAAACGTATTTTTGCCAGGGTCAAGAATAGTGACCTGATAACCATTATCGATTTTTCTGATACCTGTGACCTCATTTCCGTAAGCTATCTGACCGCCATTATTTAATGTATTGATCTCAAACCTTTTCATAAGGTTATGTGAATCAATAATTCCGGTAGAAGGAGAAAAGATAGCTTTAAGAGCAAAGATCGCGGGTTCAAGTTCAGCAATCTGGGCTTTATCAATGATAATAAGATCATCAACACCATTATCAAATGCAGTTTGTTTTATGCCTTCAATCACATGTATCTCATCCGGAGTTGTTGCTACAATCAGTTTTCCACAGTTGTTAAACCCGATGTCGAATTGCCTGCAGTAATTGTACAATAATCTTTTTCCCTCAACACAAAGTTTTGATTTTAGACTTCCTCTGGGATAATAAATTCCGGCATGGATCACCTCGCTGTTCCGGCTGCTTGTTTCCTGCCCGAATGTTGGATGTTTCTCGACAACAAAAACATCTGTATAAACTTTTGATAATTGTTCGGCGATAGCAAGTCCGACTACTCCGGCCCCGATGATCGTAATGTTCGCATCCATTTTTTTAAAACATCTCAGGAGATAAAACACAAATCTTTATAAATGTAATTATTCTTGGTATATCTTTGTTATAAACCCTGCGAATCACACCGGGATATTTAATGTATCCCATTTTATTTGCGGTGGATGTACCTGACAGTAAAACTAATCCTTATTCAGATGAAAAAAATGTTATTCCTTTTTTTAATTCTTGCCGGATGCAGCCAGAATAAAGAACAGTCATGGAATCTGGTATGGTCCGATGAATTTGACTATATGGGTTTACCTGATCCTTCGAAATGGGGTAATGAAACTGGTTTCATCCGGAACAATGAGCTACAGTACTATACCAGTCAGCGGATTGAAAATTCGGTGGTAGGCAATGGTAATCTTATGATAATAGGAAGGAAAGAAGTTTTTGATACAGCTCAATACACCTCAGCAAGCCTCACAACAGATGGGAAGCACAGCTGGACCTACGGAAAAATTGATGCACGCATGAAACTGCCTGAGGGACAGGGTTTGTGGCCTGCCTTCTGGATGCTGGGACAGAATATCCACGAAGCAGGATGGCCACGGTGCGGCGAGATCGATATTATGGAACATATAAATACCGAAGATATTTTGCATGGAACCTTACACTGGTACAATGAAAAGCATGTCTCTGACGGCACGCAGATTCCGTGTGATGTTGCAATGTTTCATAATTATACGGTAGAATGGGATAAAGATTCGATCAGGTGGTTCCTTGACGATGCACAATACCATAGCGTAAGCATTAAAGACAGCATAAACAGTACCGGTGAGTTCCATAAACCGTTTTATATAATATTAAACCTTGCAATCGGAGGTAACTGGCCTAAAAATCCGGATGAAACAACTTCGTTCCCGGATACTGCTTTTGTGGATTATGTAAGAGTTTATCAGAAATGAGTTACCCGAAAAAGTTAAAATCCCCTAAACAGACTATCCGCAGATCCATTCCTGAATCCTTCAGGGGGGTCTTCATTTACCCCCATTCCGGGGTAACTATCAGAAATACAATTAAATAACTTTCCCCTCCTTTTGAAGGAGGGGTGGCCCGGCCTATCAGCACCTATTTGAATATAAGTTAATTCCGGGCCGGGGTGGTTGATTCAAGTCTTTCCTATTACCTTTATTTAAATGGATAGATTTGAACATAGATTAACCACCCCGGCCGGGAAAGCAAATTGTAAACGGCTAAAAGTCAATAGTCCCGGCCACCCCTCCTTTGAGAAGGGGGCCGAGCGTTAAGAAATCAGCCAGTGGCTGATTTTAGCGTAGGAGCCAGCCTGCAGGGGAGGAAGTGGTGGAGGGGAAATGTAAACTTAATCCGGTTTTGCCAATTGTAAAGTCAGGTCTGCAATCCGTTAACCGGGATTGGCATATACATTTAATTTGACGTATCTTAATGCGTTAATGCAGAACCGGATCGAACTGACACTTTTATCGGATTTAATTTAATAAGAAGAATTGATTGTTTATATTTGTATTGCGCTTATTTACTGCATGTTTGAAATGAAAACTTATAAGCTGGCATTAGTATTCCTATTGCTGTTTCAAATAATCACGGCATCAGCAAATGCAACAGTAATCTCAGTAAAATCTGACCTGAAAAGGAAGTTTTCTTTCACAAAATCTGATACTGCGGAAATAAACAACCTGACACGTACCGGTTTCAAGGTCCTTTCAAAACCCGGATCGCTGGAAACCGCAAAAGATTATATTGATGACGCCCTGATGATTTGTGAGAAGAAGAATATTGAAATACCGTCACTTCTTCATCTTCTGATGGCAGAATACCATTATACTGCAGGAGATTTCAGAAGTGCATCAGAGGAAGCGACGAAAGCCTTCAAACAATCAGCATCTTCGGGTGAATCGAAGGTGCTTGCTGAAACCAATCAATTCCTTGGTAAGTATTATCGCCGGACTGGCCTTTACAAAGAAAGCATTGAATATTATGGGAACAGCATTACACTGGCAGAGAAAAGCAGTCTCAAAAAATTAATACCGTTAAGTTATTATGGCCAGGCAGAAGTTTATGATATGCTCGGGGACCTGAATGGTTACCGGAACAGTCTTAAGTTGATGATCGATGCAGCATTCAGGGAAAAAGATCCTGCATTCGTCACGGAAGGACTTCATTTTCTCGGAACCTCTTTTTGCGGAGATTCAGCTACATCGGGAAAAAGGGATTTCCGTATGGCTGACTCATTACTTAGGAAATCCATAGATATTGCTCTGGAAATAAATGATACCATGTTTATCTCACGATCTTTAGCTAATACCGGATGGAATTATTACCTTGAAGGAATGTACGATTCCTCGCTGGCATGTTACACCAGATCACTCGATTATTCCATCCCTGCAAAAATAAATGCCATGTCAGCCAACTCCCTCGGAAACATTGGTACTATTTATCGTGATCTGGGGTATCGCGGAAAGGCAATTAATTACTACGATAAAGCAATAAAGTATGCAAATGAAGTTAATAATGTTTCAAACCTGTGGTGGATCTACATGGATATGAGTAACCTGTATCTCAGTTTAAAGGATACCGCAAATGCTTTTAAAAGTTATGTCCTTTTTAAAAAATACAATGATTTAAATACCTTAAAAACAAATACTCAGGGCTCTGCCGATGCAAGAATACGGTATGAGGCAGATTCTCACAACAAGGAGGTGGAATTACTGTCGCTGAGACTGAAGAATAACCGGTTGTTAAATTACGGATTTACAGGATTAATAATTCTGATCATTGCTATCGGATTATTGTTTCTGAGAGGTTCAAAACTTAAAAATAAGCGCCGGATCAGCGAAATGAACCGGAAAATAGCCGAAATAACACAGGCTAACCTGAGGCAACAGATGAATCCGCATTTCATATTCAATACTCTCAATTCCATACAGTATTATATGTATCAGCATGATAAGCTGGCCACAAATACCTATCTCACCAAGTTCTCGAACCTGATGCGTAAGGTGCTTGACAATTCCCAGCATACATCAGTACCTCTGAATGACGAACTCAGTGCTCTGAAGCTGTACCTTGAACTCGAATGTATCAGGTTTAAGGATAAGTTTGACTTTGAGATCAATGTTGATGAAGAGATAGATCCTCTGATGCATAAAGTGCCGACAATGCTTATTCAGCCATACGTTGAGAATTCCATCTGCCATGGTCTTGTGCCGATGCAGGGCAAAGGATTTGTCAGGATAGGGATAAAACTGAAGCACGATCACCTTTTGTGCACTATTGAGGATAATGGCATAGGCCGTGAAGCATCCAGGGATAGAAATAACCGGAAGGAAGAGTATCACACCTCACTGGGAACTCAGATAACCGCATCGCGGTTAGACCTTGTTAATTCACTTTACGGAACTGGCTTAAAAACTGTTTATACTGACCTGAAAAATGAAGCAGGTGAATCTGAAGGTACCCGCGTCGAAATTCATATTCCAATAATTACATGAGCAAGAAGTTAAGAACCATAATTATTGATGATGAGCAGGATGCTGTAGAATTCATCAACTCAATCATCGGGGAGTATTGTACATCCCTTGAGGTGGTTGGCAGAGCATATAATGTTACTGACGGGACCAGTATAATTAAAGAAAAAAATCCCGACCTCGTTTTTTTAGATGTTGAAATGCCCAATGGAACTGGATTCGATCTCCTGACCCAATTCCCCGTTAAGGAGTTTGACGTGGTTTTTATTACAGCTTTTAACCACTATGCCATTAAAGCCATCAAATTCAGTGCAGTTGATTATATTCTCAAACCCATAAATATTAATGAGTTTATTGAAGCGGTTACCAGGGTAATCAGGAAACGGTCAGATAAGTCTTTTACAGGCAGTGAAAACCTGAAAATACTCCTTGAAAACCTCAGGTCTCCTTTACCTTCCAGGCTGGCGATCCCGACCTCCGACGGTATGGAGTATCTTAATCCCAAAGAAATCGTAAGGATTGAAGCCGACAGAAGCTATTCCTGGTTCTTCCTGAATGGCAATCGTAAAATACTGGTTTCAAAGCACCTGAAGGAGTTTCAGGAGTTGCTCGGTGATCGTAGTTTTTTTCGCTCACATAATTCCCATCTTGTAAACCTGAAATTTGTAAAGAAGTTTATACGCAGGGACGGCGGATACATTGAAATGCTGGATGGTTCTGTTGTTCCGATATCCAGAAACAAAAAAGAGATATTCCTTCAGCATATGGCGAAATTCAAGGGTTAAAAAAAAGATATCCGGAGATATCTTTTTTTCGTTAATACAAAACCATGACCGTAGCCGGTCAACCAATCAGAAGTTTTTACCTGGAAGCAACTGCATCGGAAACGTCATTAAGCAACCTTGGGAAATAGGCAGCAATAAGCTGTGTAGCTTCAAGTTCACCGCTCTTGCCGGGAGTCAGTACTTTCTGATGAAAATACTCGCTCCTGTTCATTGCTGTATCGGATGTCCTGATGCCATCCTTCATGAATGACTTGTCAAGCTTTTCGACACCAAAATAGGAATTGTTGCACACGTACTGTACAGAAAGTTTGTCTGAAATTACTATGTACCTTTTGCACTTACGGTCCTTGCAAACTGCAACGGTAACCTCCATAGGTGAATTTTCATAACTGATTATGTAAGCTTTGCAATCCTGACCCTTTAAAGGGATCTGATTATCGGCTGATTCAATCTTATAGTTTCCAAGCGTTGTGTAGGTTTTGCCTTCAGCAACTAATTTTCTCCCAAAAGAGATGGTACAGAATGCAGTAACAAGAACTGCGGCTAAAAAAAATCTTTTCATGGCTAAAAGAATTAATTAATTAATAAATAAAATAAGAACTTTTACTGTCAGAATATCAATTTGTCCAAAATGTTCTGTAATAATTCTTATCGAAATTATTCAATTGATAGTGACAAAAGAATAGCCGGTCAACAGTTGGTATGTTTGAATATACGGTTAGTAATACAGGGATGATTTAGACCGGATCTGACATCCCGACTCCTCCAAAAAGAAAGCAAGTCAGCATAGAAAGCGCCAATTTCTAAAATCTTGTCAAACTAAACTTGTCATTGGTCAAAACCAGGTTATTCCTTAACTTTTAGTTGATTAAGGTTCTTTTTTTAAATTATATTCCTTAAAATCAATAATATAGTCCTTTTCTGTAACTTTATAGGTCCTGGTAATACCATTCTTTTTAGTAAATATTGAGCCGTTTTTGACGAATAACCCTCTTGCTGATACAAACAGTACCTTCCCTGTCATATTCAACCCGATTACATTGACCAACGTGTTGTGAAACTCCACTAATTCCCCATATAATGGGCTTTTGCGACTTGTCTTGTAAGTAAAGCTGCATTAGCTTTACATCATATTCTTAAATATAAAATGATGGGAAATGTATCAGTATTAAATAACACGTATTTCATGAATGGTTTTAAGGATGATATATGGTTAAACAATGAAGTATCATTCGGAAGGACAAACCTGAGTCCTGCTCTGACTAACATGATTGCAGAAGGAGGTATAAGCTTTTTCAGCTATCTCAACGGTCTTGGTCTTTCAAAGGAACCCAATCTGATGGTGCTTTCTTCATTACACCATTATTATTATGATGAAAGTGAATTGAGGAGTGTAAGAACACTGGTCAACATCAAAAAACTGAACCTTGTTAAACGTCCGGATGCTTTTCTGAATACTCTCTACAGGATTTTGCCGCAGGATGCAAATTTTATAGGTTGTTTTACAGACCGGAAGAATCTGAAAGGGTACGGAAGTCCTTTCTTTCAACCCTCCAGATTACTGAACAAGGTCATTAATGTACTGGATTCCCGGACAGATCATAGTATGGACCGGGACGACATTATCGAATTGCTTGCCGTGCATGGTTTCAAAATTATTGATATGACTGAAATTGAAGGTGTTACATATTTTTATGCAAAGCCTGCTCAAAAACCAGTTGAATTAAGAGCCTGATAAACTGAGGTTTCCGTATTTATTTTGAAAACAAATAGTTGTAAATAAAATAAATAAAACCATAACTAAAACTGAAGAGTATGGATACATTATTACACAACAGAGTTAAGAAATCACACCGGGCAGGACGGTAACCGTTATGAAAAAAATCGGATTCATTTTATTCGTGGTTTTAGGGATATCCTGCGCCACTACCGAAAAATCCGGGACACCTGAGGACAAAGTTTTTGTTACCAGGAAATTTGTGGGGAATTTTATTGATTACAGGCACACAAGCCCCGAAAAACTTGGTGATCCCCATATTATCTGGATTAAAACGACCCAGGATAGCACTTATGGAAAGATCTCAGCTTATTCACGGAAATGTGAATTCAAGCCTGGCGACAGACTATATTTAAAACGGGCTTATCATTCACCGGGAATTTTCGGCTTCTGGATATATCAGATTGAAAATGACAGGGAGGAAAAGGTCTGGTATGAAATAAGTGAGTTCCAATATGGGAACAGAGTTCTGGCACAAAGCTGGTTTTAAGGAGCTGGTTGTAACACATTCATTGACTTGACTGTCAGAATCGCAGCCCTTTCATAAAATGGTTTTTTTTGTCCTGATTCTGCAATATCCGGCGTCTACTTACCGTTTATAGTTTAACATTGTAAGACATGAAGAATAAGAGATTCATTAATTCGAAGAGCACCAAGTTTGTCAGGGTGGATAACACCACCTGGATTGAGGCAGACGAGTGGATCCCAGATGAGGTGGCAAGGATGCAATTCCTTCAGAGAATGCAACTTACCAAACCGGTCGACTTTTCGGGTCAGGTAAAGAATGACAACTTTGTTTCAGGAGGCTGACCCTTTTTTATCTGTTAAGATTTGTTTTAAAAAAGCCCTTGCCCGGGGCTTTTTTATTTTTCACCTTCTGTTGTTTATTCAGTTATCTCCTTTTACGGAATTAGTTAATATTTATACCTTTAACAGCTAACAAAACTAATCGCCCTGTGCAGGCTGGTTAAATAATATCTCGTAAAATGTCGCACCCGGATGCATCAATTAAATCGATTCTTTTTGCCTTACTGGCAAATCTTGGAATCGCAATTACAAAGACGGCAGCCGCGGTTATAACTGGCTCCGGCGCTATGATGGCTGAATCAATCCATTCATTTGCCGATTGCGGTAATCAGGGACTTCTGTTCCTGGGTTTAAAGGCATCCAATAAGATACCTGATCAGGAACACCCGCTCGGATACGGCAAGGAAATATACTTCTGGTCATTCATTGTTGCACTGATCCTTTTCAGCATGGGTGGCTTGTTTTCGGTATATGAAGGAATCCATAAGTTAAGTTTGCATGAAGGGCTTAAAAATCCATCGGTTGCTGTTGTTGTCCTGTCAGTAAGCATGATACTGGAAGGCGCCTCACTTTATGGTTGCCTTATACAGATCAACAAAATAAGACATAATGAATCACTCCGGACATGGGTTAAAAACAGCCGTAAGAGTGAACTGGTGGTAGTTTTGGGTGAGGATATCGCTGCTTTGCTTGGCCTCTGTTTTGCACTTATTTCAATTCTTCTCGCGATTATAACCGGGAATCCTGTTTTTGATGCTATCGGAAGCATCGGGATAGGGATTTTACTTGTTATTATTTCCTTCTTCCTCGCGGTAAAGGTTAAAAGCCTGCTGATCGGGCAGAGTTCAGATGATGAAACCCGGAACAATATAAAAACAATTCTCGAGACCAGACCGGAAATTAACGCGGTCCTGAATTTAATTACTTTGCAATTAGGTCCCAGAATAATGGTGGCCGTAAAGGCAAAAATGACTAAAGTTGATAGTGTCGACCAGCTGATCATCAATATAAACACCTGTGAATCAGAACTTAAGAAGAAAATTCCAGCCATTCAGTGGGTATTCTTTGAACCCGATATACGGCAGTAATAAAAATCGATTTTAAATGATTCCGGTGTTTATTCCTCCGGTCAGAATATCTAATATTCTCTCCCTTAGTGCAATATCCCGGGTGGCTCAACGTTTATATTAAACTCTGTGAAAGCAAAAGGATACATAATTAATAAGAAATACGCTTGTAAAAGTCAATGAAAGTTCTGCATCTCAGATATAATAACCTAACCTCTTCCTGATCTGTCAAATAAAAAGCCCTGTACCGAGGGCTTTTTTTATTTCAGGATTGAAAGCAAATTGTCAGGCTTCCAGTTTCTATTGTATCTTAAAACATTAATCCCAATTTCATATTTTGTATCATTCAGGATGTTATTCTGAGCATTCTACATCAGCAATTTTCCTCTTTTAAGATCAGAAATCCCTGAAAATGGTACAAAAGCATTAGAAAATGATACAAAAGTGGTAGACTTTGATATTTGGGTAGCCGAACTTTGTTTATAGAGGCATCAGACCGAAGCTTTACTTCTGAGTTTATTAATTTAAAAGGTACGACAATGAAAAACAAAGTCAGAAATCCAGCATTTATTGGTATTTTGATTAGTTTGACACTTTATCTTACTTACTGTACGGACGATCTTCCTGTTGTAACAACTGCCAATATCTCAGATATTACTGAGACAACTGCAACTGCAGGAGGAAATGTAACCGATGACGGTGGGGCTGAGGTTACAGCCAGAGGTTTGTGCTGGAATACTTCAGAAAATCCGACTATTGCCAACGGTAAGACCTCAGACGGGAAGGGAATAGGACCATTCACCAGCGATTTAACGTCGCTGACGCCCGGCACCAGGTATTATGTCAAGGCATATGCAACTAACAGTATAGGTACATCCTACGGTAAACAGGTATCTTTTACAACTGGAGTGATTTTGACTGATGCAGGATCAGCAGTTCCTGAAGCATTTCCTGGCATTGATGGTGAGCTTATGGATTTTATAATCGATGGAAAAACCATTACTATTGAAAAAATTAATAATAAGTATGTTTTTCAGGCTGACATTTTATTGACTAAAGATCAGTTAACGTCTGGGTCAAATAAAGGAGCTGGATTTATTCCTTTAATGCACAAGTGGAATTGTAATACTGTTTACTACAAGATTAATAATAACTTGGCTCACAGGATAAACGATATTAATGCTGCCATACAACATTATGAATCAAATACTCACCTTAAATTCATAGAATGGACTGATCCTGATCAGAAAAATTATGTAGAGTTTATGTGGCATGATACTGCTTGCTGCTCTAACTATGGTATGACTGGTTTGAGGCAGGAAATTAATCTTGCCAACTGGGGTACAATTGGCACTATCATTCATGAAATTGGTCATACCGTTGGATTAGCCCATGAGCATTCCAGGACAGATAGAAACGATTATGTTAATGTATTTTATAACAATATTAAGCTTCGCGAAAAAGAAGCAAAAGCTAATTTTGATATAATATGGACTAAGTATAATACCAGTTACTTTGATTTCAATTCCATTATGCTTTATCATTCATATGCATTTTCTAAAGGTATTCCCAACTATCCAACAATAAAAAAGTTAGACGGTTCCCCCTTTGAAGTTAATGATGAAGCATTATCAGTTGGTGATATTGAAGTAATTAATCTAATCTATCCAGAACTTATTGTTTCTAATGCATGTGTTGACATAACTTCGACTGTTACAGAAATTAAATGTAAATATGCAAAAGTAGAAACACTCATAACAACAAATTGTGATTTAGAAGTAACTGAACGTGGGGTATTTTGGGGAAGATATCAAAATCCTGAATTAGCAGGTACAAAGGTCAAATCTGGAAGAGGAGAAGGAACTTACTCTGTGGGGTTTAATGATTTAATTACCGGTGTAACCTATTTTGCAAAAGGATATGCAATCACTGAATGTGATACAGTATATGGGGATGAGGTTAGTTTTACTAGTGCACCGGAATGCTGTGACACTAATCCGTTTCAGTCAGGATGCAATGGTGTTTTACGGGGTACTGGAAATTTAAAGTTCAATTATGTGGATTTCAGGAATGATACTCTTAGCTACTTTTTTTATATTGAGGTAGATTTTATAGTGAATGATGGAAAGTTTTCCCGACTTCCGTACCTGGACATCATCGCTTCGGAATCCTTTAATGGAAGAACCATAGATTATTATATAGAGGAAAAGATGTGCGATATTTACGGAAGTTGTACCGATCGGTGGGATTGTTTTAACTTTGCTTATGGGAACCGTACTTTTGATTTTTGTTTATCTGACACTTGTTTCCTTTCCGATTGTGAAGTCCCTCCTGATTATAAAGGCTCTGTTGTTGTTACGGGAACATGGACTATAGAAGAGCAAAAAATTATATCTTCAGCTCTGTTTCCATTGAAATATTACACTACTGACCGTTGGTAAGAATAAATAAACTTAAAGAGTTAATTCTCCAAGGAGCACTAAATAATCTAAATATGAAAAAGAAAAGATCAGAATTAGTAACTGAAGGCATCTGGGAGAAAAAACAAGTTGATTCTTTGCATAATGAGGAATTTAAACCGAAAAGGGCAAAATGGATCAGATGGTTGTTAGATATTGTTGATAACATTGTTACTGCCCTAACTTAGTGCCTTATCCTTTCCCGGCAGAGATATTCGTTTGTCAGGTTAGATTGAGAATGACCATATCAATAGAAGTATCCTGTAGTGAACTTGCATTTCTTTGTGGGAATTTTGTCCCATAAGGGACAAAAAATAATAGTCAGCAACTGACTATTCAGGTCTGATTTCCTAATAAAAAAGCGCAAAAAAACGGAATATACACGGTACGTATTAAAAAGATGGGGGACCGCATATCTCGCAATCCCAATTCCGCCATTTGTCGGGGTGATCTGACTCGAACAGACGACCACTTGCACCCCATGCAAGTACGCTAGCCAACTGCGCCACACCCCGATTTGTACCGCCGTAGCTTTATCATAGGTGGTATTTTAACCTCTGAGTAATCTTATCCAACGTAGTTTAGTCTACAACCTGTACAAAAACAACTTACACTTTGAAATACCGATCTTCACAAAATTAATCAACTATTCCAAGTAATTCAGACCAGCTTAAAATAGGATATGAATCATGACGGTGCTCCTTGTAACTCAGCTAATATTTCAGATAACTTAATTATTTGACCACAGAATAAAATTCTCCACATATGAATAGGAAACTCATCTAAACCGCCGTAAATTCTTTCACTATCCTGGGAGCAGGAAGCGCAGCCGTGCTAAAACCGGTTCGCTCGACTCGCCTCAGATGGTTTCCAGGAAAAATCCGAAACCATCAACAAATATAAATGAAGCTGGCAAGACTCCACGGAATTAAATGTCAATGCCAGGGAAATATCCCGGGAAGAGTGATCCATGTTAAAAATGCAATGGCTGTTGTCAATGACGAACCGGTTGAGACTGGCAGCCTACCTGATGATCGAAAAGGCTATGCTTGAACTTACAGGACAAAGAAGCCTTAAAAAAGCCTGGCGACAATTTGTCAGTCCGGGTGAAACAATAGGACTCAAAGTAAATCCGGTTGCCGGCAAACTGCTTACTACAAGCCATGCAGTTGTTAAATCTGTTGTGAAACAGCTGACTGAAAGTGGAATACACAGGGAGGATATTATTATATGGGACCGGAGGGAAATGGAACTGAAAGATACAGGATTTACATCCGAAAATTATCCGGGAATAAGGATAATGGGTACAGAACAGCAGGATGAAAAAGGATCTTTTTATGACAATGACGGGAAACTTTACGGTGAAAGAAATATTGACAGGGAGTGTTTCTACTGGGCCGATGTTGAAGGGGAATATGACAGTGAAACAATGCCCTATATGGTAAATGGCGGTAAATATTCCTACTTTACAAGTATAGTTACGCAGAACATGTCGATAAGATAATTAATATTCCAATTCTTAAGAATGCAGGCGGCTCAATTACAAACGCCATGAAAAACCTGGCTTCGGATCGGTGTCAAATACTGGCCGCCTTCATACAAAACTATGGAATGAAACATGTGCTGAGGTGTGTGCCTTTCCACCTCTGCGCGATAAAGTAGTGCTTAATATCTGCGATGGACTACAGGGGCTGCTTTAACGGGGGCCCGGCTGCAAATCCTCAGTTTATCTGTAATTATAATTCTATTCTTGCCTCTTCAGACCCTGTAGCAATGGACAGGATCGGCTATGATATAATTGCAGCAAAAAGGATCGCTGAAGGGATTATGAAAACTTCTTCGCCAGGGTCCCTGACCTTCCTGACAATGGCATCAGAGCTTGGATTAGGCGTTTCCGACAAGGAAAAAATTGAAATGAAAATGGTTGATCTGGGTTGAGATGCATAGATGCCGGCTTGTATTATTATTTTCTTTAACAGCAAATACAGTCTGTAATTCACAGGAGGCTGCCTTTCCGGTTATCGATAAGGCAGACCTTCCCGTGGCAAAATTCTCTCCATCAAGAACATTCTCAGGTACTTCGCTGTATGGTTATATTGACGGCGGAGCCGAGCTCTACCTTGAATACGGATTTTCCGGAGCCGTGTGTCACCGAAATAGCCATCGGGGATGCTAAATTTAAAACAGAGATATTTAAAATGAACGGGCCCGAGGAAGCTTTCGGAATATTTTCTGTTTCAAAATACAGGTGTCTCAGCACGCCGGATCTGGCAGAATATTCCTGCCAGACAAAGTACCAGCTTCAGTTCTCCAAAGGGCCCTACTATATCAGTATAATCAACGCTGCGGGAACAGGATCTGATAGCCTGGATATGCTTCAAATGGGTAAGATCATTGCAGGTAAGATTACAGAACCTGATATCAACCCCAATGATTTTATTCCGGGGTCCTCTCCCGGTAACTTTAAACAAAACAGCATCCTTGCAAAAGGACGACTGGGGATTGTCAATGGTTCACCTGATCTTGAGGATTTCTTCAGTGGGGCAACAGGATTTACAGCAGTTGTTGCCCGGGAGTCAGGTAAAACAACTATTTCAGTCAGGTTCACAGAATACAACGGGTTTAAGAAGTTTATAGATGCCCATAAATGGGATGCACTGAAAATTTCACCGAACGAGAAAAGGGCTGCCTCAGATGGTACAACCCTCAAACAAATAGGTGAAAACCATCTTTTGATTGAAATTCCTGAGTAAGGGGGTAACATAATAATTAATTTAATTACTATAATTAACATGGATATTTTCAAACACATAGATCTTCATGGCGAGACAGGAATTCTGACAGTGAGAATATTGAAAAAGTTAGATGTCTGATAATAGGTTCAGGACCAGCTGGCTATACAGCTGCAATTTATGCAGCCAGAGCTAATCTTAAGCCGGTTCTTTATACCGGATTGCAAATGGGAGGACAACTGACAACTACCACAGAAGTAGAGAATTATCCCGGATATCCTGATGGCATTTCGGGGCCTGTCATGATGGAAGATTTTAAGAAACAGGCTGAACGTTTTGGTGCTGATATACGATTCGGTACCGCCATCGAATGTCGATTTTTCAGGCGAAAAGCACAGGGTATTTCTTGATGAAAATAAAGTAATAGAAGCTGATGCTGTAATTATTGCCACAGGAGCAACTGCAAAATATCTTGGACTTGAAGGCTGAAACAAAATATGCCGGAATGGGCGTTTCGGCTTGCGCCACCTGTGATGGATTTTTCTACAGGGGGAAGGATGTTGCAGTTGTCGGAGGAGGTGATACCGCTGCTGAAGAAGCTACTTATCTGGCAGGACTGTGCCGGAAAGTTTATCTGATAGTGAGAAGGGATGTATTGCGGGCCTCAAAAGCTATGCAGAACAGGGTTCTCAATACACCAAATATTGAGATTCTGTGGGAACATCCAGACAATAGACCTTTTTGGTGAAAACGGGGTGGAAGGGGTTACTCTTGCCAGGAAAAAAGGAACTCCTGAGGAGGAAATCGTGAAGGTGAAAATTGACGGTTTTTTTCTGGCAATCGGGCATAATCCCAACTCAGACATCTTCAGGAAATTTCTTGAAACTGATCAGGTGGGCTATATAAAAACTATTCCGGGTACATCAAAAACGAATATCCCGGGAGTATTTGCAGCTGGCGATGTCCAGGATCCGTCTACCGTCAGGCTGTTACTGCGGCAGGATCGGGATGCATTGCTGCAATGGATGCAGAACGGTATCTGTCAGAGTTAAACAAATAAACCTTCTGTGGATCTCTGTGTCTTCCTGTGCTATTACTCTGTGTAAGTTCTTGAATTTAAATCGTAACACAGAGAACCACTGAGGAATCACAGAGGTCCACAGAGAAAGAAAAATATATGAAAACATTTAAAAAGACTTTTAAGATAAATGCTTCCCTTCTGATATTTATTCAGCCCTCACAAATCCCTACACAATTGAACTCTGGTCAGGCTACCCTGCAGAAATGTCGGAGGAAACAGGATCTGAATTTTCATTGTGGGAAGGAGATATAACAGGAAAAAACCTTGAATTTATTCCTGACAGGAAGGTGGTTCAGGAATGGTATTTTGGAGATCAGGATGATAAATCAATTGTAACCATCAATATTAATTCTGATGGGGAAAATTCAATTGTCACCGTTGAACAAACCAATATTCCTGATGATGATTTTGCTGAAATTGCCGAGGGATGGAGGGAGTACTATATAGGTGCGATAATCGATTTTTTCAATCCTAATTTTTAAACTCCAGTTTCGACTGGTTCTTCACTTCGTGGTTACCCAGAAGTGTGTAAATATCTTCGCAGCTTGCGTATATCAGTGTTGCGATCCCCTTATAACTCATAGTTCCGGAATGTTCCTGCATCCGATCGTGCCAGTCCGGTACCCACGATAGGATATGTTGCTCAATAAACCTTCTGATCTCTATTCTCAATTCTTCCCTGCACGCCTCGTCATCGATCGATATGTATTTATCATTCAGGAGGGTAAGGAATAATAGTTCAATGCCGAGATGATCGTCGGGAATATTGTAGCGCGACCGGTTTTTCCATCCGTAAGAATTGTAAAAATCACTTACCTTCTCAGACCCGGCTTCATTTCCGATAATACCCGAGGCATATGATGATTTTACCGGTCTGGCAAAAGGCAATCCGCTAGCTGAAAATAGTTTGTTGTAATCCTCCTGCAACCTGGCAACACAAAGGTCTACGTCCTGACAGGAGCTTCTGAGCTGTGATGCTGCCTGAATAAATCTCGGGTTGGTACTTGATACCGGTAAAGTTGTAAGAATTCCTTTTGACCAGAAATCAACAACGCATTCCTCAACAGGTTCATACATTATCATACTGCCTGCAAAATAGAGCAGCAGATTATAACCCTTAAGGATTGAATTCTGGTCTATATTTTTTTTTTCTTCCATTTATTTGTCAGTCAGGTTTTTTTGAAAACTGCATGCCCCGAAATTGTCCTGCTTTAAGCAATAAACCGGATAAAATTCATTTTGTTCAATTTCTCCAAATACTTTTTTATTCACAGGGAAATCTTTCGAATTGAACCCATTGTCTGATTCGGTGAAGACCCATATACGGAATCTATAAAAAGAAAGCTGCCCCTCCCGGAGCAGCTTCCATTATACCAAAATAAAAATCTTTATTTTGTGAAATCGGCCATCTCATGAGGATACTCATCATTGTCGATCTTCCTTTTGATCTCTTTAAATGCTTTAACGGTATATGCTACATCATCGAGCGAATGGACCGCTGTCGGAATCAGGCGAAGCATCACCACATCCCTGGGTACCACGGGGTAAATTACAACCGAGCAGAAGATATTGAAGTTTTCCCTCAGGTCGTAGATCATCTGCGTAACCTGTGTCACGCCGACCTTTCATAAATACAGGGGTAACCGGCGATTCAGTCCTGCCAAGATCAAGACCTTCTTCCCTGAGGCCTTTCTGGAGGGCTCTGACATTTATCCACAGTTTTTCCCTGAATTCGGGATGTGCCTGGATAAGCTCGAGTCTTTTAATTGCACCCAGTGTCATCGCCATGGGTAATGATTTGGCATAGATCTGTGAGCGGAGATTATACCGCAGGAAATTTATGACCTCTTTTGTACTTGCTACAAATCCACCTATCCCTGCCATCGATTTCGCAAAAGTGGCGAAATAAATGTCGATCTGATCCTGAACGCCAAAGTGTTCTCCGGTACCTTTCCCGTTTGCTCCCATAGTACCAAAACCGTGTGCGTCGTCAACCAGCATCCGGAATCTGTAATTCTTTTTAAGTGCGGCAATCTTATCAAGTTTCCCAAGGTCGCCTGCCATTCCGAAAACTCCTTCGGTAATTAAAAGAATCCCGCCACCTGTCTCTCCGGTAAGCTTTGTCGCCCTTTGAAGCTGTTTTTCACAACTTTCAATGTCGTTGTGAGAGTAAACGAATCTCTTTCCTAAATGGAGCCTGAGTCCATCCATTATACAGGCATGTGATTCAGAATCGTAAACTATTACATCGTGTCTGTCAACCATTGAATCAATTATCGAAACCATACCCTGATAGCCGAAATTGAGAAGAAAAGCATCCTCTTTTCCTTCAAATTCAGCTGCCATTTTCTCAAATTTTTCGTGATTGGCGGTTTGCCCCGACATCATCCTTGCACCCATGGGATATGCAAGGCCATATTTCGCCGTATACTCGGCATCAGCCTTTCTTACTTCAGGATTATTGGCAAGCCCAAGGTAATTGTTTAAGCTCCAGGTGAGGACTTCTTTACCTCTGAATTTCATTCGTGCTGCTATTTCCCCTTCGAGTTTGGGAAATGTGAAATAACCATGGGCCATATCGGAATACTGCCCCAAATCACCTCTGTTGGTTTTGATCTTATCAAAAATGTCCATTTTGCAGTACTTTAAAAAGTTTGCACAAATGTAGATATAAAGAAGTAGTAGCCCATACCTATTTATACCTAATTTGGTTTTGATAAAAGAAACTGACATCATCTTAAAGAATTCTGCATGCAAAGAATTTAAAAACTTACACTGCGGTCCACAGAGGGAAATCGCCCCAACCCCGGGACTTATTGATTAACAAAGACTTCAGGAACCATCCTGTTGAAAAAGTCAAAATCCCTTAACCGCGGAGGGCGCAAAGGAAAGACGCAAAGTTCGCAAAGAGCTGAATTTATGTGTTTTAGCTTTGCGTTCTTTGCGACAACTTAGCGTTCTTTGCGGTTAAACAGGAGTTTTTCAACAGCCCCCAGGGGTAAAAAAACAGGAATGGTGTAAAAATACCGGACTTTTGATTCAACCTCAATAAGGAGATAATTATTGCGTTTCTATACCTGAAATCAAAAATAATTCCCTACTTTTGCGCAACATTTTCAGATATGAAGTTCAGAACATATATTATACTTTTTATTTTAATTTTAACTGCCTCGTGCGGGGAGTATGAAAAACTCCTTAAAAGTACTGATTATGAGCTTAAAAAGACTAAGGCAAAGGAGTATTACGATGCCAAACAATTTGTAAAAGCTTCTGAGTTATTTGGCCAGATAATCCCAAGGTTCAGGGCTACCGAGGAGGCTGAAGAGCTTAACTGGCTTAATGCCCAGAGCTATTACGGCATGAAGCAGTACGATCTCGCCGGTAGCTATTTTAAATCGCTTGTCGAACAATACCCATACGGGAAATATGCCGAAGAAGCTACTTTCCTGGGAGCTGTCTGCGATTATAACCTCTCTCCAAAAGCAGAACTTGACCAGGATAACACAAGGAATTCGATAGAGGGATTCAATCTCTTTATTAACAGGTATGGCGTGAGTCCAAAGATTCAGGAAGCAAAAGACCATATAAAAGAACTACAGGAAAGGCTTGTTGAAAAATCTTATATGAATGCCAAGCTTTATTATAACATGAAGGAATATAAATCTGCAGTCACCGCTCTTACTAACAGTCTTAAGCAATATTCGGATTCGAAATACAGGGAAGAGATGATGTACCTTAAGCTTAATTCACTCTATCTTTATGCAGTTCGCAGTTATGAGAACAAGCAGAGGGAGAGATTTCAGGCTACCCTTGATGATTACTTCTCCTTTATGGAGGAGTATCCCGAAAGCAGGTATTCAAGGGATGTAAAGAAAATCTATGAGGATACCGCGAAATCTCTCAAAATCGAAGGCACCAATAACTTAGTTAATATTCAATAAATATATATGGATTACAGAAAATCAATTTCCCCCACCACCACAGTTACACGAAACCTGGACCTTTTAACAAAGGATACAGGTAATGTCTATGAAACGGTTATTGTCGTTTCGAGAAGGGCAAACCGGATGTCTGTTGAAATGAAACAGGAACTAAATAAGAAACTTGAAGAGTTTGCCTCATTCACTGATAATCTGGAAGAGGTATTTGAGAACCGGGAGCAGATAGAGATCTCCAAATTCTATGAGAGGCTTCCCAAACCGACACTTATTGCATTGCAGGAACTTGAGGAAGATAAGATCTTTTTACAGAAATCCTGACTCGGCAGCCGGAAAGAATAAAACTTAGCAGTAATGCTAAAAGGTAAGAACATACTTGTTGGCGTAACCGGAGGTATTGCAGCTTATAAAACTGCAACTATCATCCGGTTGCTTGTTAAAGAGGGATCAGAGGTTAAGGTGCTTATGACAAACCACGCAAAGGAGTTTGTTGCACCTCTTACCTTGCAACATTATCTAAAAATCCGGTTCTTACAGAGTTTTTTAATCCTGAAATGGTGACTGGAACAGCCATGTTGAGCTGGGTTTGTGGGCCGATCTTTTCCTTGTTGCACCCGCAACCGCCAACACGATTTCCAAAATGGCTAACGGGATAGCCGATAATCTTCTGCTTTCCACCTACCTTTCTTCCCGCTGCCCGGTTTTTGTGGCTCCTTCTATGGATATGGACATGCTTGCTCACAAAGCGACAGCAAAAAATATTGAGACATTAAGATCTTACGGGAATCATATCCTCGATGCTCCATCCGGAGAGCTTGCCAGCGGACTGACAGGCAAGGGAAGAATGGCTGAGCCCGAGGAAATAGTAAAGGAGATTAAAGACTTCTTTACAAAAAAAAAATTATAAGCCTCTAAGTGGCAGGCGCATCCTTATAAACGCAGGTCCTACCCATGAACCAATAGATCCTGTACGTTACATCAGCAATTATTCGTCCGGAAAGATGGGGATTGCCCTGGCTGATGTTGCAGCAGACTACGGTGCTGCCGTCGAACTTGTCCTCGGTCCGGTGAACAGGCTTCCCGGCAACAAATCGGTTAAGGTCATAAACGTTACCACCGCAGAATCAATGGCAGCAGAATGTGTCTCAAGATTTCCCGGGTGTGATATCGCTATCCTGGCAGCCGCGGTCGCTGATTTTTCACCTGAAAAAGTTGAACATTAAGATAAAAAGAGCAGGCGGTGAAGTTGTTCTTAAATTAAAACCTACGAAAGATATTGCAAAAGCTCTCGGAAAGTCAAAAAAAACCTCCCAGATACTTGCAGGCTTTGCCCTTGAAACCGACAATGAGCTGGCCAATGCAACTTCCAAACTCAGGCAGAAGAATCTCGACATGATTGTTCTGAACTCTCTCCGGGAAGCTGGAGCAGGGTTTGGATACGACACAAACAGGATCACAATAATTGACAGGAACAATATTATTAATAAATTTGAGTTGAAATCTAAAGAAGAAGCCGCCAGGGATATACTCGACAAAATTGTTGAAATGTTGAAAAGTTTATCTGTATGAGATTATTACGGTTTTTAAAATATCCTGTCCTGTTAATTCTGTTAATTTTTCCGGAAATGACTCTATCGCAGGAGCTCAATTGCAATGTTCAGATGTCTGCACAAAAGATCCAGGGATCAAACCGGCAGGTTTTTGAAACTATGCAGCGCGATATTTATGAGTTCATGAACAGTACTGTCTGGACCAACCATGTATTCAGTTATGCCGAGAGGATCGATTGCAATATTCTGATTAACCTTACAGAACAGCTTTCGGCTGATGAGTTCAGGGGGACCATCACGGTACAGCTCGCCGCCCGGTATTTAATACCACGTACAATTCAACGATGTTGAATTTTGTCGACAATAACTTTCAGTTCAGATATGTGGAGTTCCAGCCTCTTGAATTTGATCCGAATTCCTACAGATCAAGCCTGGTATCGGTACTCGCTTATTATACTTATATAATCATGGGTTTCGATTATGATTCATATTCACCATTGGGGGGAACTGAATTTTTCCAGATCGCCGAGAAAATCGTTACCAACGCCCAGAATGCGCCGGACCCGGGATGGAAACCATACGACGGATCCAGGAACCGGAACAGGTACTGGCTTGTGAAAAATCTTCTCGATAAGGAGTACGAAGGAGTCAGAAGATTCATTTATGATTATGACATAAACGGCCTTGACAAGATGGAGTCAAGAATAGCTGAGGCAAGGACAAGTATAGCTGAAAGTCTCAAGCTCCTGCAGGAGGTCTACAGACAGAAACCCGATCCTTTTATGTACCTGGTTCAGATCGTAATGGAATCGAAAGCCGATGAGCTTATAAATATTTTTTCAGAAGCCTTTCCTGAAGAAAAAAGCCGTGTTATTCAGATCCTGGTTGAAATAGATCCCGCAAACAAAACAAAATATGAAAAAATAACCGCAGCAAACCTGCCCTAATAACCGGTTATGCTCTCCAAACTATCTGTTCAAAATTATGCTCTTATCAGGGAACTGGACCTCAATCTTGGTGAAGGACTTACAATAATCACCGGTGAGACAGGTGCAGGCAAATCAATACTTCTCGGTGCACTTTCACTTATTCTGGGTACCAGGGCTGACTCGTCCGTCCTGCTCGATAAGAAACAGAAATGCGTTGTCGAAGGGTTATTCATGACCAGGGGAACTGAGATTGATGATTTCTTTACCAGTAATGATCTTGATTATGAGGATGGCGTAATTCTGAGAAGGGAGATCAACCCGGCAGGGAAATCAAGGGCTTTCATAAACGATACTCCCGTAACCATTAACCTGATGAAGGAATTGGGCGACCGGCTTATTGACATCCACTCACAGCACCAGACCCTCATGCTTCATGATAACACCTTTCAGCTTAATATAATAGATTCATTTGCAGGGACGTCTGCCCTCAGAAATGATTACAGGCTTACCTTTAATAACTACCGGAAGCTGCAGAAAGAGTACAATGCAATGATGGAGAAAGCCGAAAGGAATAAAGCAGATCTTGAATACTACAGGTTCCAGCTGAATCAACTTGAAGAGGCAAGGCTGGTCAAAGGTGAGCAACCTGAACTTGAAAGGGAACAGGAACTTCTTGAACATGCCGAAGAAATTAAACTCTCCCTGTCCCAGTCATCAGAATTATTGTCAGGTGATGAGAAGTCGGTCCTGAACCTTCTGAAAGAAGTGAAGTCCTTCATAGGCAGGATCGGTAAAATTATTCCGGGAGGCGATGAATTTATAGGCAGGATAGAATCGGTTTATATTGAACTTGACGATCTTGTTACTGAAATTGATAAGCTCGATCAGAAAATTGAGGCTGATCCCGGAAAGCTGAAGGCCATAAATAACAGACTCGATCAGATTTATTCCCTGATACAGAAGCACCGCCTGAGAGACCTTGATGAACTCCTTGTCAAAAAGCAGGAAATTGAAAATTTCATACTTTCGATTGTGACAAGCGATGAGAGGCTGGATGAAGTGTCCTCTTTTCTCAGGAAGGAAGTCGACGCGCTTAAAAACCTGTCGGGTAAAATATCTGAAAAACGAAGGGCAGTATTGCCTCAAATCGAAAGTAAGATTACTGAGCAGCTGAAACAGCTAGGAATGCCCAATGCAAAATTCAGGATAGCCCTGTCGTCATCAATCGATTTTACTCCGACAGGTATCGACATTGCTGATTTCCTGTTCTCCGCCAACAAACAGATCAATCCCGAGAATCTCGCAAAGATTGCTTCGGGAGGTGAGTTGTCGCGGGTGATGCTTAGCCTTAAATCATTGCTGACGAAGAACAATAACTTACCCACAATAATATTTGATGAAATTGACTCCGGGGTATCCGGGGAGGTGGCTGATAAGGTTGGTCAGATTCTCTCTTCAATGGGTAAGTACATGCAGGTCATTAATATAACTCACCTCCCACAGGTCGCTTCGAGGGGAAAGGAGCACTATCATGTTTATAAGGAAGATACCGGCGATTCAACAATAACACAGATAAAACTGTTGTCAAAGGATGAGCGGATTCTCGAGATTGCACGGTTGCTCAGCGGAAGCGAAGTGACCGAGACCGCGATCAGGAACGCACGTGAACTGATTAATTCAGGTACAGAGAAGTAATCCTCTAAATTAGTGAGTCGATCCAAATAAATAGATTATATGAATAATGGTTTACTGAAAGGTAAGAAAGGAATTATTTTCGGGGCGCTGAATGATAAATCCATAGCCTGGCAGATAGCCTTGAAATCGTGGCAGCACGGAGCAGAGCTTGTACTGACAAATTCCCCCGTAGCCATAAGGTTCGGTTCTATAAACGAACTGGCACAACAGACCGGCAGCAGGGTCATTACAGCCGATGCAACAAGCATGGAAGATATTGATAAGCTCATAACACAAAGCATGGAGATATTCGGCGGAAGGTTCGATTTTATGCTTCATTCTATAGGAATGTCGCCAAATGTCAGGAAAGATATTCCCTATGAGAATACAAGTTACGAAAACATGCTTAAGACTTTCGATATCTCGGCTTTGAGCTTTCACAGGATACTCCAGACTGCATATAAATATGATGCCCTGAATGAGTGGGGGTCTGTTGTGGCCATGTCGTACGTAGCTGCCCAGCGCACACTTACAGGATATAATGATATGGGAGATGCCAAAGCGCTCCTGGAGTCAATTGCCCGTTCCTTCGGATATATCTACGGCCGCGACAGAAAAGTGAGGATAAACACTATCTCCCAATCACCAACCCTGACCACAGCAGGCAGCGGAATACATGGCTTTGAGTCACTTGTTGACTTTTCAGAAAGGATGTCTCCCCTCGGAAACGCAACAGCGGAGGAGTGCGCCGATTTCTGTGTTGTCCTTTTCTCCGATCTTACCCGCAAGGTCACAATGCAGAATCTTTTTCACGATGGTGGCTTTTCAAGCATGGGGATGAGCCTTAAGGCCATTGAGCAGTACAGGAAAAGCTTTGAGGAATGTGATTGAGAGCTGGGAGGAAGAAGCGGGGGGCCAGCCTTCGCTGAAGCTTCGGCTGGTAAAACAGGGAGCGGGGAGCGGGGGGCCAAGAGCACAGGGCGCAGAGCGACAGGGAGCGGAGAGCGGCATCTGCGTAAACCTGCCTACCGGCAGGCAGGTCTGCGAGATCTGCAGGAAATTAATTTCACCAGCCTTTACGGAATTCGATGAGGGCTGCAGGGCTATTATTTAAGTACTTATATACATATTTTTAAGACGATTTACATTTAGGTAAGTCGCTTTTTTTATATTTGAGTGACCCGAAAAACCTGAATCATGATCAAAATTGCAATTCTTGTGCTTCTGTATTTTACCTTCCCATTGTTAATAATATATATGTGTAAGCGTTGGTCAGTTCTTAAAAAGCTCGGATCGATTGCAATTGCTTATGCTTTTGGATTGCTGTTAGGCATATCCGGAATTCTCCCAAGGGGAAGCGATAGTTTTTACTTTGCATTGCACGGAAAAATATCCCTGCCGGAATCAGAAATGGAGTCATTGCTCGAATCAGGGGCTATCAGCAATGATGACATTTTCGTGAATTCAATAAGAAAAGTACAGGACCTGCTTACTACTATTGCCATACCCCTTGCTTTCCCGCTGCTCCTTTTTTCGCTTAACATAAAGAAGTGGCTGAAATATGCAAAAACAGGTTTTGTAAGCATGATCCTTGCTCTGGTATCAGTGGTTGTGATTATTACTTCCGGTTATTTTATTTTTAAAAATATTGTACCCGACAGCTGGAAAGTAGCAGGTATGCTCGTAGGTGTTTATACCGGCGGCACTCCGAATATGGCATCCCTGAGCGTCGCACTTGATGTTGACCCCAACCTGTTCTTAATGACCAATACCTATGATATAATAATAGGAGCAATCACTCTCATCTTCTTTATTACAGCAGCTCCGGGAGTTTTCAGGGCTATTCTGCCTCCATTTAAGTTTCAGGGTGAATCGTCCGGCATGGATCAGGCGGTTGCCGAAGCAGAAAGCTTTGAAGATTATTCCGGAATGTTTAAAAAAGGTAACGGAGTTCCATTACTTAAAGCTTTGGGTATTTCGATGGCAATTGCCCTTGTGTCAGCAGCAATTGCCATGCTGTTCCCTGAAAACTCATTTACTCCGGTTGCAATCCTTTTAATAACCACTCTTGCTTTAATTGCATCGCTCATTCCATGGATTAACCGGATCGAAAAGACCTTCCAGCTCGGAATGTATTTTGTCCTTGTCTTTTCCTTTGCATTTGCATCAATGGCTGATCTGAGCAAAATATTCAATATCGGATACCTTGGCCTTTTTGGGTATGTATTTTATGCCTATTCTGGGTCGCTGTTACTTCACCTTATATTGTCGCGGATATTCAGGGTCAACGCTGATGATTATTTAATAACAACAACAGCGTTTATTTACTCCCCACCATTTGTACCTGTTGTTGCTGCCGCCCTTAAAAACAAGGAAGTTATAATTACCGGCATAACAGTGGGTATAGTCGGTTATATTATAGGTAATTATCTGGGTGTAGGCCTGGGATTTTTCCTTAAGGGATTTTAAAGATATATGTCTTATAAGACATATTAAAATAAAATAAAAGACATATTATAAGACGTATTAAAATAAAATAAAAGACATATTATAAGACATATTAAAATAAAATAAAAGACATATTAAAGATATTAGACATATATACAATTATAAAGAAAAACTCTGTCCAGGACCTCTCCCCAACCCCTCCCCCGGTGTGGGAGGGGCTTAAAAACCAATTGTTTAGGTTCATTTTGCAAATCTGTGGAAGATTTGGGTTAAAGTCCCCCTCTCACACCGGGCTAATCTTTATACACATCTTTTTAAATTCTGAATTTACTCTGTCGTTTTTAGTCCAGCTGGCTCTGAAAGAGCCAAATATGAATAACCCCTGGCGCAGCCAGGGGTAAATGAACACCAAACACTTCCCAGCTCTGAAGGAGCTGAATATATTAGTTATGGAAAAAACTTTTCATCTGGCGTTATTCCGTAGTCCAGGAAAAGTTTTCTATACTCTTCCATATGATATTTTTTGATGATGCTCCTGTGGATTTTATATAAGTCCAATTATATTAAGCCCTTTCAGGGCTTGAGATCAGAGGGTTAGCCGTACCCCCGGCTGGCGCCGGGGGTTATTCATCTTAAGCCACTTCGTGGCTTTTAAAAGAAATTAAATTCACAAAACTTTTTCAATCTGCGAGATAAAAAGATGTGTATAAAGGGTAGCACACCGGGAGAGGGGGATGAAGGGGGTGAGGTGGTTTAGGGCAAAAATATCCTAGAACAGATAGTTCAATCCTATTGCAAAACCTATATTCCCGTCCTGGCTGTTAAACGCTTTCCCGATGTCGACCGCTACAACAAAATTCTGATTGATTACCGGCATTATGCTTATTCCCGCACTCTGGTGGAACTTTTCCTGCCCGGGATTAAAATAATCAGAGTAGATTTCGCCGGGATACAGAGTGTTGAATGTAGAAAGCAGGTTACCCGGTATTTTTATGTCATTTACCACTCTTCCGAAATCATAAAACATATTCAGCCCGATATAGCAATCCTGGTTTAACACTGTGAAATAGATTGGTTTCCAGCGTAATTCGACATTACCTAAAACGAATGCATCACCCAGGACCCTGTTCCTCATCACACCCCTTAAGGAGCTGGCTCCTCCGAGCCCTTCGTTGGTGGCACCTGTCAGCATTGATGTAATAACCTGCGACTGATAAAAGAAAGGTACTTCACCGGAGACGGTGGTCTGGTATCCCAGACGGTAAACGAGTGCAAGGTCCTTTTCGATTAAGGTGAAATACTGCCGGTGCGTGATGTAGAATTTTGAAAATCCCCAGTCGTTACCCATGAACTGAGGTGCAACCTCAACTCCAAGCTCTGTCCATAATCCCTTCATCGGATTAGGCCGGTTGTCGCGGCTGTCCCAGGCAATACCTGCCTTGAGCGTATTAACCCACCCTCCGTCAGCTTCATTTGTTGAGATCAAACCCAGAGCCTGGTAACGTTCAAAGAGGCCTGGTTCATCTGTGACATAAGGTAACTTTTCATCCTTGCCTTTATTTAGTCTGTCTATGTCGACTGAACTGACCTTAAAATTCTGAAATGCAAATCCTGCGCTCCATTTTAAATGGTCACCAGATAATCTGCCCTGAAAATCGTTCTTAAACCTGAACTGGTTCCTTTCAAAACGGTAAAACATTCTTGTCCTGTAGCCGCTTTCTTCTTCATTCATCCAGATTTTATTATAGACAGCTTCATATCCGTTAAATCCGTAGAAATGATTTGCCTGATCCGGGAGATAACTGAGGTCGGTTGTCATGTGCACCCCGGGGATAAAATGGTTTGATTCAAACATTAACCTGTAGATGCCGCTCCCTTTTGTATAATGAGATATTTCCGTATAGATATGGTCAAGATATTCAGGATAAATACTCGGGTTGCCATAGTTATAAAACTCAGCCAGTGCTCCATACTGGAAGCCAAGGTCAGAATCAAACGAGATCGCCGGAAGGGCGCCCCCGAATGTCCAGCCGGTTTTTATCTTTTTTTCCTGTGAATTGACAGAGTGAGCTAAAAATATAAGCAAAATGAGGGTCAGGAATTTTTTCATAGGTTACAGGTTTGGTTTTCAGCGCTAAAGATAAAGAAAAATGGAAGCCGCAAAAAGATTTTCATTTTTTTATGGACAAATCACCGGGGTCCGGGTTTTTTATTAAATTTATGATGACAATGGGTTTCGTTTCCGTAAAGACTTGAATAAATCAGTAATTAACTCAAGTTGCTAGTTGCTGGTTCCTTGTTACTGGTTAGTTGTTGATTAACAGAACAATAAGCGATTTTGTTAAGATGTATTTAATATTTTTGTATTAATCATGATGCTCATTATCAAATAACTAGCAACCAGCAACAAGTAACTAGCAACTTAGGTTAATTATACCAATACTTTTACAACATGAAAAGACTGAAGATCATCGTTGCAGGGTTAATCATAATCACTGGATTTCTGCAGAACTTACCGGCACAGGAGAAAGCCGATGACGTATTATTTCCTGTAAAAGGCTTTTGCAT
This sequence comes from uncultured Bacteroidales bacterium, assembly GCA_963849615.1. Classification (GTDB taxonomy): domain Bacteria; phylum Bacteroidota; class Bacteroidia; order Bacteroidales; family VadinHA17; genus LD21. The sequence continues at coordinate 109,319 of CAWKIC010000072.1, forward strand.
AGGAGCTCCCTCTTCGGAGCAGGTTGACAGGTTTGTGAAATTTATCGGTGAAGAGCTGTCACCAAGGGGAGTCAACACTCTTTTCCTGCTGGTTGAATACAACTACCAGTTTGAAAGTTATCCGCAGCTGAGTGATTCTGCAGCTCTTTCAAAAGCTGAAGTAAAGAAAATTGTAAACGCCTGCAGGAAGAATAATATAAGGATCATACCGCAGATCAATATGCTTGGTCATCAGTCATGGTCATCCAACCTTGGTCCGCTTCTGACACATTTCCCGGAGTTTGATGAAACACCGCAAATTAAAATGCCTGAGAAGTACGTCTGGCCAAATCCTGACGGTCTCTACTGCAAAAGCTATTGTCCGCTTCATCCCGGTGTCCATAAAGTGGTTTTTACACTTATTGATGAGATATGCGATGTCTATGAAACCGATGCGTTCCATGCGGGAATGGACGAAGTTTTCTACCTTGGGGATGATAAATGCCCGCGATGTTCCGGTGTTGATAAAGCCGAATTATTCGCAGGTGAAATAAGAAGGATCAGAGATCATCTTGCCACGAAAAACAGGGAACTCTGGATATGGGGCGACCGCCTGATAGATGGAAAGACCACTGGCATAGGTCTGTGGGAAGCCAGCTATAATTTCACTTACCGCGCGGTCGACATGATCCCGAAAGATGTTGTGATCTGCGACTGGCACTATGAAAGACCCGACCAGACAGCTGTCTATTTTGCCATGAAAGGTTTCAGGGTAGTTACCTGTCCATGGAGAACTCCCGCTACTGCGGTTCTTCAGGCCGAGGATATGGCCCGGTTCAGGAAATATGCCACCCCGGAGATGAAGCCCAGGTATTATGGAATGGTCCAGACAACATGGTCAAATCCTGAAAGGTTTATGAATGGTTTTTACGGTATTAAAACAACAGATTTACGACCCAATGCCGGACAACGGGATCCGTCAATGAATCCCTGGGATACATTCAGGGCCATGTTCAGCCGCATGAATGAGCTTGAAGCAAAGAAGTGATCATATGCAGTCCTATCTGGTTCAGAATTTTATTTCTGTCAGAGGAGTATTCCATCCTTCCAAAATAATTTTTAATGGCTCCTGCTGATTAGCGGCTCCTTTATACATGAAATCCAGATCTACTTGTTTCTCTTCACCCGGCAAGAGTGTGAAATAGTTATCTGAAAAATATGCCGGCAGGACCTGCTTATCATTCATATCTGTCAATTTCAACCGGATAAAAAACGCTGGTTCCCCACCCGGATTATTTACAGAGATAAGTGTATTTTTATTCTCACGATTCCTGATCTCACATTTGACCTCCGCCTTGCCCAGTTCATTTAGTTTTTCATAGGAATGCATTTTGTTTGAAAGCCAGTAAAGATTTTCATCCAAAACTTTTTTATCATCGCTCAGTGTTAATTTCAGGAAGAAAACTCCGTTATCAGTTTCCGGCAGGGAAATTTTGTCAAGCAACAGCAGGTTGTGAGCTTTCAGACTTACATTTTTTTTAGTTTCGGAGATAATTCTCCCGTGCAGATCCAAAAGCTTTATGCCGGCCGAAATGTTTTTAAGATCCAGGGCAGTTTGATTAAGCGCGCAGACTACCGAATCATTCAGGTTAAGCTGGATATGAACCGGAGCTGCACCATGTTTGTATCCAAAATAACCACCGGTGCAATCAAGAAAATAATCGTAGAAGAACCCGCGCAGGGCAGTCCATGGATTCTGGTTCTTCCATACAAGCATTCCGGAATACCAGTTCCACATCTTATAATTGAATCCCTCCTGAAGAGCCCGGTACTGTTCATAACTCACAATCTGCGCTTTGAAGCAGAAATCACGAATGTCCCTGACTTTCCCGTAGCGGTCAGGGAAATCAAGCAAAGGCAGATATTTATGGTATGTCCATGACCTTCCCACCCTGTTACCCTGAGGAGGTATCATTTCATCATCAGGAATGATCTTCTGCAATCCTTCATAATTCGGGATCCCGATAGAACCGGTTTCCGGATTAAAGGGGAATGATCTTTCAGTGAATATTTTTTCAGGCTCCCGGATTCCGTAAGGCCCGTCCCCGACTCCACCTATCGTATTTGTCATAAGCTTGGAGGATGTCGACATTTCAAGGAAATACCTTCCCGGATCGAACCTGGGGAAAATATCTGACGTCAGGGATTGCAGGATATCAGGAGCAGGCAGGGTTTCATTTCCTCCGCACCAAAGATAAAGGCTGGGATGATTCCTGAGCATTTTAATCTGATCAATGGCCGATTCAAGGAAAAGCTCATGATTGTCAGGATAGGCCTTACGCCTGGCCTGTGTCTCCTTTTTTGTAGGATCGTTCCATTCACCGTTGCAATCTCCGGATATCCAAAGATCCTGCCACACCAGGATACCATACTTATCACATGCATCATAAAATTCAGGGCGTTCAGTAAGGCCTCCGCCCCATACCCTGATCATGTTCATATTCATACCCGCATGGAGTCTTACTTCCGCCTCGTACCGGTCGCCGGAGAGACGAAGCAGCGCATCTGAGGCAATCCAGTTGCCTCCCTTGATAAATACCTTCTGACCGTTTACAGTGAATACCCTTGCTTTAATTTTTTCATCAAAATAATTGCCTGTCTCACGTATTCCGAAAACCACAGTTTCCGAGTCCATTTCTGTCCCATCATCTGAAATCAGGCTTAACTTTATGTTATACAACGGTTGACTGCCCATCCCATTAGGCCACCAGAGTCCCGGATCTTCAATTTTTACTTCATCAAAAGCTACTACCTTTTCTTCATAAGGTTTAAGTGTGACCCCGATACTTCTTTTGTAGCTTCCGAATTCGATCCAGAAGATCCCATTAAACGGCCGGGATGAAACGTTTTTTAACTCAGCCGAAGGAGTGATATAGGCAGGATCCTGCTTTTCCCCCGGGATTCTGGTTCCCGGAACCCGGATAGCGATAAAGGGATTACTTATATCAGCCTGCCCCGTAATTTCAATGGATACCTGGTCCCATATCCCGGTATTCCGGTCGCGGACAGGGCAGATCCAATCCCATCCTGCGGTGCATTGCATGGTTACATTGCGCCCGATGGTACCGTCGCCTCCCTGCCCGGCCACAGCATTTCCAACCGGATCGGGAGGCGCTACCCAGACGGCAAGCCTGTTTGGCTTGTCTTTGTTAAGATACGGGGTGATCAGGTATTTTTCCCGAATATACATACCCTCATGTGTCTTTGTATTAACCCTCCTGCCGTTGAGGAAAATATCTGCGAAGTAATTTATGCCCCTGAAATTAAGCCATACTTCCTGACCTGGCCTGAGGTCAGGAATTTCAAACTCATTATAGAACCAGTAAGTATAATAATCCCTTCCGGTAATGTACACATCCGGGATGAGGTTATTATTCATACCAAAGAAAGGATCGGGGATAAGATTATTGTGCATCAGGGTCGTCAGGATTGTCCCCGGGATGACCGCATCGAGCCAGCCTGTAATTACAAATCCCGAACCTGTAATTTCGGTACCATCGGGTATTACTTCAGTGGCTCTTTTTGCTTTCCAGTTATCGTGAAGCAGTAACTTCCGTGACTGGGCCGGACTATTTGAATGTAACATTAACAATGCAAAAAGGAGGGATAATGCTGATTTCATTGGGATTTGGATTAGGGTTCGGTTTACTTGCTTTCCAGAGGTTTCTGGTTTCGGATATATCTTAATTGATTTGGTTTTCAGGCTGCATTAGTCTGGTTAATCGTCACTTCCGCAATCAGGAATTCTTCATACCTCTAACAAATTTAGTCAATTGCATTTTAAAATGCGCCTTTTGCTCTGTTCATTTAATTAACCTAAGTTGCTAGTTACTTGTTGCTGGTTGCTAGTTATTTGATAATGAGCATCATGATTAATGCAAAAATATCAAATAAATTTTAACAAAATCGCCTATTGTTCTGTTAATCAACAACTAACCAGTAACGAGGAACCAGCAACTAGCAACTTGAGTTAATTATTTAAACCTTTTTCATTTTCATTTTTGACGGGTTGATAAGACTGACTATCTTTAACATCCTGAAATATTATTTTCTGAAATGAGTTTTATAACCTGTTTAGTTCATAAATATTCTTAATTTATTGTATTCCTTTGTGTTACCTTAGTGACAACCTTAGTGACCCTTTGTGGTTTTTCTTTTTACCACAAAGGCACACAAAGGATTACACGAAGGATTCACAAAGTACTTGAATTTTAAAAGATAAATCGCTGAATATTGCACGGATGTCAGTACTAATAGAAAACATAAGCTCTCTTGTTCAGATTGAGGATGATCCTCAACGGTTCGTTGCCGGTAAACAGATGGCGCAGGTGAATACCATAAAAGATGCCTACCTTTTAATAAAAGATGAGTTCATCAGTGATTTCGGCCCGATGTCTGCCCTTGATAAATCAGCGATTGACTTCAATGGTACCCCGGTAGAAATTTTAGATGCTTCAGGCAGATTTGTTTTCCCCTCGTTCTGTGATCCGCATACCCATCTTGTTTTTGCAGGTAGCCGTGAAGGAGAATTTACTGACAAAATAAGAGGATTGTCTTATGAGGAGATTGCAAGGAGGGGAGGAGGCATTTTGAATTCCGCGAAGTTGCTTCATGATACCTCTGATGAAGATCTGTTTAATCAGTCGATGATCCGGATTAAAGAAATAATCGGACTGGGAACCGGGGCAGTTGAGATAAAGAGCGGCTACGGCCTTAACACCGAAGACGAGCTCAGGATGCTCAGGATTATTAAAAGAATTAAAGAGCATTCCCCTCTTGAAGTAAAAGCAACATTTCTGGGTGCACATGCAATTCCTGCAGCTTATTCCGGCAACCGCAATGATTATATTGATATTATTATAAATGAAATGATACCGCTGGTTGCATCCGAAGAACTGGCCGATTATATAGATGTTTTCTGCGACCATGGTTTTTTTACAGTCTATGAAACGGAACGGATATTGATGGCAGGCATAAAATACGGCCTGATACCCAAATTGCATGCAGATGAGCTGGGTAATTCTGGTGGCGTTCAGGTTGGGGTTAAGTACAATGCCCTTTCGGTCGACCATCTTGAAAAGGCCGGGGATAAAGAGATTGAGGCACTTCTGGGTTCTGAAACGATGCCCACTCTTCTTCCCGGAGCTGCATTTTTCCTTGGATTGCCCGATCCTCCTGCAAGGAAGATGATAGATGCAGGCCTTCCGGTGGCGATGGCTTCGGATTACAATCCGGGATCATCACCTTCCGGAAATATGAAACTTGTTATGTCATTTGGTTGCATAAGGCTGAAGATGCTTCCGCAAGAAGCTATTAATGCCGTCACTTTAAATTCGGCATATGCAATGGGCTTGTCAGATACACATGGGTCAATTGCAAAGGGAAAAGTTGCTAATGTATTTATTTCCAAAGAAATGCCATCATTGGATTATTTCCCGTACGCGTTTGGTAGTAATCTGATTGATAAAATAATATTAAAAGGAAGAATTATTGATTAGTGCCCCCAATCCCGGATAGTTTATAATCGGGACTTACACAGAGGTCCCAAGATTACCCCCAACCCCCTAAGGGGGCTATAAGTCCCCTTCAGGGGATTTAGGGGCTGACATCTCAGAGGAACTCAGCGTAAGTTCTTAATTTCTTTGCATTATTGTAAATCAAAATTTACTATGGATAAGAGGATCATTGAATGCGTTCCGAATTTCAGCGAAGGCAGGGACATGGCATTAATAAAGCAGATAACCGATGCAATTGAATCGGTTGATGGAGTCAGGCTTCTGGATGTTGATCCGGGAAAAGATACCAACCGGACAGTTGTAACTTTTGCAGGGAATCCTGAAGCTGTTTCACAGGCTGCGTTTCTTTCAGTGAAGAAGGCATCTGAACTTATCGATATGTCAAAACATCACGGAGAGCATCCGAGGATGGGAGCTGCCGATGTTTGTCCGTTCGTCCCTGTATCCGGGATAACCATGGAGGAAACTGTTGAATATGCCCGAAAACTGGCTAAAAGGATTGGTGAAGAGCTTTCGATACCGGTTTATTGTTATGAAAATGCTGCTTTTGAAGAGAAAAGAAAGAATCTGGCAAATTGCAGGGCAGGTGAATATGAGGGACTTATAAGGAAACTTGCGGACCCTGAATGGAAGCCTGACTTTGGTCCGGCAGTGTTCAATCAAAGATCCGGGGCAACGGCTGTTGGCGCCAGGGATTTTCTCGTGGCATTCAATGTAAATCTGAACACTACCTCTGTACGGAGAGCAAATGCGATTGCTTATGATGTCAGGGAAAAAGGAAGACCGGAAAGGGAAGGTAATCAACCCAATGGCCATATAATTAAAGATGAGAACGGAGAGCCGGTGATGATCCCGGGTTCTTTGAAATCGGTCAGGGCAATAGGGTGGTTCATTAAGGAATATGGAATTGCCCAGATCTCTATGAACCTTACAAATATTTCTGTCACACCGGTTCATGTTGCTTTTGATGAGGTGTGCAGGAAAGCTGATGCCAGGGGTGTACGGGTCACGGGTTCGGAACTTGTGGGACTTATCCCGCTCAAAGCGATCCTTGATGCAGGACGGTACTTTCTGGAAAAGCAGCAGCGGTCTGCAGGCGTTTCAGATGCGGAACTTATAAAAATTGCTGTCAGATCATTGGGACTTAACGATATCCATAAATTTAACCCTGAAGTGAAAATAATTGAATATAATATTGCAGAAAAAGGTGGACACAAATTGATTGATATGGACCTCACGACCTTCGTGAATGAAACTGCCTCTGAATCCCCTGCTCCCGGTGGTGGTTCAGTTTCTGCCTATTTGGGTGCTCTTGGAGTTGCCCTGGGGACTATGGTAGCCAATCTTTCAAGCCATAAATACGGCTGGGATGACAGGTGGAAGGAATTCTCCACCTGGGCTGAAAAGGGCAAGTCCATACAGAACGAGCTGCTGGCTCTTGTTGATGAAGATACAGAGGCATTTAACAGGATACTTGAAGCTTCAGGTCTTCCAAAAAGAACTGAAGAAGAAAAGAAAATAAGAAGAACAGCAGTACAGGAAGCCACGAAGAATGCAGCATACGTACCCTTTAAAGTAATGGAAACAGCATTATCCGGTTTTGCATTGTTGAAGGAGATGGTAGAAGAAGGCAACCCCAATTCTGTTTCGGATGTTGCTGTAGGCGCCCTTGCACTGAGATCATGCATCAGGGGAGCCTTCCTTAACGTGAAAATTAATGCCGCTGCGATTGATGATAAGGAATTTGGGGCCATCCTGATCGAAAAAGGCAAAATAATTGAATCCCGGGCAACTGAAGAAGAGGAGGAAATTCTGGGGAAAGCGGAAACCTCTATAATAAACTAAGCTGAAATAGTTTAATTTCCGTTAAACAATTAGTGGGGGTTTTGGTATCGTAATTCCTGGTTTAAGGGCTGTCACCTGTTCTTAAACATGATTTTGTCGTGTCAATTCACAAAAATTAATTTTCCCGCTATTTTCAGCTGTCTATTCTTCGACATAGGACTTAATAAAAATGGTATCAGCTGAATAGAATCTTTAAATTTCCGGTTTTTTATCTTAAAAATGTTTCGATTTTGTTAAAAATTTAACAGTATCGTTAAAATTTATTAACTATGATTATTATCATATAAATTTATTGAATATATTAGCCATCCAATTTTTAACCTAAACCTGATTATTTATGAAAAAAATCCTGTTGATTTTTACACTGTTACTTATGACAGGTTCTCTTGTTATGAGCCAGACAGTGCAGATTACGGGTACTGTTACAAGTTCAGATGATGGACTTGCACTGCCCGGGGTAAACGTTACCATTAAGGGAACAACCATTGGAGCAATTACGACGGCTGACGGCAAATATGCAATTTCAGTTCCGGCCAACGCCCAGACTCTGACATTCAGCTTTATTGGTTTCAGATCGCTTGAGATACCAATTGAGGGTAAAACAAGGATCGATGCCACACTGGTGCAGGACCTCTTCAATGTAGAGGAAGTTGTTGTAGTTGCTTACGGAACCCAGCAAAAGAGGGATATTGCTGGCGCCATCTCCACAGTTAATGGAGATGCTATTAAGAGTATTCCTGTTCAGAGCTTTGACCAGGCTTTGCAGGGAAAGGCAGCCGGTGTTTCAATAACCATGCCTAACGGTGTGCTCAATAACCCTCCGGTCATCCGGATCAGGGGATTCAACTCGATCACGTCCTCTTCGAATCCTCTGGTTGTGGTAGATGGAGTCCCCGTATTCACTGGCAATGTGGGGGGTACGGCAATCCAGAATGCCCTAGCAGACATTAACCCCTCCGATATCGAATCAATGGAAGTATTAAAAGACGCTTCTGCAACAGCTCTCTTCGGATCCCGGGCTGCAAATGGAGTTATTATTATTACTACCAGAAAAGGTTCAGGTGGAAAGACAAGTGTAACATATGAAGGGTATGCAGGCTGGACAGAGCCGTACAGGCTTTTTGATCTTATGAATGGTGATCAATATCTGACCCATAAAAACCTGGCATATGAGAACTCAGGTTCAACCTTCAGGTTAACAAGGGTCAATGATGCAAATGGTGTTCCGATTGATACTAAATGGTCTGACCTTGTATATCAGAAAGGTTTCCAGCAAAACCATGCAATTACGGTATCAGGTTCAACAGCCTCCACCACATACTTTCTTTCGATCGGTTACAGCGACCAGGACGGTATGGTTAAGAAAAACTTCTATAACAGAAAGAACGCAAGGATGAATGTGGATCATAAACTGAATAAGTATATCACTCTCGGAGCTACTATCGGATATACAAATGGTGCCACCGAGTCTCCGAATACTGGAGCCTCATTCGCAACTGCAGGCGCTGCCCGCCTCGCCTTCGTGCTTCCTCCCATTATCGGTCCGTATCTCAATGACGGTTCCTATAATGTAAATGGTGCAGGTATTGGAGGTATGGGAACAGGTCTGGCAGCAAACCTCGGCTATCATAACCCTGTAGCCATTTTTGACCTGAACAAGCATACCACAGAAACCGATAGGATCCTGGCAACAGTATCTGGGACCCTGGAGCCAATAAAAGGGCTCTTCCTTAAAACTGTGTTCGGCCTTGACAACCTGGCGACCGAGACAACAACTTTCTGGTCACCTGTTACTGGAGATGGTTATTCATATAATGGCTATGCCTACAACTATTTCGGCCGTGACAAGAGGTGGACCTGGACCAACACAATCAATTACAACTTCACTTTAAAGGAAAAGCTGAACCTTGGTTTCCTTGCAGGAACTGAAGAACAGAGAACTGTCGGGGTGAGCTGGAATGGCACAAAAACAAATGTAGCCGATCCATTCTTTAACAATTACCAGGGTTCCTGGACCACTGCCGGAATGGGTACAGGTAGTTTTGGCGAGAACTATTTCATATCCTATTTCGGAAGGATCAGTACCAATTGGAATAAGAAGTATTACATAGAAGGTAGCATTCGCCGGGATGGTTATAGTGGTCTTTCAAAAGGTAATAAATTCGGAGTCTTCGGAGGCGCCTCCCTGATGTGGAATATTTCAAATGAAGATTTCATATCTAATTCAGAACTCGGTACCGTTTTCTCTGACCTCAGGCTCAAGGCTAGTTATGGCCGAGTCGGTAATATGTTCGGAATAGGCAACTATAGCTCGCTGTTCCTCTATAATTCAGGCCTGTATGCCGACGAAGCCACCCTGGCATTCTCACAGGCGGGCAATGCTGACCTGCAATGGGAGACAAGCGATAAGTATGATCTCGGTTTGAGTTTCGGAATACTTAATGATAAGGTGCAAACTGACATAAACTGGTTCTACAACGATATCAATAACCTAATTCTTAATGTACCCCAGTCCCCTTCGAAGGGTATTCCTGGGAACTCTATCCCCGCCAACGTGGGTTCGATGTATAACACAGGTATGGAATTTACAGTGACCAGCTACAACATTGCAAAAACCAATTTCAGCTGGACAACCAACTTTAATATTACTATGCTGAGGAATGAAGTTACAGAACTGGCACCTGGTGTTCCGGAACTTCGTTCGATTACGGGCGGCCTTGAAACTACAAACATCACATTAGTCGGGAAACCTGTAGGCAATCTGCTGGCTGTTGAAACGCGCGGTGTTGATCCCCAGACAGGGCAAAGAGTATTTGTAAATGCTGCCGGTGATGAGATCCTCTATAATCATGCAGTTGCAAATAAATGGACCTACAGGTCTGACGGAGCAGTTGCGGCCCCAATCACCCTTGCAGCCGATGGTAAAGCATGGGCTTCGCCTCTTCCGAAAGTGTATGGCGGACTTGATAACAGCTTTACTTATAAAGATTTTGACTTCGCAGTCAACCTGACCTATGCAATGGGTTTTTATGTTTATTGCGGATCCAAAGCAGGGCTTAGGGACCAGAGATGGTGGAACAATTCGGTTGAAGTATATGAAACAGCCTGGAAGAAAGCCGGGGACATCACAAATATCCCAAGACCGGTGATAAACGATAACGTATCAAACGGATCTTCAATTCCTATAACTGAGAACATAGAAAAAGGCAACTATGTAAAAGTGAGGAACATATCAGCCGGTTATGCATTTAAGAATGTTCTGCCGGGCGTACTTAATATTGAAAGGCTCCGGGTATATGCCCAGGTATTCAACGCATACGTATTCACCAATTATTCCGGTTCCGATCCTGAGGTCTCAACAAACTCTGATTCTAACGTTGCGCCCGGAATTGACAGGAATACTGCCCCACAGGCCAGGACATATTCCTTTGGCATAAACGTAAGTTTTTAACTAATTAATCAAGAAACAGATATGAAAAATATAATAAAAGGTTCAATAATATTTACATTTATATTGTTGATAACCGGATGCTCAACAAAGTATCTGGATCCGGTACCAGTCACTTCTCTTTCCGATCTTACTGTATTTGATACAAAGGTCAGGATCGAAGCCCAGGTAAACGGTATGTACGCCTCCATTAAAAGCGGGAACCATCTTGGTGGAAGATTCCTGGTTTACAATGACATAAGATGCGATAATTTCATCCCTAACAGTACCAATGGAGTAACTTGCTATCAGACATGGAACCACACGGTTCTGAGCTCAACCAATGAGGTTCAGAACCTATGGGGTGCCGTGTATGCAACCATAAACGTCGTAAATGTCTTTATCGATGGTCTGAAGGCTGCTTGGGATGAAGGCAGAATTACCGGCATCATAAGCCAGGCTGAATATGATCAGTACCTGAGCGAAGCTTATACTATGCGGGCTATCTGTTACTTTGATCTCATGCAATTGTATTCCAAACCTTATCATATTAGCAGCGGAGCAAACCAGGGTGTGCCTCTGAGGCTCACGGCAATGAAGTCGGCCGAGGAGAACGACCTTGCACCCAGTACAGTAGCTGAAGTATACACACAGATACTTAAAGACCTGAATGATGCTGAACCGCTTGCAATAGCTGATTATGATGACAATCTTCTTAATGTCACCAGGGTCCACAGGAATACAATTATTGCATTGAAAACCAGGGTTTATCTGCATATGCAGAACTGGGCTCAGGTTGTTACGGAATCTGCCAAGATTGTATCCTCAGCAGCTCCATTCGCGGCAGCAAGCGGCGTGGCCAATGCATTGAATGCTTCATATGCAGGAATATTCGTTACTCCTTACACTACAAAGGAATCAATACTTTCAATGCCGATGACGGCCAACAACAACCCGGGGACACAGAACAACCTGTCGCATTATTATTTTTCCGGGTCGGGTGAATCATATCACCTTGTCCAGGCCCCGGGCTCACTGTTTGCAACAATGGATGCTACGGACGCAAGAAAGCTGATGCTGTCTACCGTTGATGGGAAAGTGTATCTTACAAAATGGGTTGATCAGACAACAAGAGCAGAATATGCTCCGGTAATAAGATATGCAGAAGTGCTTTTGAACAGAGCTGAAGCAATTGCGAGGTCAGGTGGTGCAGTTACCCAGGAAGCAGTTGATCTCCTGAATGCTGTCCGAACGAGGTCATTTGTTTCGGGCGCCTATACAACTGCATCTTTCGCTGCTGTCACCGATTTTTACGATGCCATACTTCTTGAGAGAAACATGGAATTCCTCGGTGAGGGCATACATAATATGGATCTCATGAGACTTGGGCTGACTATCCCCGGAAAAGACGGTGCAGATATGGGCGTTGTTGATGCAGTTCCGGCAAATGGGCAGTCATATATCTGGCCTGTACCGGCAAGTGAACTTAGCTATAATAAACTTATGACGCCGAATAATTAAAACCAACCTACCCTAAAAAAAGGCTGACCCGAAAGGGCAGCCTTTTTTATTTTGCTGACTTCTTACTGAGGAATTATCCTTCTGATCATCCTTAATTTGTGGGAGTAACCTTTTATCTCATTCTTATATATCCCCTGATGATCGATTGTGTCAATCCTCACCCTGCCTGATGCATGGATCATAAGGCCCCTGGCGATGATCATCCCTACATGCGTTATCCTGCCCCTGTCATCGTCAAAAAATACCAGATCACCCGGCGCAGATTCCTCCAGGAACCCGATGCTTTCACCGGCCTCAGTTTGCTTCCAGCTGTCACGCGGGATCTTAATTCCGTGAAGCTTATAAGCCAGCTGTGTAAGCCCTGAACAGTCAATTCCCGACGGAATTCGACCGCCCCAGATGTATGGACAATTTATGAATTTCATGGCAGTTTCTGCAACCGAATCCGTTGTTGTTGTATAGCCTTTGCTGAAGTCAGTATTTGTGGTATAAATATCATTTCCGGCAGAAAATGTCTTGTTTTCAAAATCCGGATTATAAACTTCACACCCGGCTTCAAGGACAAGCTTTGTCTTATCATTTTTATAACACAGTAATGACCTGTTCAGTACATGCCCGTCAGGATTCACTGTATCTTCTGTATGCTGCAGATGATTTATGTCAATCCAGCCGGAGTAATTGTCGAACAAGGTCTCAACTTTAATCCAGTGCCCTGCCTCATCAATGATCCGGTATTTCTCTCCAAACAATACCTGGCTAAGCATCTCCGACTTATGTGTTGGTCCCAGACGTAATGGAACAAAAACATTTTCACATATATAGGTTTCCATCTTGCTTCTTTTTTGCAAAATTACATATAAATGGTGATTATGCATTAAGCTACTCTTTGGAACTCTGTGAACCTTTTGTGACTGTTTAAAAAGTCTAAATCCATTAACCCTGCCTGCCGGCAGGCAGGCGCCGAGGGCGCAAAGGAAAGTGGTAAAAAAATAAATCCATTAACCACAAAGGATCGCAAAGTTCAGCACTAAGGTACACAAAGGGCTACTATATAACTCTTTTTGTACCAGTATTATTTTCAGAGAGTTATTAATTTTGAAATTCCTACAATTTTCGAAGGAGGGGACTTTGCGGTTAAAAAGGACTTTTTCTACAGCACCAGAAAAATTTTAATCCATATAGAAAAATTATCTCTACTTTTGTTACTGATCATCAGTTTTATCTAATAATTAGGGTAATGGCTGTATCACGAAGACCCCCCGGGATTAAAACAGATAAAAGATATCTGTACCACCTTGTATTTTTTGTTGCAAGCATTATTATTGTCGTGGCTATCTCTCCACGTGAGGGTAAATTCAGATATGAATTCCAAAAAGGTAAACCCTGGCTTCAAACATCATTGATCGCACCCTGGGATTTTCCCATACTTAAACCGGAAGATGAAATATCAAAAGAGCGCGACAGCATCCTGAAAAATTTTGCTCCTTATTTTAAGCTGGATCCAGAGGTGGAGAAAACCATGATAAGCCAGTTTGACAAATACCTCAATGACCTGCTCGGGGTATATGAAGCAGAAACAAAGGCGCTCAACCCAATGGGATTTATAACAGTTAAAAGGGATCTGAACTTAATACTTTCAAAGATATACAGGAAAGGGATTATGGAGGCAAATGATATTACAACTTCCCCCGGTGAACCCTATTCCGAAATTACTGTCCTTAAAGGTAAAGTAGGAGAGGAGAAGCCCCTGAGTTCGTTCTTCCTTCAAAAAGATGCATACCAGTTAGTCGAAGTTGAAAAGGAGAAGCTTGGAAAACAGCTGGGTTCAGTTTTCGGAACGCCTGTGACGGATTTTGTTTCACGCGTTGCATTCTATAATTTCATAAAGCCAAACCTCCTTTATGATGCCGAAACTTCTGCAACCTTTAAGGATAAGCTTGTCAGGGAGATCAGCCTTACCCGCGGACTGGTGCAGGAGGGTCAGCTTATAATCGCACGCGGCGAAATAGTCAATGATTCAAAATACATGATACTTGAATCGCTTAGGAGTGAATATGAAAAAAGACTGGGGATGTATGACAGGTGGTTCGTTATTCTCGGAAGGTTAATCCTGGTCTCTTCCTGTTACCTTGCTCTTTACCTCTTCATGTACCATTTCCGGTTTGATATCATCAGTTCTACCTCCAAAACATTTTTTATTATTCTGGTAGTATTGCTCTTTTTCCTGATTACAAGACTGGTGATATATCTTCCAAATACAAGTATTTTTTTGATACCATTTGCAATTATTCCAATAGTAGTAAGGACTTTTTACGATTCCCGCCTTGCACTTTTTGTTTACCTTATTGCAATAATGCTTGCAGGTTTTATAGTCCCTAACTCTTTTGAATTTGCATTCATAAGCTACATTGCAGGGGTAATTGTAATATTTTCACTTACAAATATATACAAGAGAGCCAAACTTTTTACAACAGCATTCCTTGTTTTCCTTACCTATTCTGTTGTATACTTCGGAATAGGGGTAATGCAGGAGGGGAGCATTGAAAATATGCATTGGAAGAATTACCTCTGGTTTGCAGGGAATGGTGTTCTTCTGATGCTCAGCTATCCCCTGATATTTGTCTTTGAAAAGACTTTCAACTTTTTATCTGATGCAACCCTGTTTGAATTATCGGATACCAATCAGCCCCTGTTACGCAGGCTTGCTGATAAAGCTCCCGGATCGTTTCAGCATTCTTTGCAGGTGGCAAATCTCGCTGAAGAAGCCGCAAGGGAGATCAGCGCCAATACACTGCTTGCCCGTACCGGAGCCCTGTACCACGATATTGGCAAGGCTGCAGACCCATCTTACTTTATTGAGAACCAATCGGAAGGTTTCAGTCCGCACGATCAGCTCGAACCCTTAAAAAGTTCAAAAATAATTATAGATCATGTTAAAGAGGGAATGGAGCTTGCTAAAAAATACAAGCTCCCAGCTCCGATAATCGATTTTATACTGACGCATCACGGAACATCAGTAGCCTTCTATTTCTATAAGAAGTACCTTGACAGGAATCCAAGGGCCACGGATATGGAAAAAAGCTTTTCGTACCTGGGTCCTAAGCCTTTCTCGAAAGAAACGGCAATTGTTATGATGGCTGATGCTGTCGAGGCCGCTTCAAGAACACTCCAGAATTATTCGGAAGAAAATATAAGCGAACTTGTTGAAAGGATCGTTTATATCCAGGAACAGGATGGCCAGTTTTCAGAGACTCCTCTTACCTTTAAGGACATCACGGATATTAAGCGTGTTTTCATAAAAAGGCTTTCGAACATTTACCACGCAAGAATTGCTTATCCGGAAAGAGGACCAGCAAGAAGTTAACACAAACGTACTCACCTCCTCTTTCCCCATAGCCGTCAGCCTAAGAATCAGTTTTAGCCTGGAAATTATTTAATTGTCTGAGATACAATTAAATAACTTTCCGCTCGTTTAAAGGAGTCGGTGGCCAAAGACGGTGAAGATCATCGCTACAGGCAGAAAGCTAAATCTCGTCTGGCCGGGCTGGTTGCGAACTTCAAGTCTTTCTATGATTAACGCACCCCGGCCGGTGAAAGCAGATTGTAAACGTATTAAAAGCAATAGTCCCGGCCACCCCTCCTTGAAAAGGAGGGGAAATGTAAGTTACTGCAACTCAGTTGCATACAGTTTGATTCATAAGCTATCCTATTCCTTAAGATCGGCTGTAGGGCAGGGGGGTGAAGAGAAGAATTTTTAGGGTGTCCCGACTCTAAAACAAGAGTTTAACGCATATCAATTACCTCTACTCCCTTGTATTTTTCAGCAGGGAAGACAAATGACTGACCATCAGGCTTTTGCTTCAGGTCATATTCTTTTACCTCAAGTGTGACAGTAACACCGTTTTTATATTTGTACTCCAGGCTCCTGAGATCTGGTACGGGGTTACCGATGGCTAGCCTTATCCTTATGTGATCGCTGTTGATGTCTTCCGGATATAAATCGATAAGATATGAATCTGAGGTCTTATCTACAAGACGGCTTTTGTAACCTTTCTTGTAAAGTGAAAAAACAGCCGAAGGTTGTGTCCGGAACGAATCATCATCTTTCCCGGGTTTTGTTATCGTCACTTCCTTTTCGGCCGGAAGGTAACTCCATGATGTTTCATTATTGTACCAGATAATGTTGTCTGCAAGGTCCAGCCGGTATTTATCCCTGCTCAGTAATATTGAACCCGAACTGGTATTGTTTGTGCCCTCAACCTGATCGTTTGTTTTTATAGTGAATTTCATTGAAATAGAAGGAGCGCCCAGGGCCATGGCAGAAAATCTGTCAAGCACCTTTACTGCTTCAGGATCATTCTGCGGAAAGACTGTACCTGTAAACAGGAACAGGAGAGCAAATACTGATTTGAAAGTTCTCATTTGTCCGATTTACTCCATATCCTTCAAAATCTGTTCCAAACGTGAATAGTCTGAACAAAGAACATCTCTTGCCTTGCTTCCTTCGAACGGTCCAACTATACCGGCAGCCTCAAGCTGGTCAATTATCCTTCCGGCCCTGTTGTAACCTATCGACAGTTTCCGCTGAATAAGTGAAGTGGATCCCTGCTGATGCTGAACAACTAACCTGGCGGCTTCGTCGAACATAGGATCTTTTTTGCGCAGGTCAATTTCCTGGCTACCGGCATCGTTATCGTCAATATATTCAGGGAGGGGCATAGCGTCGGGGTAACCCTGCTGCGACCCTATAAACTCTGTCAGCTCTTCAATTTCAGGGGTGTCGATGAAGGCACATTGCACCCTTACCGGTTCACTGCCGGTCGAGACCAGCATATCTCCACGGCCAACCAGCCTGTCAGCGCCTGTTGCATCAATGATAGTCCTTGAATCTATTGATGAGAACACCCTGAATGCGATCCTTGTCGGGAAATTAGCTTTTATAAACCCTGTAATAATGTTTGTAGATGGTCTCTGGGTTGAAATTATAAGATGTATCCCGGTTGCCCTTGCCAGCTGGGCAAGCCTTCCTATGGGGGGTTCGATCTCCCTGCCTGCAGTCATGATAAGATCGGCAAATTCATCGATTATGAGAACGATATAAGGGAGGTACCTGTGTCCCTTTTCAGGGTTAAGCCTTCTGGAAATGAACTTTTCGTTGTACTCTTTAATATTGCGCGACTGTGCTCCCTTAAGAAGTTCAAGGCGATTATCCATTTCAATGCACAGCGAATTTAAAGTATTGATTACCTTTTGGGTGTCGGTGATTATTGCATCCTCCTCGCCGGGCAATTTGGCAAGGAAATGGCGTTCTATCTTGGAATATAAGGGCAATTCAACCCGCTTGGGATCGATAAGGACAAATTTTACCTCAGAAGGATGCTTCTTGTAAAGTATCGAGGTAATGATGGCATTTATACCTACCGATTTGCCCTGACCGGTTGCACCTGCAACGAGAAGGTGGGGCATCCTGGTCAGATCAACAATATAGGGTTCATTGGTTATAGTCCGGCCTAGTGCCAGGGCCAGATCAAACTTCGATTCCTGGAATGCCTTTGAAGTAATCAAAGACTTCATGGAGACTATCTCGGGATTTTTATTCGGGACCTCAATACCGACAGTTCCACGTCCAGGTATCGGAGCAATGATCCTGATCCCGAGAGCTGAAAGACTAAGGGCAATGTCATTTTCAAGCGATTTGATCCTTGCAATTCTCACCCCGCGTTCAGGAACTATCTCATACAGGGTGACCGTAGGTCCTACGGTGGCGGAGATCTGGCTGATACTGATTTTGTGATCGCTCAGAGTCTTGATTATATTTTCCTTATTTTCAAATACTTCGGTATTGTCAAAACTGTTTTCGGACTTATGATCCGTGAGTATTGAAACAGGCGGAAATTTATATCTTGAAAGATCAAGTCTAGGATCATAATTCCCCATGATCCTCTCAACTTCATGATCTGGAAGAATATCTTTAACTTCCGGTTTTGTAATATTGATGGGGACACTGTCCGCAGTATTCTGTCTTTTTCCATCCTTATCAACCTCATGAATTATTGACCCACGAGGCGTGATGACAGGTGTTTCCTCCTCCTGGGTTGTACGCTTAACAGTGAATTTTATTTCTTTATCGTGTTGTCCTTCCTCTGGTTCTGATTCCGGTTCATCATCATCTGATTCTGAATCAGTCTCGTCTGTCATTTCAGAAGCTTCTGAAGCGTTTATGGATGTTTTAAATCCCGGAATGACGTTTTTTATAGTCGAAGGTATGGTGGATGTAAAGGTCTCAGGCTTAAATCTGAGGGCAAAAATAAGGTATGAAACCGTCATTAGGGCCAGAAGTATGCCTGTACCAATTTTCCCCATGAATGAATTCAGCCATCTTGTTATTTCAAATCCCTGTGCGCCGCCCGGACCACTGATAAGGTATCCGCCGGCTTCTCCGAATATAAATCCCAGAAGAAGTGAAATAATTATGGCGGCAAAAGTGAATTTTGTAATGAGTTTCCAAAGGTTCAGCTTTGGGAAGTTGAGAAGGTACAACCCTAAGGCTCCAAATATAAGAGGAATGAAAAAAGCACCATAACCGAACCCATAACCGATGATCATCTTGGCAAGGAAATGGCCGCTCTTGCCCGACCAGTTTTTTACATTTACGTCAGCGCCGGAAATGGTCTCGGAATCGGGCAGGCTCTGGTCAGTTTTCCACCAGAACAGATATGCCACACAAGCCAGGAGAAGATATAGGGCAAAGCCCGTGATCAGTATCCCAAATACAAACTTAATTCTTTCATCAGTAAAAAAAGATTTGGATTTTCCTTTGCCCTTATTATTCTTTTTTCCTTTTTCTTCCTTCTCTTTACTCATTTCGGATCAAAAATTTCATCAATAGATGCTCGCATCAAAAGTCCGGGTTTTTACACCAATCCTGTTTTTTCTACCCCCTACCCCCCAAGGGGGGTTGATACAGCATCAAACCTCAACAGTATAAATATAAACTGGCATCCCAAAGGTAATAATTTTGGGTTATCAGGGATCTTTACAGTAAAACCTTTTGATCAGCAGGATTGCATCTGTGCCCTGAGCTCTGCGCTCTGAGCCCAGCCTTCTTCCTCTGCGCTCTACGCTCTACGCTCTACGCTCTACGCTCTACGCTCTTCGCCCCTCGCTCCCGGCCCCCAGCTCCCTGCTCTCTGCGCCCCTAAAGGCTTACCATCTTGTTGATAAACTTATTTATATCATTCTTCGAAACCCTCAGGAACTTCTCCTTCCTTTCAAATGTTCTGTCAGGAATATCTTTCCGGTAAACATTTTCAGCTTCAAAGTGAAATTCAGAACGTCCGATGAAGAAGAAAAAGCCTAACAGGACCCCGTCAATCTCTTCAAAAGGGGTGGCGGCGTTGGGATTCCTGACACGGATGTCGTCGGTATACCAGATATTATAGATCTTTTTACGGTCGTCCGGGAATGTGACTTCGGCATTTTTACAGAAGAAGCCGCATTTCATGCATGTTTTTGACGTTTTCTTTATCTCCATACCCTTCATAGCTTCAAAGCCAGGATACCACTCTCCGGGTTTTGACGAGTAGAAATATCTTATTGTGAACATGCTGAGATAGGTATCGTAAATCTCCTTTGAGGGATTCGAAAGGTTTATTATGCCTGAATTGCCAATGGGCGAGATCAGTTCATAAATAATCTTGTCGTTTTTGAATGCAACAACAAGATTCTTCGGCATAAGTTCCCTGGGCATACGTGTTACCTGACCCATATAGGTTACGCTATAGTGAATCTCCCCCTGATGAACCGGCTTACGGTTTTTTTCCACGCAGGAATTACTCGTAAAAGCAAATATAATTGCGATGGGAAATACAAATCTGAATCTCACCAACCAGAATTTAAGTTGTAAGGCATAAATGTAATTATTTTTTTTAAAATGGTACGGAACACCTTTTAATTATGAGCAAATGCGAAAATATGTTTTATAACATAATCCTTTTTCATCACTTTTCAACCTCCTGGCAAAATCTGATCCCTGAAATTAATAGCTTTGTGGATAATCAGATAACTATTTAATATAGAAAGGTCAAATTATAAATTTGATCTTTATCAAAACCGATAGAAGAACACCTGATATTCTGAGAATAAATGGGAAAGAAACTGGCTGTTGTTGCCCTGGGTGGGAACGCACTTCTAAGGGGCAACCAGATAGGTACAATCGATGAGCAGGAAGAGAACACCACAAAGACTCTCGAAAATCTTGTTTTCCTTATAAATGAAGGGTACGATATAGTCATTACCCATGGTAACGGACCACAGGTGGGGAACATCCTGATGAGGAATGACGCGGGGGAACAGATGTATCAGATTGCACAGATGCCTGTGGACATTTGTGTTGCTGATTCCCAGGGAGGTATCGGTTATATGATTGAGAGGATGTTCAGAAATGTTCTCAACAGGCACGGAATTGATAAGAATGTCATATGCCTTGTAACACAGGTGATCGTTGATATAAATGATAAAGCCTTCTGTGATCCGCAAAAACGGATTGGCAAAATCTACAACAGGGACCAGTCCGACGACCTGGCTATAAAAAAAGGATGGGTATTCAGGGAAGAGGTAAAAGCTGAAGGCGGCTTCAGACGTGTTGTCCCTTCTCCGGTACCGGTTGGAGTGATGAATGTCTCAATCATACGGGATCTTGCCCGGCAGGGGAATATTGTAATTGCAGCCGGAGGCGGGGGCGTACCTGTATATATTGATGAGAAAAAGGACGTAAGGCCTGCCGAAGCTGTGATTGACAAGGATCTCGCATCCTCGCTTCTGGCCTCTTTGATAGATGCTGATGAATTCTATATACTGACCGACGTCCCGTATATCTATATAAATTACAGGAAACCTGATCAGCAAATAAAGGAATTCCTTAATTATGCTGATACCATGAAGTACCTTAATGAAGGTCAGTTTGCCAGGGGAAGCATGGCTCCTAAAATTGAAGCCTGTCTTAACTTTCTTAAGAACGGAGGAAGGAAAAGCATTATTACGGAAGCCTTTAAACTGGCAGATAAAAAATATGGTTCAAAGATCACCATGGAATACGAAGATTAAATATTTACTATTTTTGAATCTTCAATTTTCTTAATTCTTTACTTTTTACTTTTACCCATGTCATACAATCTACGCAACAGAAGTTTCCTTAAGCTTCTTGATTTCGAACCGGAGGAAATAAAATATCTGCTTGATCTCGCTGTAACACTGAAAAAAGCCAAATATTCCGGTACAGAGCAGCCAATGCTGAAGGGCAGGAATATTGCGCTGATCTTCGAAAAATCGTCTACCAGGACAAGATGCGCATTCGAAGTTGCTGCTCTCGACCAGGGGGCTCACGTTACTTATCTGGGACCGACCGGGTCGCAGATAGGTCAAAAAGAGTCAATGAAGGATACAGCAAGGGTTCTTGGCAGGATGTATGACGGGATCGAGTACCGCGGTTATGGTCAGCAGATAGTTGAGGAGCTGTCAAAATATGCAGGTGTGCCGGTCTGGAATGGTCTTACTAATGAATTTCACCCGACTCAGGTCCTTGCCGATTTTATGACAATGCTTGAGCACTCAACAAAGCCTCTTAACAAGATCTCCTTTTGCTATTTGGGTGATGCACGCTATAACATGGGCAATTCACTGCTTGTGGGAGCAGCTAAGATGGGTATGGATTTCCGGACTGCTGCCCCTATGGAATTTCAGCAGGGTAAGGATCTGGTTGAGACTTGCCGCGGGATATCAGATCAGACGGGAGCAAAAATAAATATTACAGATAATCTTGAGGAGGCCGTCAGTGGCGTTGATTTCCTGTATACTGATGTCTGGGTATCGATGGGAGAGCCGGAATCGGTATGGGAAGAAAGAATAAAGTTACTTAGACCATACCAGGTCAACATGTCAGTTATCCAAAGAACTGGTAACCCCGATGTTAAATTTCTGCATTGCCTTCCTGCATTTCATAACAGGGAGACCAAAGTCGGGGAAGAAATATTTAAAACATATGGTCTGGACGGCATGGAAGTCACAGAAGATGTGTTTGAGTCAGGTCATTCAATAGTTTTTGATGAAGCTGAAAACCGGCTCCATACAATAAAGGCCGTGATGGTGGCAACTCTGGGGTTGTAACTTTACTGATCTGGGGTAGTTCGCTGAGATGCACCTAAGTAAACCAGGTGCGAGGGCAATCTGGAAACGGCGCGAACTTTAATCCTGACGGTTGCGCCTTTATGGCTTGTGTAGCGGGCGAACGGCAGGCTAAAAGAAAGTAAAGAGAAAACTTAGGCAATCCACTCCTTTACGAAGTAGAATGTCATTATAAACGAGGCTGCAAGCTTTAAGCCGATTCCTGTCAGGAACCCAAGCAGACTTCCGAAGCCGGCTTTAAACGCATACTTCATGTCATCCTTAAAGATCAGCTCTCCGACAACTGCCCCGACAAATGGCCCTATTATAATTCCTGGAGGTCCCAGGAAAAGACCGATTATTAATCCTACTGTGGCACCACGTGTTCCATACTTTGACCCTCCAAACTTTTTAGTTCCCCATACGGGAACTATATAATCAAGGATTGTTACTACAATGGCAATGACCGCCATTACGATCAAAATTGCAGATGAAAAGTCGGCAAATTTTGTGAAATGCAGCAGGATCAATCCCAGATAACTTAACGGGGGACCCGGAAGAACGGGAACAAGACATCCGATTATTCCGAGGATCATCAGAATAATCGAAAATATTAGCAGGATATAGTCAGACATTCAGCTTGATGCTTCCTTATTTCTTGCCCAGGTCATCAAATTCAACATCTGTGAATTCTGCCGTGGATAATTCACTAATTTCCTGCTTTAACTCTTCTGTTGATTGGTTTACCTGTGTTTTTAATTCCTCCCTGCCATTACCGATATATGAAATAGCATCTTTAAGGCCATCGGTAAATTTTTCGAAATCCTCCTTGTACAGGAAGATCTTGTGCTTTTCATAGAAGACTTTTCCCTCTTTTCCAAGACGTTTTTTGCTTTCCGTAATGGTGAGATAATAATCCTCCTTGCGGGTAGCTTTGACATCAAAAAAATAGGTCCTTTTCCCCGCTCTTACCACTTTGGTGTAAATCTCCTCCTTTACGAACTTTTCATCATGCCCGATAGCGGCTTCCTTAATTCCGGCTTCTTCTTCCATCTCTTTGTCAGTTTAGGTTAGGCTGGTGTTTTGATTGTCAAATTAATTAAATTCTGATTATTAGTCAGTTACAAAAATAGGGTACAATAAAGTTACAATCAAAATACTATACACAAACATATAAATATATTTGTAAATATAATATATGTTATATTCTGAATAATTGGCATTAAATAATCCAGGCATGTTATTAATAATGATTTTATTCAGGTACTGCAACATCCAAAAGTGTTTTTGTTAAAATAAATTTGACTTTGGCATCAACAAAGGATGGCTCTAATTGTTTATTATCTAGTAATTTCACATTATTGATAACCAAAATAACTTAAAATGAAAACAATTAGTTTATCTATCTATCGGGTACTTTGTTTATTGATTGTTGTATCTTTTTTGGGAATAGGTTCTTGTAAAAAGAAAGCTACCGACCCTGATTATTGTACCTCCGGCTGGACTACACAAGTTTCGACTCAAATTAACGCCGTGTCAGCTGCAGCACAGACATATGCGAGTGATCCGACACCTGCAAACTGCAATGCTTACAAGGCAGCGTACCAGAATTATCTGAATGCATTAGAATCCTTTTGTCGACTGCGCTGCATGGTCAGGACAGCAAAAGAGTGAATTGCAGGATGCAATTGATGAGGCCCAACAACAAATAAATACCCTTTGCCAGTAATATCTGCTGCTTGAGTCAGTCCTCAGAATCCAGCTCCGGGGCCTTTTTAAAACAGAGTGTCATTTGGACCCAATTTTTGTTCCAATGTTTTGAGGGTACCGGAAAATGGTTATTTTTGCACCAAAATCTGAGGTTCTTTAATAATGATAAGCAGAAGATTGTTGCGTATAAAAGCCCTGACGGCGCTCTATGCATTCAACCGGAGGGAGGATGGGAATCTTGCTCAGGCTGAGACAGAACTTATGTTCAGCATCGGGAAGACTTACGATCTTTATCATTATTTGATGCTTCTCGTTTTGGAGGTTGCCGACATTGCCTCAGAAAAAATCGACCAGGCTCTTCAGAAGAGGATACCTACTCACGAAGACTTAAATCCTAAAAGACGCTTTATTGATAACCAGCTCATAACCCAGCTAAGAAATAATAAAGCCTTTAATTTCTACGTCACATCAGGCAAGCTAACGTGGGTGAACTATTCACATATCCCAAGATTGCTTTATAACAAAATGCTTGCCTGGAAGAAATATGAGGATTACATGTCAAATCCGGATCCTGGCTATACATCAGATAAAAAGTTCATTATTAGTCTTATAACTGAGTTTTTCGCAACTTCTGAAGACCTGGAGGCCTGCTTCGAGGAGCAGAGCATCTACTGGAATGACGATACCGAATATGTGATGGTAATGATAGAGAAGACCCTTAAGAAATTCAAGCCGGGAAAGGGTGAAAATACCGCACTGATGCCGCTTTTTAAAAATAAGGAGGATGAAGAATTTGTCAGGATCTTATTCCGCAAGGCTGTTCTTCATACAGCAGAGTGTTCGGAACTAATTGATCATAATACGACCAACTGGGAAGTTGAGAGAATTGCCCTTATGGATATCCTGGTTATGCAGCTTGCTATTACTGAAATCCTTGAGTTCCCTGAAATCCCGGTTAAAGTTACACTAAATGAATACATTGAAATATCAAAATATTACTGTACTTCAAAAAGCAGTACATTTGTCAATGGAATTCTTGATAATATAGTAAAAGAGATCCGGAGCAAGGGACTTTTTAATAAGGCAGGAAGAGGTTTGGTTGGTGAGAAACTTGATACTGAGAACTGATAAATCACATTGAAGCAGGTTCACCCCATCCGAATTGGGCTATTACAAAACACGAATCGTAATGAAAAAGAATCGGAGTTTAATTTTCATATTACTGGTACTCATCCTTGCCGGATGCAATTCTGCCGGAAAGGTGGCGCCGGAAATTCAGACCGGGGGGGATCTTGCAGATATAAGCTTCACTGAATATGAACATGATTTCGGAAAAGTGGCTGAAGGGGAGAAGGTAGCCTATGTATTTTCGTTTGTTAACAAAGGGCCTGGAGATCTCGTTATAAATTCAGCTTCAACCAGCTGTGGATGTACTGTTACAAAATACAACCGGGATCCCATCCCTTCAGGAGATGGAGGTAGCCTTGAAGTCGTATTTGATACCTCCGCACGAAGCGGTATACAGACAAAGACTGTATCCGTGGGTTCAAATTCGAAAACCCCTGTTGTGATACTTAAAATAACCGCAGAAGTAATTTCCAAATAATAATAATTAATATTTAAAACGATGACCAATCTTGCTTTTTTGTATTTAATGGGTCAGCCTGCCGGAGGAGCAACCGGACAGAGCAATGCCCTGATCACCTTCTTACCGTTGTTACTTGTTTTCGTGGTTTTCTACTTCTTTATGATCAGACCTCAGATGAAAAAACAGAAAGAGATGACTAATTACAGAAGCTCCCTTAAAAAGGGTGATAAGGTCATAACTACCGGCGGTATCTATGGCAGGATCTATGAGGTAAAGGACAATTATGTTACGGTAGAGGTCGGAGGCGATGTTAAACTTAAGGTGGACAAAAGCGCCCTTTTAAAAGATCCGACCGTGGACCAGAACTGATTATTATACACCCTGGGTGAAAGGGAAAAACTTCATATGGCTGAAACAAATGAAGGGGAAAAGAGTACTAAGTATTAACAGGGATGTTTTTATTTTTGCTTTCTTCCTTTTACTTTCGTTTGTTTTCTGGTCCCTTAACTCACTGGGAAAAGAGATTGAATCGGAAGTTAAGTACCCTGTAAGATATATAAATCTTCCAAAGGAAAGGGTACTTACTGACGGTCTTCCCCCAAGACTCGATCTTTACCTTAAAGGTCCTGGTTATTCGATTCTTAAATTAAAGCTGTCGGGGAACAGAGCTCCTGTTATTCTCGATATTTCAACAATCAATTACAGAAGGGTTCCGGGAAGCAGGTCGCTTAATTATTATATTCTGACATCAGGACTGATCGCAAACCTGACAAATCAGCTGCGTTCCGAATACCAGATAACCTCAATCAAACCGGACTCTCTTTTCTTTTCTTTCGACAGGCTGATCTCAAAAACGGTTCCGGTTATCCCTGATGTTGATATTCAGACGGAAAGGCAATATTTTGTAAAGGGGGATATTGTCGTGGATCCCGACTCAATAACGGTTACCGGGCCGGAACATATTGTAGATACAATCTTTGAAATAAAGACAAAGCATAAGAAATTTTCAGGGCTTAATGATACTATCAAAAGGAGCCTCAATCTTAAAATTTCAAAAGGAGTGCTGGCTTCAGGAAAAAAAATAGTTCTTACAATACCAGTCGAGCAGTTTACGGAAGCTGAAATTGAAGTACCTGTCAAAATAGTAAATGAGCCCGATTCAATAGATGTTAAGATCTTCCCGGATGTAGTCACAGTGAAAGCTCTTGTTGCAGTAAGTGACTACAAAAAATTTGAGGAAATCCCCTTTGAGGTTGTTCTGGATCTTGGAAAAGCCGATCTTAATTCATCTGATAAAATTCCGGTAGAATTCCGCAATATACCACCTTTTTTAAATTCCCTGCGAGTTTCTCCTTCAAAGGTCGATTTCCTGATAGAAAGAAAAGTCAGATGAGTAATTCATTAAAGTCGCCCATAAAGCTCGGCGTAACAGGAGGAATTGGAAGCGGTAAAACAACGGTCTGCAGGGTCTTTTCAGTTCTTGGCATTCCTTCCTTCTCAGCCGACATTGAAGCAAAGAAAATTATGGTCAGCGATAAGGACTTACGGGAGAAAATTAATTCGGTTGCCGGGAAAGACCTGTATTCAACCGGAACACTTGACAGGGTGGAACTTGCAAAACTGATCTTCAATGATCAGAAACTCCTTGAAAGAGTGAATTTACTGGTACATCCCGTGGTTTTTGAATTTTTCGGTAAATGGGTAGCCAAACAGAACGCCCCTTATGCCATAATGGAAGCTGCAATCCTTTTTGAAAGCGGAGCATCCTTACTTGTTGACAAAGTGGTTACCGTAGTCACACCTGTGGAAGAGAGGATCGACAGGCTGGTGAAAGGGAAAAAATTCACCCGGGAACAGGTATTGGAACGGATTAAAAATCAGGTTGATGACGATTTCAGGATTGGAAAATCAAACTATATCATTCATAATTCCGAGAATGATATGATAGTGCCGGCTATTCTTGAAATTCATCAGGAGTTGTTAAACCTTTATAACAGAACAGATTAAACAATGGGAAGCTTTGCAAAGTGGATTGGGGGAGGTCTTGGTTTCGTTATGGCAGGGCCAATTGGGGCAATAATAGGATTTCTGGCAGGGGCGGCGGTTGACAATGCTGATATTCAGACGTCAACTTATACCTCCTCGCCTTATCAGACGCGTCAGGGTGATTTTGGAATGAGCCTCCTGGTCCTTGTAGCATCCATGATGAAAGCCGACGGTAAAGTAGTCAGGGCAGAGCTTGACTATGTAAAAGGATTTTTTGTGCAGCAGTTTGGCCAATCTTCAGCAGGGGAAGCGCTGCGGATGTTAAAGGATATTCTGAAGAAAGATATCCCCGTCAGGGATGTTTGCTTACAGATCAGCCAACACATGGACTATTCATCGCGACTGCAGCTTATTCACCTTCTTTTTAATATTGCAATTGCCGATGGACTGATCCAGCCATCTGAGCTTGAGGCCATCAGGAAGATGTCTGAATATCTTGGTATAGCTTCTTCAGATTTTACATCGATCAGGAATATGTTCATCCCCGAAACTGATTCTTCTTATAAGATACTTGAAATTGAATCCTCCGCAACCGATGATGAAGTTAAAAAGGCATACAGAAGAATGGCCATGAAATATCACCCTGATAAAGTCATCCATATTGGTGAGGAGTTCAGAAAAAGTGCCGATGAAAAATTCAGGAAAGTTAATGAGGCTTATGAAAAGATAAAGAAGGAACGGAATATGAACTGACACAGAGGTATCACAGGGATGCAAAGAAACTAAAAACTTACACAGAGTCCCGATAGCTATCGGGACACCGAGAAGTCGACCCCTAAATCCCCTGAAGGGGACTTAAGGAATAGCCCCCTTAGCGGGCCGAGCGTTAAGCAATCAGCCAGTAGCGAAGGAGCCAGCTTGCAGGGTAGGCATGTGGTGAGATAGCGAAGAGTGGAAACCAGCAGCCTGAGTTAAATAAAAAATCGGGAATAAGAGGATACATTGAATTACAAGAATTAAATTTGCACCCAAAAGATATATAATATGGTATTAAAGGATATATTATCAATTTCAGGAGAACCGGGACTTTTCAGGTTTATCGCCCAGGGGAAAAATGCAATGATAGTCGAACACCTTGAGACTGGAAAGAGAAGCAGTGCCTTCAGTTCGGCAAAAGTGAGCTCTCTGGAGGATATTTCAATATTTACTGAAGATGAGGATTTGCCACTTGGTAAAGTCTTCGACAGAATCTTTGAAAAAGAGGCTGGTGGACCTTCAATTGATTCAAAAACAGAGTCAGAAAAGCTTAAAAAATATTTTGAAGAAATTGTTCCGGAATATTCGAAGGAGAGAGTTTATACCAGTGATATAAAGAAAGTTGTTCTCTGGTATAATATACTCCAGAAGAATAATCTGCTCGTTAAAGAGGAGCCGGAAAAAGAGAGTGAACCAGATAACCCTGAGGCGGAACCGAAGGTGGAGGAACAGGCTGCCGGTGAAAAGAAAACAAAACAAAAATCTTCCGGATCAGAGAAATAAACTCTTGAGGGTAAAAATCAAACAGCTATGAATTTTGGCGGTAATGAGGTGGTTTATGAATATGCAGCCTCTCGTATTATCATTGTTCCTGTCCCATATGATAAAACGAGTACCTGGATTAAAGGTGCTGACAAGGGTCCGGAAGCCATAATGGAAGCTTCTGTCAACCTTGAGTTTTATGATGTCGAAACCAGTTCTGAAGCTCATCTTAAAGGAATTCATACTATTGATCCTGTAATTGTGAATTCTTCACCGGAAGCCCTGGTCAATGCAGTTCACGACAAAGTACTTGCATTAGTCACGGATAATAAGTTTCCGGTTGTTGTTGGTGGCAACCATACCGTTAGTATCGGATCCATAAAAGCCTTCTCAGAATACTTTGATAACCTGTCAGTCCTGCAGCTTGATGCCCATACCGACCTGCGGCAGGAATATGAAGGTTCTGTTTATAATCATGCCTGCGCAATGGCCAGGGCCAGGGAGTTTGCCCCAATTGTTCAGGCTGGGATCAGGAGTATGGCAGCAGAAGAGGTTCCCTGTGCTGACAGCGGGAGGATCTTTTTTGCCCACAAGCTTTATCATGATAAGCATTTATATCATAAAGCTATTGAGAAGCTGACTGAAAATGTCTACATCACAATTGACCTCGATGTATTTGATCCATCGCTTATGCCATCAACGGGGACTCCTGAACCTGGAGGTCCCGATTATTATGAAATACTACATTTCCTCAGGGACGTTATAAGGAAAAGAAATGTGGTCGGCTTTGATGTTGTTGAATTGTGCCCCTCACCGGTAAACAAAGCCCCTGACTTTGTGGCTGCCAAAATTATATATCAGCTGCTCAGCTATATTTTTAATTGAGCTGATTTTCATCACTTTTTTTTGCTTCTTCCCAGATCTCATTCATCTCGTCAAGTGTCATTTCATGAAGCGATCTCCCCTTTGAAATTGTCTCTTTCTCGAGGTAATTAAACCGCTTTATGAATTTCCTGTTAGTCTTTTCGAGCGCTGCCTCCGGATCTATTCCGTAAAGCCGGGAAGCATTAATGATAGAGAACAGTACATCACCGAGTTCGGACTCAATATTTTCGATGTTCCGGTTTTCAACTTCATCCTTTAACTCCCTGATCTCTTCAAGAACTTTATCCCAGATCTGTTCACGCTTTTCCCAGTCGAATCCCACTCCCCTCACTTTTTCCTGGATCCTGTTAGCTTTTACAATTGCCGGAAGGGAGGATGGTACTCCGGACAGGACAGCCTTGTGTCCTGAATTCTCGTTTATTTTAAGGTGCTCCCAGTTCTTTTCAACTTCCGTAGCTCCCGACACCTTTACATCACCAAATACATGAGGATGCCTGTACACGAGCTTTTCATTAATGCCCTTAAGGACATCCGTCATTGAAAATGATTTTTTTTCAGAACCTATCCTGGCATAAAAGACTATATGAAGCATCAGGTCGCCTAGTTCATTTCTTATTCCGTCATCATTGTTCGATAAGATAGCCTCTGCCAGCTCGTAGGTTTCTTCGATGGTCAGCTTTCTAAGGCTTTCATTTGTCTGTTTGATATCCCAGGGGCATTTGGTTCTGAGTTCATCAATGATATTGAGGAGTTTTTTGAACTCCTCACAGCTTTTTTCTTTATCGTACATCATATGGATTTTAAAATAATCTGTTGGCTGATGCTGTTTTTTCGATAAGGTCAACCCTTACCGCAGATCCCACTTCAAGACTGAGCAGTTCCGAAACATCAGCTCCGTTAATTGAAACCTCGAGAAGATCGAGCGAATTAAATCTTGCAAGCAATTCGCCTACAGGCACATCGCTGTACTTCCGGGATAAATGTTCTGTATAATTCTTATTACTCTGGATCAAAATCCGGAATGGCTTATCACTAAAGATACGGGTAAATATTTCGCGGGTAATATTTGATATTGCATTCCCGTAAGAGTCAATGAATATTATGCTGCCTATTATGACCTCCTTGTCGATGGTGGCCCTCAGGGGTACCCTCTCGCTGATAGTCTTTAACGGGGTGCCAATCTGTCCGGGTTTTTTACCCGCATGAAGATCCGCCGCTGCCCTGGCAAAAATATCGAGCTCATCGTCGGAGGAGTTGTGTTCTATGCTGACAATCTCATCAGGATCTGAATTAAGGATCAGATTGAATATCCCGTTATCGGTGCCAATAAAATAATGGTCCCTGGCTTTTATTATGAGATAATCTTCTCCCGTGTGTGCTTCGGAGTGGACACAGATAATATGTATTGACCCTTTGGGGTAATTTTCAAAGGTGTTCCTGATAACGAATGAAGCCTTTGAAATGTTGAAGGGTGGAATATTGCAGGCATTGTCGATAATTACGGCGCCAGGACACATATTGCATAGTTTTCCCTTGATGATACCAGCATAGATATCATCGGGCTTCCATTCTGTTGTGAGTGTTATTACCGGCATGGCAAAAAACTTAAGACAAAGATAATCTTCTAAAGAAAAAATAAGCTTACTTTTGCACTGTTCAGGAGGTCTTTTTTATCTTTTATTATTATAAAGTAAGGGAGAGTAAGTATTTTAATGACAGAGGTTATAATATTTCTTGAGGATATCGATCCCGTAGTGTTTTACGGTACTAATAATTCCCTGCTTGATAAAATCCGCAGTTTTTTTCCTAAATTGAAGCTGGTCGCAAGAGGCAATGAATTGAAATGTATGGGAGAGGAGGCGGAAGTAGCGCTTTTTGCCGAGAAGTTCTATGAAATAATCGAATATTACAGGAAATACCATAGGCTTGACGCTCAGGACATTGAAAAGTACTTCTTTGACAGGGAACACATGAAAAGTGCTTCAAACGGTGATTTTGAGCAGGTTATCGTATTCGGTACAAGTGGAAAACCAGTCAGGGCCAGGACTGTAAATCAGTTGCAGCTGGTAAATGACTACAGTACAAATGATCTTGTTATTGCAGAAGGACCAGCCGGAACAGGGAAGACCTACACCTCGATTGCCCTGGCAGTGAAGGCATTAAAAGAAAGGGAGGTAAAGAAGATAATCCTGACCCGGCCGGCTGTTGAGGCAGGAGAAAGACTTGGATTTCTTCCCGGTGACGTCAAGGAAAAACTCGACCCTTATCTGCAGCCGCTTTATGACGCTCTTCATGATATGCTGCCGTTTAAGAAACTTGAAACATGGATAGAAGATGGGACAGTACAGATAGCGCCGCTTGCTTTCATGCGGGGAAGAACCCTTGAGAATGCATTTGTGATCCTTGATGAAGCTCAGAATGCCACTGTAAACCAGCTCAAGATGTTTCTTACAAGAATGGGGGTTAGCTCCAAATTCATAATTACAGGGGATACAACCCAGATTGACCTCCCCAAAAAAAGCGACTCAGGGTTATTGCAGGCAATGAGGATTCTGTCGAATATTGAAGGGATCTCCATAATTAAATTCGATGAGAGGGATATAGTGAGGCATAAACTGGTAAAGAGAATCGTGAGGGCTTATGAGGATGAAGAAAATTCAAAAATGGTTAATCCTCCGGCCCCCTGATTAGGTAACTAAAAATCCTCCGTTAGGCTCCCTCGGAGGGCCGGGGATGAACACGTAACAGAGGTCCACAGAGAAAATAAAGAATAATAAAGAATAATATATTTATGACAACTACAAATCTATCCACAAATTTCAAGTTTCCGGGTCAGAAGAGTATCTACAAAGGAAAAGTCAGGGATGTTTATAATATCGGCGACAAATACCTTCTGATGATCGTTTCGGACCGTATATCGGCTTTTGATGTGGTCCTTCCGAAGGGAATACCTTATAAAGGACAAGTCCTTAATCAGATAGCCTCAAAATTTCTGGATGCGACAAACCATATAGTTCCCAACTGGAAAATAGCAACCCCTGATCCCACAGTTACAATAGGTTATAAATGCGAACCTTATCCTGTTGAAATGATTGTAAGAGCTTATCTTACAGGAAGTTCATGGCGATCTTACAAGGCAGGAGCGAGGGAGATATGCGGCATAAGGCTGCCTGACGGCATGAAAGAACATCAGCGTTTTCCGGCACCGGTTATCACTCCGACAACCAAAGCTGAACAGGGCAGGCATGACGAGGATATATCCCGTTCGGAGATAATCGCCATGGGCCTTATTCCCGGAGAGGAATACGATCTCATCGAGAAATACGCAATGGATGTCTTTCTGAAAGGTTCGGAGATTGCTTCAGAGCATGGTCTGATTCTTGTAGATACCAAATATGAATTTGGTAAAAAAGACGGGAAAATTTACCTTATCGATGAAATTAACACCCCTGATTCATCGCGTTATTTTTATGCAGATGAGTATCAGGAGCGGTTTGATAAAGGGCTCCCTCAAAAACAGCTGTCAAAAGAGTTTGTAAGGGAATGGCTGATGGAGAATGGCTTTCAGGGCAGGGAAGGGGAAATAGTACCCGAAATGACGGATGAGTTTGTAAAACAGATCTCAGAGCGCTATATAGAACTCTATGAGAAAATTACAGGTGAGAAGTTTATAAAAGCTGATATTACAGATGTACCAAAAAGAATTGAAAAGAATTGTGTTGAATTTCTTAAGACCCTTTAATTTTCAGACCCTGATCGTTAAGGTTGTGTTTGTTTTACTTTTACCCTGCACCTCCGGCTGGTCACAAGTCGTTGTGGAGAGGTCGAAGGAGAAGGTAGTTATTGAAGGAGTCCCGTATTATCTTCATCAGGTAAGAAAAGGGGAAACACCATATTCAATATCAAGAGCTTACGGCATTACAACCGATGTTCTTACAAAAGAAAATCCTTCGATAAAAGAAGGACTGAAAGAAGGACAGAGCCTCAGGATCCCGTCAAGGCTTGTTTCTGACGTTCCTTTGTCTCAACCTGTGCCCGTGCAGAGGAGACCACGCGATGAGGGCAGGTTTATTTATCATATTCTCCAGGGTGGTGAAACAATTTATTCTCTTTCAAAAAGATACAACGTTTCAGAAAATGACATTATTCAAAGTAATCCTGGAATTGATATCTATAAAATCTCCACCGGCTACGAACTGGCTATCCCGAGGAAGGTTATACCGGTTCAGAAGCAAAGCCCTGTACCTCAGGATAGCAAAGCCTACTTTCATAAAGTTGTTAAAGGTGAGACCATGAATTCAATCTCACGGCAATATGGAATTACTGTCAGGGAATTAAGACGTGAGAACAGGGATACTCGTTTCCCGCAGGTTGGAGACTATTTAAGGATCCCCGGCATGAAAACTCCGGAAAAGCCACCTGTCGGGATAGTTGCACCTGATTCGGCAGAGGTGGTCGAAAGTGAGGTTGAGCTATATCTCGGCAAGCCTTCAGAATATACTCCTGTCACCAATCTTGGCGGATCACTTAACGTGGCTGTCCTGCTGCCGTTTTACCTGAATGAAAATACAATCAGGAATGAAGTTGATTCTTCTCTGTACCAGAGAGGGAAGAGAGTTTATACAGCGATAAACAGAACTGGTGACTGGATATATCCGGGCACTACCGGATTTCTTGAGATGTACGAAGGCATTTTATTGGCTGCTGATACCTTGAGAAGCCAGGGTTTGGATATAAACCTGCATGTGTTTGATATCAAAAACGATACCATTGAAATTACCCGGCTGATCCAATCAGGTAAGCTTGACAGGATGGACCTGATTATCGGACCTGTTCATTCAAGAAATCTGTCAATTGTTGCAGGTTATGCGGATGGACTGGGGATACCTGTGGTCTCTCCGGTGCAGCTTTTTAATAATTCAGTACTGGTGAATAATCCCCTTCTTTATCATCGCTAATTCATCACTTGAGGTTGCTCAGAATTTAATTGCAAAAAAAGCTGGTGATTATTACAATGATAATATCATACTTGTTCACAGTGATACTTCAAATACAAACTTTGAGGTGGCAGCCTTTAAGAACAGGATTATTGCCGAACTGAACGCCAGAACAATGACCGGCGTAATTAATTTAAAAGAGATGGTCTTTTCAAGCATATCTGAAGCCAGCAATGAGCCAGTGCACCTCTCGCAGTATCTGTTGGAAAAGACAGGCAATGTTGTCATAATTGCATCTGAAGACGCACCGGTAATGAGCGAGGTAATTCAGGAAGCTCATAATCTTTCCAGGAAATTTGATATGACAGTGTTTGGGTATCCCGAGATGAGACTACTTAAAAATATTGATCCTAAGTTTTTTTTCGAGCTTGGTCTGATGGTCTATTCTCCTTACTGGATAGATTATACAAGCCCGGATGTCAAACAATTTTGCTCTGATTTCCTGGAAAAATTCCATACCCAGCCCTCAGAAATGAGCTACGCCTGGGAGGGTTATGATATAGCATATTATTTTTTAAGCGGATTGTCTATTCACGGAAAGGAATTTCTCTCGCATCCTGAAATCCATAATCCTGATTTGCTCTATACAGAATTTGACTTCAGACGGAACTCCATTGAAAACGGTTTTGAAAATCAGAAGCTTTTTCTGATCAGATATACAAATAATTACGAACTTGAGCTTGTTAATGAAACGTCGGGTATTTCAGTTAAGTAATATTCCTAACCGACATTAAAAACATGCCCGGAAGTCAATTGTTAACAAAAATTAACAAAAGGGAATAATATCCCTGTTTAAATTGTCTAAAAGGAGTATGATTAAAGAATCGTACAGGCAACTGGATGATAACGAGCTGCTAACAGCTTCATTGAAAGGTGATAAGCTGGCATTCGGGGAAATTGTAACCCGGTATCAGAAGATGGTAGCGCGAACGGTTAAAGGGATGCTTGGCGATTCGGTGTTTTCGGAGGACATTGGACAGGAGGTATTTATCAAATTGTACCATTCATTGTCCGAGTTCAGGGGTGAGGCAAAACTGTCGACTTATATACAGAAGATCGCAGTGAACCTGACACTGAATGAAATTAAAAGAAGAAAGAAGTTCTTTTCAATGTTTTCGCAGAAAGGGAACAATGAGATGTATGAGTTTGAAGTGGTGGGCCATGATACGGAAGGTAGAAGAGAAGCATCTGAAATTGTTAACAAGGCGTTGATGAGTATGGATCCTAAGTTCAGGATAATTGTTACTATGAGGATGCTTCAGGGCTATTCAACTAAGGAAACTGCTGAAATCCTTGAATTGCCTCTGGGAACAGTCCTTTCACGATTATCGAGAGCACAGGAACAACTGAAAATTATTTTGCAAAAATTGTAAGGTTATGAATAGTTCGGCATTTAAAGATTTATTAATCAGATCACTGGATAAGGAAAGTGATCCGGTTGCGGCTTCCGGGAAGATTGAGGAAGCCGGAGTATCTTTCAAATTTAATGAAGGTTTCGTGGAAAAGGTCATGGACAAAATTTATGCCGCCGGATCGTCTGTGGTCCGCGAGGTCGAATTTGTAAGAAACCTGAATTATGTTTTTTACCGTATTGCCCTGCCCGGAGTAGCCGCAATTGTGCTGTTGCTAATCTCGATTTTTTTGATGGAAGGATCTATTTCAGTCAATTCATTTCTCGGACTGGGTGACAGCAGTGATGAGAGTATAATATGTCTTTTAACAGGAAACTAACTTCTTATGAAAACCAGATTAATCCTTATTGTAATACTCACCCTTGTAATCGGATTTGTACTTGGGATGCTTACTTCGGCCCAGTTGCGACTGCATAAGCTAAAACCGATGCGGGTTTATTTTTCAGAAGAACGTTTCAGGGAAGGATTTTACAATACGATTCAGCCTGATGAAAAACAAAAGGCAAAAATTGAGGCGATACTTGACAGATATGCTAAGATTAACAGTGAAACCCAGGCCAGTTTCAGAAAAGAACTCGATTCAAATATCAAAGCACTCAGGAAGGAATTGGATTCAAACCTTACAAAAGATCAGCTTGCAAGGTTAAAGGAAATGGATGAGCGCCGTCAGGAAATGATACGGCAGGAGAGAAGAAGACATAAAAATGACACTGTAAATTTCAGAGACAACCGGGGTCCGGATTCCTACCGCCGCAGGATGCCCGACAGGCCCCCGCCGGAGAAGGATTCAGCCATGGTCAGCTTATAGAAAATAACAGATAATCGAGAAGGATCGGAAGATCATCGGCATTAACACCAAGTGTGAGCAGGAGTGCTTTGTCCTCTTCGAAAACTGCAATAAATTCTTCTTTCGAGATCTCACCTGTTGCAAAGCTTAAACGGTAAAAATCAATTGCTTCCTTTTTCTTCCCCTGGCATAGCGAAAGATGCCCTTTGTTTATGTAATCATGCGCGTTAAGCTTTCCGGATGAGAGCCGCTCATAGTATTTCTCAGAATCGCCGAATCTGCCAAGGGCCAGATAACAAAATGCTATCGGCCTGAGTATCTTAAGGTTTCCCGGGTCTTTGTATTCAACCCTGAAATAGTATTTTAACGCTTCCTCAAAGTTGCGAAGATCAAGGTAACAATGACCTGTCATTATAGCTGTATGGATATTCTCCGGATCGATGGTTCCCGCCAGAAGATAATACTCAAGTGCTTCCTCCTCTTTTCCAAGCCGGCGCAGGCATAACCCTATTTTTTTCAGTGTCCAGACTTTTCTTTCAATCAGTTCTGCTCTCCTGAAGTATCTCAGCGCCTCCTCGTAATTTTCATCCTGCTGGTAGCAGTACGCGATCTTTTCATATAGCTGTGAATCGTCAGGTTTACCTTTGGCATGTTTAAGGTAAAGATCAAGGGCATCGGAGAAGTAGTTTTTGCTGAAGAAATAATCAGCAAGACTGGCCTCTGTCTCTGGTGAACTGCATGTCATTTTGAAGAACCTGGAATTGTAAATATCCAGTTTGCCCATGAAAAGATCTTCAAATTCCTTCCTGTAAGGGGAAAGCTTGAAGAACCTGTAAAGATCCTGCAGATACTGGGTCACATTTGTCCGGAAGCTTCGGAAAGGATCAATTGCATTTTCATCCTCATCAAGCTGGCGGAGTCCATCAAGCTCCATTCTGAAGACTTTAAGCATCATGCTCTTCTGCGATGAAGGAAGATATTTCAGATTAAGAAGGAGCGAGTATTTGTCGGAATTGCAGATAAAAGGCGTCTTATAAAGAGCTTCGGAAAGCTCATTGGTTCCCGGCCCGAGAATCTCATCACTGAAAATCTCATTAACTACTTCGTGGTCGGGATAGAATGGCACAAACCAGTTCTGGAAGTCCTTGAAGAAATCAAAATGTTTCAGGTTTGCAAAGGCTGACATATAGACATCGGCACCTTCCATCTGGAGTTTGGTCAGCTCTTCCATGGTCTTGAAAATTTCATCCGACTCGCTGAACATTTCAGACCAGTCAGGATTTTTTTCTTCATTCTTGTCTTTTGGCAGGATATTGTCCAGATCCAGCTTTTCTTCTATTCTCGGCCTCAGTTTTGCTACCCTGGGAAGTATTTCGTCCTGAAGCTTTTTACTCAGGTTTTCTGTCTCACGCGAACGGATGGTCTGCAGGACTATTATCCTGCAATGTTCGGTGAAACGCTTGTCTTTGGCCATCTTGGTGATCCTCTGCGTAATTTCAGGATATAACAGGATCCTGTCATCATAATAGTTCAGATTGAGTATCAATCCGGAGAGGGCTCTTTCCATCACCTGTTCCTGATTTGCTTCATAAAAACCGGCCAGATACAGCATCTTTTCGCTCTGCCATGTTCTCAAAGCGCTCAGTGTTACGGCGCTCACGAATAGGCTTGATTCAAACCACCTGAATTTTCCGGAGCTCATAATTATCTTAATGAGGCTGTTCTCAGCCTCACCGTAATAATCGGTAAGCCATAAATGGTTGAAGATATTCTTGATAAGATGCTTATGCAGGAGGGAGATCCTGGATTCCGGATCCGGATTTATTTCCTGGCTTAATTTGAGCCACTCATCGAGCTCAGATTTGAACATCAGATCATCAACAGTTTCAGCAATAGTTTTACCGGTCAGCCTCTGCTCCTTTTCAGCCTGCTGTTTCACCCAGTAGGTGTGCCATCCGGAATAATGTGACAAAATGTCCTGCCTCAACCGGTCTGCCAGGCTGAGAATCGACTGGATAAGCTTAAGATAGATCTTGTTACGTTCCGGATCTTTAATGCCTTCAATAGTATATCTGAGCATATTCCGGTAGGTCATTACTATGTTGTTATACTCATCAAGCAGTTCTCCGGGCGAAGAAATTGAGATCATATCCTGCAGAATGTCAAGGCTTTGTTTGATTTTTTTTTCAGAAACAAGCCTGCAGAGATACTTGTGTTGATGTATTATTTTAATTGCGTCCATTCATTAACAGCCGGGATTCGAAAATTAGGATAACCTTTCGGCCTGAAAGAATTCTTGCAACAATCAGGCCGATATTCACCTGGAATGAAAGTCATAATAATCAAGGTATTCAGCATGACATAATTTCGGATTTGTTATGACCACCGGAGGGAATTAAAAATTGTATCCAATACTGATATACCCTTTTACTGCATTGTAATATCTTTCAGAAGTGCTTATTCCATGCATTATACCAATCTTTACCGGTCCGATTATTGACATATAGCCCAGGCCCAGACCATACCCTGCCAGCAGAGTGGTTTGGCTGGTTTCAGTGATCTCATTTACGGCATAAACATTGGCCAGTACATTCAGATGCAGATCCTTTAAAATTTCAATATCCAGTCCGGCTCCTATTCCTGCAAGCTTATCCACCGCAATTTCATGTGAACGGAAACCGATTCCGGCGATCGACCGACGGGAGAGAGGCTCAACTCCTCCCATATAATAGAGATTTTGTAGCGATGGGATTGAATCGCGATCAAGAGTATAGAGAAAGCTTCCGAAAACCGACATTGTCAGTTTTTCCCCTGTCCTGAAAAAACTTTTAAAATCTGCATGGAATGAGTAAGTCCGGTTAAACGAAAACCTGCCTGGATTAAATTCTTTATAAATGTCTTTAAGGTAATCGGTACGGACCACTCCGGACAGAAGCCTGGAAGTGTTTGCAGATAAATGCAGCAGTGTGCCTTTGTCAGGAAAATATTTTGATTCAAGGGTGTTAACTTCATAATTATAACTTACTGAATAAAAGTTATATGTGATCCTTTTCAAATTGTTTAAGGCAATAAAATCAGGAAGAAAGGTGCTATTTTCAAAGTTCAGGGAGAGATTCATCAAATGATTTAGTCCCAGATACTTGTTGACCGAAAATCTTGTACTGAAAGTACGGTTGAATGTGCTTCCCGGATCATCTCTCATCTCCAGGATCGGAAGCCGGGTATTATCCGTATAAAAAGCTATGACAAATCCCAGTTTCTGGTTGCGGTCAAGGAATTGAAGCATAGAAAGCTTTGCCCTGTAGAACTGACCAATGAATGAGTCAAAATCAATTAGCGATCTTGTTGAAACGAGGTCTTTAAATGTTGCTCTGAATGTTATTCCGGATCTTATATAGCTGTCGTAATAAAAGGCTCCGAAAAGCTTGGATTCAGGTTCTTCAATACAGTCAAGGATAAGAACCATTGAATCATTTCGGGAAGATAACCTGTATTTTACTTTTTCGAACCAGGTTTTTCCAAAAAGCAGATCTATTTTCTCAGTTATAAGCTTCTTATCGATTATATCCCCGGGTCTGATACCCAGAACGCCAAGTATCTGATAATCACTATAAGTTTTATTCCCGGTTATTTCTATTTTGTCAATTTTCAGATCCTGCCGGTCAAGGATGCATTCAGGATCAACAGCGGGGCAAATGCGGTTTAGAGAGTCTGCGAGCTTCTTAAAATACTGCTTATAGGGCAAGGCTGCCTGATAGCCTTCTTCAAACAGAGAATCAACGTTATAGAAACCAGCGGAAGGGTACTTTTTAACATCGGGTTCGATAAGGACATCCGTAAGTTTTTTCTGTGCCTGGAAATCCGCGAAACTTCTTAAAAAAGCTATCTGCTTTATAATTCCCGGCATTGACTGCAACTGGTCTTCGGAGTAAGCATGGAAACCGGTGTATGATCCGATCACGATATCGGCTCCCATTTCCCTGACCTCCTCTGCGGCATAGTTCCTCAGAACTCCTCCGTCGATCAGAAGCGCCGAATCGATCCTGATCGGTGTGAAGATAGTGGGGACAGCGCTGCTTGCCCGCATGGCATCAGGAAGATAGCCTGAGCGAAGTTCAACGATTTTCCCGGTCAGAATATCAACAGCAAGGCACATAAAGGGAATCGGCAGCTTTGAGAAATCGTTTATCCCGGCAGCAGGCCAGCTATAATAGCTAAACATGTTTTCTATCTGCTGGCCGTTTATAAGACCAGAAGGAAGCTTTAACTTTTTTGAAGATATCGGCAGTGATATTATGCTGTTGTTATAATGTTCCTTTTCAGGAAATATCACCTTATTCTCCGGAATGATCCTGGTGAAACCAAGGTTCCAGTTTATCTGCCTTAAAATTTTGTGCAGAGAGTCGGCTGAATAGCCGATTGCATACATTCCGCCG
This sequence comes from uncultured Bacteroidales bacterium, assembly GCA_963849615.1. GTDB lineage: Bacteria > Bacteroidota > Bacteroidia > Bacteroidales > VadinHA17 > LD21. The sequence continues at coordinate 151,147 of CAWKIC010000072.1, forward strand.
ACAATGCTTCCCATGCTCACTCCCGAAATATAGTCAGGACGAAGTCCGGCTTCCTCCATTACTTTTAGAACGCCGACATGCGCAATTCCATGTGAACCGCCGCCACTTAAGACTAATCCTATCTTAGGCCTGGTTCCTTCCTGCTGGGCTTCCAATAATGTCACCGGCCGGAAAATAATCACCAAAAGGATGGTGATCTTCAGGATCTTATTAATAATGATTGTTTTACCAGGATTAAAGCCGGCTGTCATGTATACTGAAGTTTAAAAAAAATGCTACTTATGTGCTATTTATAGCGAGACATTAAAATTAAGTAATTTTGCCGGGTGAAAAAATTAAATAAGTCAGTTACTGAATTTTTGCCGGTGACAAGGAAAGAGATTGCATCGCTCGGCTGGGATCAGCCTGATGTTATTATTTTCAGTGGTGACGCTTATGTTGACCATCCTTCGTTCGGACCTGCTGTCATAGGACGGGTGATTGAGGAAGAGGGTTTCAGGGTTGCGATAGTCCCGCAGCCGAACTGGAAGGATGACCTCAGGGATTTTCGTAAGCTGGGAAAGCCAAAATACTTCTTCGGGGTTACTGCGGGAAACATGGATTCTATGGTTAATCATTACACCGCTGCCCGCCGTCTGCGGTCAAATGATGCATATACACCGGGAGGCAAATCAGGTTTCAGGCCTGACTATCCTACAATAGTTTATACAAAGATCCTTAAAGACCTCTTCCCTGAGGTACCTGTTGTGCTGGGAGGGATTGAGGCTTCCATGCGCCGCCTGACTCATTATGATTACTGGAACGACAGGATTGAACCCTCAATTCTGCCTGGCAGCGGTGCTGACCTGTTAATCTATGGAATGGGGGAGCAGCCTGTAAGGGAGCTTGTAAGGCTGCTTTCAAAGGGAATCCCTTTTTCATCACTTACAACTATACCCCAGACTGTTATATCAAGAGGGAATAATATTCCCCTTCCGGTTAAGAAATCATGGAATGACATAACACTCAAATCTTTCGAGGATTGTGTTGCGGATAAAAAGGCATTTGTATCAAATTTTTTAACCTTTGAGAATGAATCAAACAAAATAGAATCAGCAAGGCTCATTGAGCCGTCAGGAGAAAAGAATATTATCGTTAACCCGCCTTTTCCTCCGGCATCTGAATCAGAAGCTGACCGGTCGTATGATCTTCCTTATACCTATCTTCCTCACCCTAAGTATGGTGATAAGGGTGAAATTCCGGCTTATGAGATGATTAAGTTCTCTGTGAATATACACAGGGGCTGTTTCGGAGGGTGCAGTTTTTGCGCAATTGCTGCTCACCAGGGGAAACAGATAGTGAGCAGATCGGAGGCATCCATCTTAAAAGAAATAGAGAAGATCAGGGAATTGCCTGATTTTAAAGGTTATTTGTCGGATATCGGCGGACCATCAGCAAACATGTACAGGATGAAGGGGAAAAACACCCTGAGATGCAATAAATGTTCCAGACCATCCTGTATCTGGCCGGCGGTATGTGATAATCTTGAAACCAGCCATAAGACGCTTACATCATTATACCGGAAAGTAAATACTATTGATGGTATCAGGAAAGCATTTATAGGAAGCGGGATCCGTTACGATCTTTTATTTAAGGAATGGAACCCGAAAGCGGGGCATGCAGAGGGAGAGTATCTTGAGGAACTTATAACCAATCATATTTCAGGCCGGTTAAAGGTAGCCCCGGAACATACTTCGCCCCTTGTATTAAAGTACATGAGAAAGACGCCATTTGAACTGTTCAGAAAGCTAAAGAGCCGTTTTGACGCAATAATAGCATCGCATGGCCTTAATTACGAGATTATTCCATATTTTATATCTTCACATCCTGGTTGTACTGAGGCTGATATGCATGACCTGGCCCATGAAGTCCGCAATCTGGGCATCAGACCGGAACAGGTTCAGGATTTTACACCAACGCCGATGACGCTTTCGACATTAATCTACTATACTGGTTTTGATCCCCACAACGGCAGGAAGGTTTATGTGGCAAGGAATCCTGAAGACAAAAAGAAGCAAAAGGAGCTCTTCTTCTGGCATAAGAAAAGCCGGAATCAGTAAAATCCCGGCTTCTTCTCAACCTTACAAACCAATCATCTGAAAAATCCTATTCGTATTCTTTAATGATATTCTTTACATCATCGGGTGCTACCCTGCCATAGGTTTTATCACCTACAAGCACCACAGGAGCGAGTCCGCAGGCGCCAACACACCTCAGGCTTGAAAGTGAAAATTTCCCGTCACCGGTAGTCTGACCAACCTGCAGATTCAGTTCTTTTTTAAATTCTTCCAGGACCTTCTCTGCTCCTCTGACATAACATGCAGTGCCCATGCAGATGCTTATAGGATGCTTGCCCTTGGGTGTCATTGTAAAGAAAGAATAAAAGGTAATAACTCCGTAGACCTTCGCTACAGGCACTGACATCTCGCCTGACACCACTTCCTGGATCTCAGCCGGCAGGTAGCCAAAATGTTCCTGGCATTTATGCAGGACATTAATCAGCTCCTGGGGGTCATTATTGAAAGACGCACATATCTCTTTTATCTTTGTTACATCCTCCTTGTCTCAATTCAATTTTTATACTTGACATAGCATTGAATTTTATTATATACCGGTGGTATATTATTGTTTTACGACAATCTTTTTCTTTTTATCAAAATAATGAGTATGAAGCAAATGGTGAGCTTTTTCACTATTCGGCTTATCCAAGGAATTCCTCATAGAGTTTTATTATGAAAGGATTCTCATGAGATTTCCGCATTGGTTTGCTCCTGTCTTCGGCATAGAGCGCAGCTGCCCTGGCTTTAATTATCTCCGAGTTGCCATGGTGCAATGGCTGTCCGCCGCCGCCGATACATCCGCCGGGGCAGGCCATTACTTCGATTGCATGGAATTGGGATTTACCTGATCTTACGTCATTGAGAAGCTTTCTTGCATTACCCAGACCGTTGGCAATCCCGATCCTTAATGGTAAACCATCAAAATCAATTGTAGCTTCCCTGACGCCTTCAAGACCCCTGAGCTCTGTAAAATCAAGCCTTTCAAGCTTTTTACCGGTTTGCAGTTCATAGGCTGTTCTTACAGCTGCCTCAATAACACCGCCTGTAGCTCCAAATATTACACCAGCACCTGTTGATTCACCCAGCGGATTATCAAAATCACCGTCCGGGAGATTGTTCAGGTCGATATTCGCCTGCTTTATAAACGCTGCAAGCTCTCTTGTGGAAATTGAGAAAATCAACGTCCCTGTTGTTGCCGGTAGAGAATTCTCTCTCTGGCATTCGTATTTTTTTGCAAGGCAGGGCATTATTGAGACCACCACAAGGTCCCTGCGGTTGATGCCTATCTTATCAGCAAAATAAGTTTTTGCTATAGCGCCGAACATTTGCTGCGGGGATTTTGATGTTGACGGAACATCTTTCAGGTCAGGAAAATACTCTTCAAAGAAGTTGACCCAGCCCGGGCAGCAGGAGGTAAGGATCGGCAGCCTTGCCGTCTTATCCCCGTTAAGATGCCTGTTCAGACGGCCAAGAAGCTCCGTACCCTCTTCCATGATAGTGAGGTCGGCAGCAAAATCGGTGTCAAAAACGTAGTCAAAACCAAGAGCTCTGAGAGCTGTTACCATTTTACCTGTTACAAGAGTCCCGGCTTCCATGCCGAACATTTCACCAAGAGCTGCACGTACTGCAGGAGCTGTCTGCACTATAACAGTCTTTGAAGGATCAGCAAGGGCACGAAGAACATCGGGTGTATTGTCGACTTCTGTAAGAGCTCCGGTGGGACATACTGCAACACATTGGCCGCAATATGTACAGGTTGAATGTTCCAGGTTCTGCTCAAATGCCGGTGCAACAGTTGCCATAAAACCCCTGTTGACAGCCGAAAGGGCGCCAACCGTTTGTACCTCGTTGCACATCATTTCACAGCGGCGACACATTATGCACTTATCAAGATCCCTTTTTATGGAGGGTGAAGTATCTTTTTTATAGGTCGACATTGCAGCATATTCAGCACCTGGTATATCTCTGATTCCGAGCATATGAGCCATACTCTGAAGTTCACAGTTGCCCGATTTTGCACAAACAAGGCAATCCTTTGGATGATCGGAAAGTATGAATTCCATTACGGTCCGGCGGGCGTTCAGAACCCTTGTAGTATGCGTTTTAACAAGCATGCCCTCTTCGCAACGCGTGGAGCAGGAGGGAGGAAGATTACGCCTTCCTTTGACTTCAACGACACATATTCTGCAACCGCCTGGCTTGTTTTCAATGTTAAGATCGTGTAACTCCATGTAACACAGGGTTGGGATATTAATTCCCAGTTCCCTTGCTGCTTTATATATTGTAGTACCCTCAGGTACCTCAACCTCTTTATTATCAATATTGAGCTTAACTGTTTCCATCACTTTTTTATTAATTGATATATATAGCATCAAACTTGCACTTCTCTTTACATGCTCCGCATTTTATGCAGATTGCCGGATCGATATGATGGATCTCTTTCCTCTGGCCTGAAATAGCATTTACAGGACAAACCCTGGCGCATGCCGTACAACCGACACAGTTTTCAGTATTTACAAAGTATTCCATCAGGTTTTTACATTGACCTGCAGGACATTTCTTTTCAGTTACATGTGCTACATATTCATGCATGAAATTATCAAGTGTGGACAAAACAGGATTAGGAGATGTCTGACCCAATCCGCACAAAGATGTGTCTTTGATAACAAGGCTCATGTTCCTTAATCTGTCAAGGTCGGGAGAGGTTCCCTTGCCATCGCATATCTGTGTGAGAAGTTCATGAAGCCGTTTATTGCCTATGCGGCAGGGGGCGCATTTTCCGCATGATTCTTCAACAGTGAATTCGAGAAAGAACCTGGCAACAGAGACCATGCAATTGTCTTCGTCCATCACTATCATACCACCTGATCCCATCATTGAACCTGCTGCAACCAGATTGTCAAAATCTAAAGGGACGTCAAGATGCTTTTCAGTAAGGCACCCACCTGAAGGGCCTCCTGTCTGGACGGCTTTGAATTTTCTGCCACCCCTGATCCCGCCGCCTATTTCAAAGATTATTTCTCTCAGAGTGGTTCCCATAGGTACTTCAATCAGGCCGACATTGTTGATTTTCCCGGCCAGGGCAAAAACTTTGGTGCCTTTGGATTTTTCGGTTCCGATCTTGCTGTACCAATCTGCTCCTTTGAGAATAATTACAGGTATTGCGGCAAATGTTTCAACATTATTAACGTTAGTTGGTTTACCGCGGAATCCTGCTTCTGCAGGGAAGGGAGGCTTTACTGTCGGCTCCCCGCGCAGACCTTCCATTGAGTGTATAAGTGCAGTTTCTTCACCGCAAACGAATGCACCTGCACCGTAACGCAGCGAAATATCAAAATTGAATCCTGAGCCAAAAATATCATTGCCGAGGAAGCCGTATTTATGAGCCTGTTCCATAGCGATTTTCAACCGGCGGATTGCCATGGGGTACTCAGCCCTGACGTAGATGAGACCCCTGGATGCGCCTATACTGTAGCCACATATTGCCATTGCTTCAAGCACAGAATGTGGATCACCCTCAAGCACCGAACGGTCCATGAAAGCTCCCGGGTCACCCTCATCGGCATTACAAACTACATATTTCTCATCTGATTTATTCCTGAAGGCGATCTCCCACTTCAATCCGGTAGGAAATCCTGCGCCACCCCGGCCTCTCTGTCCCGAATCCCTGACCACCTTAATTACCTGTTCAGGCGTCATTTCAGTAAGCACCTGCCCAAGCGCCTGGTAGCCATCCCTGGCAATATATTCATCAATGTTTTCAGGATCAATGAATCCGCAGTTGCGGAGTACAATTCTGAGTTGCTTTTTATGATCGGGTACTCCGGAGGTTTCCTTTGTTATGGGATCCTGATAGAGGAGCCTTGTAACGATTCTGCCTTTTATAATGTGCTCTTCAACAATTGTCTGGGCATCTTCAGGCTTAACCTTTAAATAGTAGATATTGTCCGGCATGACTTTTACAATCGGTCCCTGCTGGCAGAAGCCGAAGCACCCGGTAAGGATTACCTGGACATTTTCAGATAGGCCTTTGGCTTCAAGTTCATCCCTGAGATTCCAGACGACGGCATCACTTTCCGAAGAGTGACAGCTGGTTCCGCCACATACCATAAGATGCTTACTGTATTTTGACATCTCTTATCCTCCTGATACTTTAGAATCAATGGTTTCGTAGTTCACCGGAATTATACCGTCAACAAGCTCACCGGTTTTGATGTACTTTTCAATAATCTGATCTGCCCTTTTCAGGTCCACATAGCCGAATACTACAGGATCCTGGCCCGGAAGTCTGACTTCAATTGTCGGCTCTGCATAGCAGTATCCCATGCAGCCTGTCTGTTTAACAATGCCCTGAATACTACGACGTTCGAGCTGCTCCTGGAAAAACTCCATAACAGGCTTTGCTCCGGAGGCAATACCACAGGTTGCCATTGCAACCCTCACCTGTACAAAATGCTCAGGATCAAGGCCTTTAAGCTTGCCTTCCGGACCCCTTAAAAGTTCTTCGCGTTTCTTTTTCAGATCCGCAAGAGATTTGATTTGTGCCATGCTTTTTTTGATTAAGTTAATTCAGTGGATCAGATCTGCTGAAAATAGTCTTCTTAAAATTATCAATTTATTCCTGTCCATTCCAGTTAAATCTTGAAAAAAGTGATTCCGGTGAAAGTTACGGGATTATCTCCCACGAATAAAGAACACTTATCGTCAGTGATTTCTATATTATTGGTTATAAAGCACATATTCTTTTTTAGGTTCAGTTTAAAGTCTGTGTTTTTGTTTGACAACGCAAAGATAATATTTAATTGTGAAATTAATAACAATGTTAATAAAATAACAATACTTTAAAATGAGTATAAA
>CAWKIC010000073.1:0-47563 GCA_963849615.1 uncultured Bacteroidales bacterium
TTTTTAATAGTATGCAAATCTGCGAAGTCTGCGAGATCTGCGGAAAAAAAGAATTAATTTCCCGCAGATCATGCTGATTATCGCAGTTTATTGATACTAAATCGCTTAATCTGAATTTAAAATCAGGCTCAAGGGGTCGGGGCAAAAGACCAAGAAATCCACAAAGTCAGACTACTGAATATACATATTAATAAGTTGCTCGTAGAGTTCCTGCTTTCCGCTTCTGTTTTGGGGTTCACCGGATTTCAATGCAATATCCCTCAATCCCTCGAGTGTCAGTTTACCGTTTTCAAAATCTTTCCCGGAACCACTGTCGAATGACTCATACCTTTTTCTGCGTTTCTCGAGGTAATCGCTCTCCTTAAGAACCTTATCGGCAATCAGCAAAGCCCTTGCAAAAGTATCCATCCCGCTTATATGTGCTATAAACAGGTCCTCAATGTCAGTTGAGTTTCGTCTGATCTTGGCATCAAAGTTTATTCCTCCTGTTTTAAATCCGCCTGCCTGCATGATTACCATCATAGCTTCCGTCACCTCATATATATTTGTCGGGAACTCATCGGTGTCCCATCCGTTCTGGTAATCACCCTTATTGGCATCAATGCTTCCCAGAAGACCTGCATCGGCAGCCACCTGTAGCTCATGCTGGAATGTATGGCCGGCAAGTGTTGCATGGTTCACTTCAATGTTCAGCTTAAAATCCCTGTCAAGTCCGTGTTGACGCAGAAACCCAATTATAGTCGCAACATCAAAATCATACTGATGCTTTGACGGTTCCATTGGTTTTGGTTCAATCAGGAAGGTCCCGTTAAAACCGTTTTTACGTCCGTAATCCCTTGCAAGCGAGAGCATCATTCCCATATGTGCAAGCTCTCTCTTCATATCAGTGTTGTGAAGGCTCATGTACCCTTCTCTTCCTCCCCAGAAAACATAGTTTTCACCCCCCAGGGCTATTGTGGCATGTATTGCATTTCGGAGTTGGGCGCCGGCATTGGCAACAACTGCAAAATCTGGATTCGTTGCTGCTCCGTTCATGAATCTTGGGTCAGAGAAAAGATTTGCAGTTCCCCACAACAACTTTACCCCGGTTTGATCCTGCATTGTTTTCATTAAAGGCACAAATTTGTCGAGGCGTTTTTCTATTTCCAAAACCGTTCCCCCGCCTACTACATCTAAATCGTGGAAACAATAATATCCTGCTCCGATCTTGGTAATAAATTCGAAAGCAGCATCGAGCCTCATTTTAATTTTGTCATCGATAATAGCAACCTCCTTCCATGGGAATATGTGGGTTGCATCACCAAACGGATCGCTCCCGTCGCCACAGAATGAATGCCAGTAGGCAACTGCAAATCGCAGATGATCTTTCATCTTGCTGCCTGAAACCACTTCATCAGGATTGTACCACCTGAAAGCCAGCGGATTTTTTGAATTTTTACCCTCATATTCAATTTTACCTATGCCTGGGTATGCTTCATTTTTGCCTTTGTAAATCATATCGGATATTTTTTGGTTTGTTGTAATTTTTATTTTATGCAAAATACTGAAAGTTTAACTAAAGATGGAAGAGAAACCTCATATAATTAACAAATCTAAAAATTCTTTCCACCTGAGGTAGGCTTCTTCATAAGCATTGACCTTCAATGTGTCAGGTTCTGTAATATCAACAGTTTTAAGCCCGATAAAGGCTTCTTTATCTGATTTATAGAACCCGCATCCGATCCCTGCTCCCCTTGCTGCTCCTGCTGAACCGTCGGTGTTGTAAAGATGAATGGTTGTTCCTGTAATGCATGACAATGCTTCCCTGAAAACAGGACTCAGGAACATATTGGCCGCCCCTGCCCTTATCAGCTGAGGATCAATGCCGGTCTCCTTCATTATGTCGAGCCCGTATCTGAAAGAAAATGCTATTCCTTCCTGGGCAGCTCTGAACAGGTGAGAATTTGCGTGCCGGTTAAAGTCCAAACCCAGAATCCTGCAACCGGTATCTCTGTTCATCAGCATTCTTTCCGCACCATTCCCAAACGGGAGAACCGAAAGCCCGTCGGATCCAGGTGGCACTCTGCCGGCTGAATCATTCATATCATTGTACGTCAGATTACCGGAGATCCTCCTCAGCCATGAATTAAGAATTCCGGTGCCGTTAATACAGAGCAATACACCAAGCCGCTTATTTTCAATAGAATGATTGACATGCAAAAAAGTATTTACCCTTGATTGGGGATCGTACTTTGTCTGATCAGTAACTCCATAAATAACACCCGATGTACCCGCCGTGGCTGCAACCTCGCCCGGATTAAGCACATTTAGTGAAAGAGCATTATTAGGCTGGTCCCCGGCTCGGTATGAAACCGGAATCCCGGCATTCAAACCAAGCTCATCAGCAACTTTCCCTTCAAGTTTCCCCTGCAGTGAAAACGATTTGATTGCATCCGGCACTATTCCAGGATTGAATCCAAAATAGTCCATCAGCTCACCTGAGAGTTTATTTTTTTGGAAATCCCAAAAGATACCTTCTGAAAGCCCTGTAAATGAAGTGAAGGTTTCTCCTGTAAGCTTCAACGCAATATAGTCGCCCGGCAACATAATTTTATCTATCTTCTTAAATACATCAGGTTCATTTTCTTTTACCCATGCCAGTTTTGCAGCCGTAAAATTGCCCGGGGAGTTAAGCAGATGGGAAAGACAAAAATCCCTGCCCAGGGCTTTGAAAGCTTTTTCACCGTAACTTACTGACCGGCTGTCGCACCAGATTATTGAAGGCCGGAGAACTTTCTTGTCTTTGTCTACAATAACAAGCCCATGCATCTGATATGAAATGCCGATGGCTCCAATATCGTTTTTAAGGGTGCCCAGTTTCGCAGTGCACCCGGTGATTGCATGTTTAAGGTTGGTCCACCATTCATCAGGATCCTGTTCTGCCCAGCCTGGCTGGCGGGCAATGATTTTCATCTCTTCCTTCGGATAAAATTCCGATACGAGGGTTTTACCTGATTCACCGTCAATTACTGAAGCCTTAACTGAAGAGCTTCCCAAATCAATTCCGATTAGTAACATGTTTATATTAAATTATTTACAAATTAAAGAAGTTGAAGTGACCAGAGTATTTAGAGTATTTAGAGTACTTAGAGTTATCGGATCATTTATTTTTCATGGATGACTGACGGATAATAAGAGAATGTTTCAGCACCAGGGTACTTAATTTGCCGGATTCTGAATTATTCAGTTTGTTGATAAGGGATTTGGTGGCAATTTCTCCAATCTCCCTTGCAGGATAATCGACCGTTGTAAGGTTAGGCTGAATAACCTGACTGATTGGTTCATTGTTAAATCCTACCACGGCTATATCACCCGGAACCCTGATTCCTGATTTCTGCAGTTCAACAATTGCAGCAACGGCAGATGTATCGTTTGCAGCGAAAAGACCGTCAGGACGTGGATTCATATTACGGACCTTCTTTGCCAAAACCATTGATGACTCCCTCGTAAGGTCACTGATAAGTACAAGCTTCTGATTAAATTCTATTCCGTAATCGCTTAAGGCCTGCCGGTATCCTCTGAAGCGGTCGTCATAAACATTTCTCAGGAGGTTCCCGCCAAAGTGAACAATTCGTTTGCATCCCCTGCTAAGAAGGTGTGCAGTAGCTTCATACCCTGCCTTGTAATTATCAATGACAACTTTCATGCAACCATGGCATTCTGCGACTCGGTCGAAAAACACTACCGGAATATCTTTATCGAACAGGATGTCAAAATGATCAAGGGTCTTCGTGTCAAAAGCAAGCGATATCAGGATTCCGTCAACCCTGCTGTTAAACAAGGTTGAAATGCATGAGATTTCCTGTTTCCCAGATTCTTGTGACTGACTGATTATCAAACCATAACCATGCTCATTTGTTACTTTTTCCATCCCGGAAATAACTGTTGCCATGAAATAGCTGTTCAGTTTGGGCACAACTACTCCTATGGTTTCCGTACGTCTCTTCCGCAAACTGCTTGCAAACTTGTTCTGTCTGTAACCCATGCTGTCCGCTGCAGCTTTTATTTTATTCTTTGTCCCTTCATTTATATGAGGATGGTCCTTTAATCCCCTGCTTACAGTTGAAGGCGAGAGATTCAACGCTTTGGCAACATCGTAGATTGTGACATCCCTGCTGGTTTTCATTATTCGGATGGTTAATAAACAAATTTAACATAAAAACCTTTATTGACATATAAACCTGACGAAATCCTGCAACCGGTTGCAGATTTTTTTTATAATTTTTCCTTAAATGAAATTAACTAAGTATTTTTATAAGATTAATCCTGTATTTTATCTGTGTTCCGGATTTAATACTTACGGATAAATTGTTAACTTTTTTAAGTCGCCTTATGCAACGGATAAGAACCACAAAAATCTCATTTATAGCAGTTTTTTTCTTATTGTCAGGAAATATCCTTTCGCAGAAAATTGCCACCATTGAGGTTAATCTGGCAAAACCGGCTGCAGGACTGGAAATACCGGTGAGCTTTGATCTTGATGAAGTTACATATTTATCCGACACTCTTATTTCACTGTATGAAGTTAACGGTGGCTCCAGAAATCAAGTACCATTTCAGACAGAGGAGGGGGAAACACGCAGGATTCATTGGTTTATCACAGGCGGAGCCACGTCAGGTGAAAAGAGATATTTTGAACTGGAGAAAGGAAGTGCGGTTCAAAGTGAAGAAGTAAAAGCAGTGGTCAACGATGGCGCGCTAACCCTCATGGAAGGCAGCAAAAACCTCCTGCAGTACTATTTCAGGACAGTTTATCCCCCTAAGGGAGTCGATACATCTTACAGGAGAAGCGGGTTCATCCATCCTTTATGGTCACCTCACGGGCAGGTCCTGACGCGTATCCAACCTCCTGACCATTACCATCATTATGGAATCTGGAATCCCTGGACACATGTAGCCTATGAGGGAGACACTATCGATTTCTGGAATATTAATACAAAGCAGGGCACCGTCCGCTTTGCAAATTTTGTTTCAGTAGAAAAGGGACCTGTATTCGGGGAATTTGATGCCCTTCATGAACACGTTGTGTTTAAAAAAACCGGAGGTACTAAGGTTGCAATGAACGAATTACAGCGTGTCAGGGTTTATCGCCTCCAAAAAAATCCGGACTGCTTTATAGTTGATTTTAATATTCAGCTTAATTGCGCGGATAAGAGTCCGGTCAAACTCCTTGAATACCGGTACGCCGGCCTGGGATGGAGGACAACAGAAAAGTGGGACAATAAGAACAGCATGGTTCTGACATCTGAAGGCAAAACCAGAAAAGACGCTGACGGTTCCAAAGCACGGTGGTGCATTGTACAGGGTGAAATTGACAGTGACTATGCCGGAGTTGTAATGATGTCTTTCCCAACCAATTACAACTACCCCGAGCCTCTCAGGATCTGGCCTGAGAATCAGTACGACAGGGGTGATATGTTCGCTAACTTCTGTCCCACAAAGGATATGGACTGGCTTTTAAATCCCGGACAGAAATATGTTCTTAAATACAGGCTACTGGTATTCAACGGCCGCTTTGACAGGGATAAAGCTGAAAGTGCGTGGTATTACTTTGCATATCCTCCCGGGGTCACAGCCAGAAGAGTGGGCGGGGCTTGAAGGGATATTTATCGTGACTAATTTATAACTGAAGATTCAAAATTTTCAATAAAGAATATTATGAAGAGAAGACATTTCATATCAAAATCGATATCGGCAACTGCCGGAACACTGATCCTTCCCACAATAGTCCCCTCAGGCGTTATCGGGAAGAATCCTCCGAGCGACAGGATCAACATCGGGTGGATTGGTTGCGGCAGGCAGGGAAGAGGTGATATATCAGAAACGATGAGGTTTGACACAGCCATGGTAGTAGCTGTAGCTGATGTTGATTCAAACAGAATGACATTAGGCAAACAAATGGTTGAAGGTTATTATACAAAAAAAACCGGAGATGCCAATTATGTGAAAGTAAAGACATTTGGAGACTATAAAGAGATGCTGCTTGATAAATCAATCGATGCTGTCATGATCACAACCCCCGATCACTGGCATTCGCAGCCAGCTATCGAAGCGGCGCTTGCAGGTAAGGACATTTATCTTGAGAAGCCAACCTCGCTCACCATCGCAGAAGGGAGATTGTTAAGTGATGTGGTCAGACGTAAAAAGGTTATCCTGCAGGTTGGAACCCAGCAGCGATCAAGTATACAATGGCGGATTGCCGCCGAACTGGTAAGAAATGGAAGAATAGGTAAGCTGCATACCGTAAAAATCGGACTTCCCGGCGACCCTGCAGGTCCTGAAGCACCCGAAATACCAGTACCTGAAAACCTGAACTACGATATGTGGTTAGGATCCACACCTGAGGTCTATTATACTGAAATACGGGTTCATCCCCAAAAGGATTTCGATCGACCGGGGTGGCTCAGATGTGAACAGTTCGGAGCAGGAATGATAACCGGATGGGGCCAGCACCATTTTGATTCAGCAGCCTGGGGGATGGATACTGAATTAACCGGACCAATCTCTATCAATGCTGTTGCTCAATTCCCTGCATCAGGTCTTTGGGATGTCCACGGCGACTTCATGTCAATAGCTGAATATAAAAGCGGGATAACCCAGCTCACAAGCGGAAGCTATCCCAACGGAGTGAGATACGAAGGAACTGAAGGATGGATATTTGTTACACGTGGTGGCTATACGGCGACGGCAAGCGATCCCATTGTCCAGGATAGAAATACCAAAGCTCTGGACGCGAGCGATCCCAGGATACTGACTTCAGTAATAGGCCCGAATGAAATACATCTTTACGTCAGCGATTCGCAACAGGGTAACTGGCTCGATTGCATCAAATCACGTAAAGAACCGATTTCACCTGTTGAAATCGGACATCGTGCATGCACTGTCTGTCTGGTTACACATATTGCAATGAAATTGGGAAGAAAGCTTAACTGGGATCCGGATACTGAGAAATTTGTGAACGATGCCGAGGCTAATTCCCTGCTTACCCGTCCCCAGAGGGCTCCCTATGGCACCAACTTTATAAAGATCTAATTAAGGATAATGAGAAAGATAATTGTTAACGCTTTTCTTTTATTTGCAGGCGTATTGATCTCGTTTCCGGTAACAGGAGCTAAGATAACAGCTGTCAAAGTCGGCTCAAAAATCAACGTCACAATAGACGGGAGGTATTTTACCAGCTACATCTTTTCAGACGACGAAAAATATCCTTTCTTCTATCCGGTCAATGGACCGGTCTCAGGAGGATCGGTAACTTCAATGCGCAACGCAATATATCCTCACCATTCATCCCTCTTCTTCGGCTGCGACCTGGTTAACGGCGGAAATTACTGGCAGGAGGGTCTGGAGCGTGGAAGAATAATCTCGGTTAATGCACAGATTGAGAAACAGGGAGGCGACACCGTTGTCATCACCGATGAATGTATCTGGGCCAGGCCGGGAGCCCTCTCCCCTGTCAGGGATACACGAAGGATCTTCATTACGTCTCCGTCACCATCAATCACTCAGATCGATGTGGAGATTACTATGGAAATGCTGATGGATGTGCATATACTCAAGACGAATCATTCACTTTTCAGTGCCAGAATGGCGGCTGATCTGGCCGTTACCAACGGAGGGACCATGATCAATGCCGCGGGAGCCAAAAGTGAAAAAGAGACTTTTGGCAAAGGTTCTCCATGGATAGACTTTTATGGTAAACGGGGGAATGCGATCGAGGGACTTGCCATCATGCAGCATCCTTCCAACCCGTGGTATCCTTCTCCATGGTTTACGCGTGATTACGGATTTATGTCACCAACACCAATGTATTGGCCTCAGGATGACAAAGAAACGTTTATGAGAAAGGGGACCCGGTTATTGCTGAAGTATCGTGTTCTTGTTCATGCAGGCACCCATTTAGATGCTAAAATCGCCGAGCAGTTCGAAAAATATAAATCCGAATAAGCTGATAACTGTGTGGAACTGTGAATCCCACAAACTGATGTTATTAGTTTCCCGCAGATTTCGCAGATCCACGCAGATTTAAATCTGCGTAAACCTGCCTGCCGGCAGGCAGGTCTGTGATCTCGGGAAATGGATTTCACAGATCCAGACTGATTTAAATTTGCTTAAACCATGGTGATCAGCGGGAAATTGATTTCACTTCTTCTCCTTTTTTTTTCTGTAGATGCAGTCCTTCATGTCGCACAGGTTACAGGTGTAGGCATTATACCTCACATCCGCACCAATACCGATGAAACCACTTATGGATTTCATGGGGTCCATGAGGGCTGAAGGAGTCAGCCTTATTCCGCAGTAGTTACCGGGAATAAGCTGAAACAGCTTATGCTGTTCTTCCACATTCCACCCGCAATATCCCGGACTGTACCTGTTGGTTATCTTCTTCCCTTCACGGGCAACTGACATCTGAAGGCTGTTTTGCATCAGATCAGATGCCGCTTCAACTATCTCGCTGCCAATCACATCATATACATACCCCGTCAGCAGATCTCCATCTGCCATTGCAGTCCGGCTTCTCGTTCCGATCTCTTTCCCGGCCGTACACAGAAATATTGCTATGGATTCGGATTTCCTGATCTGGTTAAATACAATTTTCTTTATATTGAAAACTGAATTATTTACCTCAACTGTTTTATCCGGATTATTGAATTTCACCTCGTTGAATATTACATATTCAGCTTTTACATTGACAAATGTTTCTGATTCCCGTAACAGGACCTCAATCAGTTCCGAAATTGTCTCCTCCGATTCACCCTCCCTGTATCCCAGGACATGCTCGATCTGCCGGACTGTAAGTCCGAGGTCTGAAAAACCGAATTGGAAAGTGGATCCCTTCATTTAATTTATCCTGAAGATTTTTTACCTGTCGAATTTATTTATCACCTGTATTAAAGTCCGCTTTAGTAGTCTGCGGGCTAAATCCGCTGTCCCTGACTATCCTCTCAACCACCGATTCCCAGCCGAGGGTCATAAGGTGAATTCCATTTACTCCTTTTTTACTTTTTATTGACGCAATAAGCTCCAGTGCTATCTGAATTCCTTCTTCAGGTGCACCTTCACCTGCCTTTTCCATCCGTTTAAGACCTTTTGGGGAAGGTAACACCAGGCACCCTGGTATGAAGATAAAGCGCCGCTTTAAAGCTCTTCAACGGAGTGATCCCGATAAGAATATAAACCTTATTTAAAACATCTCTTTTGTCAAGCTGTTCCAGCCACCGCTCGAGCCTGTCAGGTTCAAAAATCAGATTTGTCTGAAAGAACTGAGCCCCGGCATTTACTTTCTTCTGATCTTTTATTGCCTGCAGTTCAGGATCTGATGCAAATGGAGATGTGGCAGCCCCAAGAAAAAATTTTGGCGGATATTTCATTTTCCTCCCGTCAAGATAGATCCCTTCATCTCTCATCCTTCTGAGAATCCAGAGCATCTGGACCGAGTCGATGTCAAGAAGATTCATATCGCTTGTCGGGGATGGGCCTACCTTTGAGTTGTCGCCTGTGACGCAAAGAATATTCTTTATCCCGAACTGACCTGCACCGATAACATTTGATTGAAGTCCCGTCCGTGTCGTATCGCGGGCAGCAATCTGGAATACAGGCTCAGCGCCAGATCAGCAGCAACCTTGCAACATGCAATAGCCGACATTTTAGGGTTTGCTGATGAAGCATCGGTAAAGTTAATAGCTGTAACATAAGGCTTTACAAGCTCAATATTCCTGTTACAGCTTTTCGGAGTCAGCACTTAGCGGAGGTGTTACTTCTGTTGCTATAACAAATTCACCATTCCTCAGCTGTCTTTCCAGATTTGAAACCGGTTCACTGTACGAAGGTGGATGATAATCAGAATCTCCATTCCACCATTCCGGCTGCCTGACACTCTTGAAAACCGAATCCCACATATCGTTTCTTCAGCTTTATCCTTTGAAATCAGGACTCTCAGGAATTTTCCGGTGCCGACTTTTCCAACCTGCTTAACCACATCTCCCCATGTTTCGATCCCAACTTTATTCCAGTCAAGCGGAGGAAGAACTTCCAGAAGTGTTTTTTCTCTGTCCTGTCTTCTGAGCCCGCTTATAAATTGCATACCAGACACATTTCCTGGTCTCATCGACATAACAATTTTTTTCGGGAGTCACCCCACCGCATGGTCCATTTCGCATGCCTTTCGGACATTCCATCGGACAGATAAAAGCTGTCTCCTGCAGGAGACAGTTGCCGCACATGCGGCACCCGAAAAGAGGTCCTTTTATCAGGATCTCAGATGTTTGCCAGGAGACGTATTCCGAATTTTTCTTTCCTGAATGGGATAAAAAGCAGGCTGCCATCTGCGGGCAGGTTTAATGCCGGACATTTTTTGTTTGATGGTTAAAATTCAGACGAAGGTATGAATTAAGTGCGACTTTGAAAGTAATCCACAAATCTGACTGCAAAATCGTCTTTGCCCAGTACAAGATCGGTAGCCCGAACAGCGATGTAATCTTTTCAGGATTTGCAATGGGACATGTCAGTCCGCAATATATTGATAAAGCCATGAAAGCATGAGTTAAGTGATTCCCTGTCGGGCAATCCAAATGAAATGTTGCTTGCAGCCCATGGGTAATATTATGGCCAAGCTTCTGATGCACCAGCTTTATGGTTTCCAGCGTAACAATGCAGGCATGAGGTTCAGCACTTACCGCCATGGCAAGCGGATCAACTATCACATCTTCGGCTTTAATTCCGCTCTTAACTGCCCTTTCAATTATTTTTTCAGCAATTGCCACTCTTTTTTCAGGATCGTTGGTAATGCCATCATCATCCATACATAATGCGATAATTGCAGCACCATATTCTCTGGCAACAGGAAGAAGAGCCTGCATTGAAGCTTCTTTGCCGTTTACTGAATTGATAAGACATTTACCGGCTGAAACTTTCAGGGCCGCTTCAATAGCCTGTGGATTTGGCGAATCGAGACATAAAGGAATATCAAATTTATTCTGGATTGCAATCACTGCTTGCCGGAAGAAGCTTTACATCATCAACACCGGGAAAACCGACATTGACATCCAGAACATCAGCACCTGCTCTTATCTGACTTTCGGCCAGCTCAAGAACGTAATCAAAATTATTCTCCTGCAATGTCGAAACAAGCTTTTTTCTCCTTGTCGGATTGATCGATTCACCGATAATAATTACAGGACCTTCAGTATCAATAATAACTTCTCTGGTTTTTCCGGTAAGAATTGTTTTCATAGAATTTTTAAGCTTTTAGTTTAATTTTTTGCACTCATCCCATCAACATCTTCTCATAATTGGCCTCATCCTCGAGCGCCCTTCTGCCTCAAGAGAGAAGGGGGCTAAATTCACATTGTCATGGCTTAAGCCCCTCCGTCACGGAGAGAAAAGCCAGGTAATGGTTAGAAACACTGTCAGTAAGGCTAACGGGAGAGGTAAGCTATGACTACAAGCTGTTTAAGATAATTTACAGCACCCTGAGGATCAGGAGAATAGAAATCGGCTCCAATCTTGTCACAGTATTCCTGTGTAACAGGAGCTCCTCCCACAAGGATTTTAAGATCCGGAATGTTTTTCTTTTATGGAAGCAACTGTTTTTTTCATATTTTCCATGGTTGTTGTAAGAAGAGCCGATAAACCTACTATCGCTCCCGGATTTTCATCAATTGCTTTAAGGAACTTCTCTGTACTTACATCAACACCAAGGTCAATTACCTCCCAGCCTCCACCTTCTATCATCATTGATACCAAATTTTTACCAATGTCATGAAGATCGCCTGAGACAGTACCGATTATAAATTTACCTTTTCGCTTTGTTTCACCCGATTGAAAAAAAGGTTTAAGGTGTTTCATTGCACCGTTCATGGCTTTTGCAGCCATCAGCATCTGGGGAACATAGATCTCTTTCCTGCTGAACCGGTCACCAACAACAGCCATTGCAGGGATCAGTGCATTCTCAAGAATCTTCGTCCGGTCTGATTCCTCCATCCAGTGCCTGCTTTGTAAGTTCATCTGCGCCATCCTGTCCTTTCATATCGGGTGGATAAGGAGAGACTTTATCTATTTTGCCTGTCTCCACACATCGGGCAATTTTATTCAGAATATCATTCATGGAATATTTTGTTTGATAATTAACAATATTCTAAATATTCCTAAAATTAATAAATTTTACGAACTTCCATTACCAAATTTATAAATTTAATTTATTTCTGCAATCGATTGCATATTCTTTAGATTGTAGAGACAGGTCTCAGATCTGTTCTCCATTTATAAACCTCATACTGTTAACCGTACAATTGATAAATTAACTTTATTTTATTGTACAAAACATAATATTAACTATGAGATATTTACTTATTTTCATTTGCTGCTGTTTTAATGAATTCAACAATGGCTCAGAACAAATCAACCGGTATTTTTCAGAACAAGTGCCGATATTGGCAATCCGAAAAATCGCAGGTTCAGCCCTTTATAACACTTCAGATCAAACCTATTCAATAAGGGGATCAGGCTACAATATCTGGTTTGCAAGAGATGAATTTCATTATCTGTACAATAAAATAAAGGGTGACTTTATCCTTACAGCAAATTTTAAGTTTGAAGGAAAGGGTACCGAGGCTCACAGAAAAACAGGATGGATGCTCAGGGCTTCGACGGATGAAAACTCCAGCTCATATTTCAGCGACTCTTCATGGTGACGGACTGACAGTTATGCAATGGAGGGATTTCAAAGGGACTGAAATGAAAGATCCTGAAGATGAAATATTTGCAAAAGGATCAGATTATGATATAATTGCAGCTTGAACGGTCAGGGAAGATTATTTTTATGAGAGCTGCACATACCGGATGAGCCTCTTGAAACAATAGGCTCGTATGAGATGGTAAATCTGCCTGATGAAATCCTTGCAGGATTATTTGTTTGTTCACACAATCCTGACGTTACTGAAGAGGCAAATATCTGGAATGTCAGGATAGACAAACCTGTTGGTGAAAATTACAATCCAGGCAAGGGATGGGGTTACCTTGGTTGCCGTCTTGAAACTATGAATGTGTTTGACGGAAAAAGAATGGTTATTTATGAAAAGCAGGGAAGGTTTGAAGCACCTAACTGGATGCCTGACGGGAAACAGCTCCTGTTCAATATGGATGGATTACTATATAAAATTCCGGTTACAGGAGGAGATCTTGTTCAGCTCAATACCGGATTTGCTACCAGGAATAATAATGATCATGGCATCTCATTCAATGGTAAGCTACTGGCAATCAGCAGTCAGCGTGAGGGAAGCCTGGCGGTGGATCAACAGTTTATGTTCTGCCCCTTAAAGGAGGAAATCCCAGGAATGATAACTGAAGAAACTCCTTCTTACTGGCATGGATGGGCTCCGAACAATAAGGAGGTTGTTTATGTTGCACAGCGGGGCGGAAAGAATATTTACAATATCTACAGGAATTCTATTAAGGGGAGGTAAAGAGGTTGCTCTGACAAACCTCAATCCGGGTGAACATGTAGATGGTTGTGAATATTCACCTGATGGTAAATATATATATTATAACGGAAGCCAGACGGGTAATATGCAGCTCTGGCGAATGAAACCTGACGGAACAGGAAAGGAGCAGCTCACTTTTGATGAGTATAGAAACTGGTTCCCTCATATTTCTCCTGACGGAAAATGGATAGCATTTATCTCATTCCCTCCGGATATTGAAAAAAACGGTCATCCTTCATACAAACGGGTGATGCTGAGACTAATGCCTGCGGATGGCGGTGAAGCCAGAGTGATCGCTTATCTTTACGGTGGACAGGGAACGATCAATGTTCCGTCATGGTCACCCGACAGCAAGCAGATTGCATTTGTAAGCAATTCAGGAAAATGATTATCTGAGATTCTACGGTTTACCGGGTAAGGGTAACAAATTCCTTAACGCTTATTTCGCCAAAGTCAACTTCCAGAAACGGCTTCCCGTTTTTAAGACCCACATTTCCAAAGCCTGTTTCTGTCGAAATAAAACCCGTAAAATCACCGATCCGGGAATCAATGAACATCTTTTGTGACAGGGCATCGTACCGCACACCAGTAAGCCCCTGGAGCAATCCATAGCTCGACAGAGCTCTGGCATACCAGTGTCCGCATTCATATTCATCATACGGATTCCTGACTGTGCCGTCATATCTGTCCCTGGCCGTCCTTACTATCTGCAGCCCCTTCTCCACCTCACCCGACATCATTAAATGTGAAGCTACCTGGTATTCTATTCCTGTCCATACTTCATTGCTGTAAACAAATGGAAGTGAGAGCATTCCACCCTTTGGCCAGGTACATATCAACAGCCCGCCATCGTTACCGAAAGCATAAGAAGGACGCTGGGGATTTGAATGATCGTCCAGATCCTCTTTAAAATTATATTTAAAGACCGAATTAAGGTGGCTTTTGACTTTAACCGGATCAATTATGTCTGTAAGTCCGCAGACCTCCCCTATCCAGGCTCCCAGAACTCCGTCCGAAAGGCATCCCGTACCATACTGGTATTTCGGACCCTCTTTCTGAAGAAGTGTCCTGGCCTCTTCTGAATAATCTGAACTCCATGAACCCTCTGATGCTTTTACAGGGTCGGGAGAGTTCAGGCCTTGCCATTTAATTTTCTGAATAAAATATTCCCCATCGTACAGTTCATGTCTCAACAGCCTGCTTACCTTTATTATAAAGACCTTCGTATTTAGTGACATCCTCTCCCAAAAAACCTCCCATAGCCGCAACCGCCCTGAGAGCTCCGAGATAAAATGAGGTACACATGCCATCAGGTCCCCAGAACTCAATATCATAGGTATTATGATGCGGTTCTTCGAGAGTGCCGGTGTTGTCGCGGATCCCATGTTCTGATGCAATAGTCGATGCTTTGAATTACTCTGGGATACATCTTCTTCATCCAGTCGTTGTTCCCGCTGATATGCCAGTCGCGGTAAACCTTCATGATCCCGCCCAGCTGACCGTCAGAAGCCGCATAAAAAGTCGTTGCCACAGGGCGGACCGGTAAAGCAGACCTGAAAGTCTGATGCCCCTCCTTGTCCTGACTCTGGTTGAACTCTGTTTCGCGAAGGGTGCGTTCAAGCCGTGGAAAGAGGTGAGGAATTGCCTGTGCATAGTTCCAGACATGAGTACATGAACCGGCACAGCATCCTGAGTTGTCGCTGCATCCTTCCCAGTTCCACAGCCTTCCATCTGGCTGACGCAACACTGTGGGTGATTTGAGGATCGTCAGGTTTGCTGAAACTGCCTCCATGACTTCGGCAGGAAGGGTCATTGAATAAAAAGAATTGCTGAACAACTCTGTTTTCCTGCGAAGTTCATCATAATTTGTTTTCCAATAGTTTGCTATATCTTCAATTCCTGAAAACTTTCCGGAATACCAGGGCTTATAAAATGGATCTTTGCATGAACAGTTCGGATCATCACAGGCTTCTTCTTCAGGATTTTCAGGATCCTGTCCATATTTCAGGTCAGTGTCAGGAACATACCAGGTCATCATCAGGCGGACAACTTTCGTATCACCTGGGTTAAGAGTAAAAGGCACGAAGAGGGAGGCTCCCGGGGCTGCTCCTTCCACAGGCAGATTTTCTTTGGTATCTCCTTTAAGTATTGTATTCCACGTCATTGTCAGCGGATCCCACCATCCTCCCCTGAACCAGCAGTGGTCTACAACGGTCCCGGGTTCATTTGTAAATATTGCAAAGTCACCTTTTGACTCAGGTTTGTCTTTAACTCCATCTTCTGAAAGTATGAATCCGCTCATCAACGGCCTGATCGATGGCTTTCCTCCGTTCCTTTTCATGAAATTCACCGAATTATATGAAAAAACAGCTTCGATAGATTGAGATCCGGTATTTCTGAATGAATATTCAATCGCACCTGCAGGAAGACTTGAATTATCTGCATCCGTAGGGATAAAGGGGCTCCAGCCTGATAACTGAACTTCAAGCGGGAAACCAGGATCCTTCAGGTTGATATGGGCAAAAGGGAAACGGGCAATAAAATCTGCTTCTTCAAAACGGGGAAGTCCATAGGTTGCACCTCCGGAACCGTTGCCCGAATCCGGCATCCCAAACTTTTTCCACTCAGGTACGGGACCTTCAATTACAAGAGCTCCGTTTTCCATCCCCCTGACAGAAATTGCTGCAAACATCGAAGGTTCGTTAAAAACTTCGGGACGGTTTCTGACCGACATATGTGATATGGCGCCTGTTCCTTCGAGACAGAACATTCCGGCTCCAATTCCGCCGATCGGAAAGGCAATCCTGTCGAGGTATTTTCCGGAATAAGGTACCGTTGAAATCATGACCCTCCTTCTTCAGGACCTGATCGTTTTGTGAACAGGAATATAAGAACATGCTTAAAATAATAAGAAGAACGGACAAATGGAGAATTTTCTTCATCTGGCTGATTATCTGGAGTAAATACAATTGAAATTCTTTCAACGTAAGTCCGCTTAAAAATGTCTTTAATACATATGTCTTAAAGGATCTTTTTACATATTTCTTCATCTAACATGTCTTTAAGAACTTCTTTATGATTCGAGTATGGATCGGTATTTGACAGCTTCTACGGTCAATAAAAGGATCTTAACTTTCGAGAATCAGCTTCAATCTGTCGCAGAGATCCTTCAGACCTTCAGGTGTATCCCCTCCCGGCATTTCAATATTCGTCCACCCCTGGTAACCGGCCTCATCAAGAGCTTTCATCACAGCTCCCCAGTTCACATCGCCCTCCCTGAGCTTAACTTTAAATCCGGCCGATTTTCCCTGTGTATCTGCAATTTTACGACTGTATTCCTTTATATGGACTTTGGCTATCCTTTTTCCAAGGATCTTTATCCATTGTTCAGGCCAGCCGTATGCCAGAATGTTGCCAATGTCAAAATATGCTCCGACTGCCGGACTCTTAAACTGATCAATATAACGTGCAGCCTCAAGGGGACTCAGAAGAAAATTATTCCATACATTTTCGATTGCAATTTTTACTTTCAGCTTTTCTGCCAGAGGTATGGCTTTCTTTATCTCTTCGATTGAACGGTCCCAACACTCATCATAACCGATAGTGTCAGTCACCCGGCCGGGAACAAGCAACACTGTATCAGCCCCGTAAGCGCTTGCATCCTCAAGGGCAACCCTGAGTGCAGCAACGCCATCTGCTCTGACCTGAGGATCGGGACTTGACAATAGAAATTTCCAGTGTAAAGAATCGCAGACACTTGCAACCGGTAGTCCGGTCGATTTACTGGCTTTTAGAACTTCATCCCTGTTCAGATGGCTGTCAGCTTCCACACCATCAAAACCGGCAGCTTTGGCAGCCAGGAATTTTTCCATGATAGTTTTCCCGGTGCTGATTCCTCCCCACATAATACCTTTCTTATAATTTCTTACAGGCATTTCTGCCAAACGGGAAAATCCGGGGATGGAAGCAGATGAAAGAAGTGCAGATGCCATTGCTGTTTTCTTTGCGAATTGTCTTCTGTTCATGTTATTGTTATTTTATTAACAGACGAAATGTTTAATTCGGGTGCTGTGCAGCAACTACTTATTAAGTTTGGGTTCAGCGCCGATTACAGGAGGAGTTTCGGGTATCCCCGGGACAGGTCCGAACGCGTACGTTTTGGGACCGAGGTAGAGGTCAGAATTCAGAACCTCATCCCAGGTAACATCCTTGCCGGTGTAAGCCGACATACGTCCCATAATTGTAATCAGGGTGGAGTTGACCTGCGCCTCAGCATCGTTCACCGTGTTACCGGTTCTTATACCTGTTACCAGATTGATATGTTCCTGAACATAAGGATCGGTAACCTTCCAGGTCTCATCAGTCGATCCTTCTTCGGGAGCCGGATATTTCCAGATCTCCTCTCCTTTCAGGTTATAGAGCATCCCCTTTGCATTGGCAAATCCTTTTGTGCCGACGATAAATTGTTCTGTCAGGTTACTGCAGCCGGTTATTTGCCTGTGCTGCACAATGGGTATGCATGCCGTTATCATAAATGTATTCAACACTGAAGAAATCATACTGGTCGCCTGTGACCCTTCTCTGACGACCGCCCCATGCCATAGCTTTTACCGGGTTTTTACCCAGGTACCAGTTCATGACATCAACCTCGTGAATAAACTGTTCCACAATATGATCGCCTGATAACCAGCAGAAGTTGGCCCAGTTACGAAGCATATATTCCATGTCGGTCCATCCTGGCTGTCTCTGTATCACCCACAGTGAGCCCCCGTTCCTCGTAATATGAGCGCTTACAATATCACCTATCTCCCCGTTTGAGACTCTCCGCCAGGTTTCCATAAAATCCTTCTGCACGCGCCTGATCGTACCGCTTATCATACAAAGACCTTTTTCCTGGGCTCTTTTAGAAGCAACCATTACCCTTCTCGCGCCCACAGGGTCGACGGCAATTGGTTTTTCCATGAAAATATGCTTTCCCGCGTTGACAGCTGCCTCTACATGGGCTGGCCTGAAATGGGGAGGTGTGCACAGCAATACGACATCAACCCCTGAGTCGATCACCTTTTCGAAAGCATCAAATCCGATAAAACATTTATCATCAGCTATTTCCACGTTCTTTTCCAATTTCAGCTGAGCCCGGCATTGATCCAGCTTATCCTGAAATACATCTCCCAGTGCAGTTATCTGGAGGTTGGGACCTGCATCAAGATAATTAGCTGCGGCGCCTGTGCCTCTTCCTCCGCAACCTATAAGGCCGGCTTTCAGCAACGGGCCGTCAGGAGCCCTGGTCAGCAGGGCCGGAAGCTTAATTTCTTTTTTCATGGGTTCGCGGGAACAAGAAGCTATTAAATTTGATGCTCCGATAGTTCCGATTGCAGCAAGGGTACTCTTTGAGATGAAACTCCGGCGGTCAATTCCCTCATTTTGCCTGGCTACGGGTTTTTTAATATTTTCCATATATGTATTTATAAATTAGTTCAATATACTTCAAGTCCCTGCCATGCAGGTATTTTCGGAAATTTTGAGTGCGGATCAGTCTGATACCAGTAACAAACAGAAGCAATATCCGATTTTTGTGGAAGGTATCTTCCCCCCTGACGCCATCCGAGGTCCTGAATAGTTATCTTCAGATCTTTTTCAAATCTTATCGGATCCATTATGTGCCACCTGTACAAGCCAAAACGCTGCATGACATTATAATGACCATCACCCCTTATCACCTGATGCAGACCGGAATAGGGAGTGCAGAATTCAGTATAGTTAACTTCTTCCACGCCGGCAGCATTCTTACTGCGGGTGTCAAAGTCATAGGAGCCGCAGATATAGTCCTCTGTTCCTGTTCCGCAGATTGTTGGGAATTTGGTATCGCCATCTATGAAGAATTTTATCTCCCCTTCTCCCCACCATCCATTGTTGTTTACACCCCAGGCCAGGTAAACGCCGACGTACTGTCCCCTTCCCTTTATTCCTTCTACGATTGTATAGTCTGATGTAACATTTGTATTCAGACGGCGGAACTGAGCGTGAAAATAAGCTGCATCGTCAGGTACATCAGTAAGAGTGTAGTCTACCTGGAAATAAAGTGTCATGGGATCGGCATCGCTGACGTTCTCCATTGTGATTCTGCATTTTTTCCTGAAAGGCATCACCCAATAACAATTAAAAGCACTTCCCGGGTTTACGCATATTGCTGAAGAAACAAGCGGGGCATATTGGTTCCAGCCCATTCCAAAGAAATCCCCGACCGGACATTCGACTGAAGGCTCGGTTTCGTCATCCCAGTAAATCCGTAAGATTGAGTAACGCCATTTACCGGTTGGTGTCATCCAGATATGCTGTATTGCACCCGGACCATCGATCATAGCCATAGTAAAAGTCTCACCTGGTTTGATCCGGACATATGGATTCACTTTCCATCCCTGTCCAAGATCACGGGCGGCATTAAAAGCATTGGCGGCATTAGGCTTATCCTTATCTTCAAGGCTGGCCATACCGCCTTTGCCTTTTTCACCTGTCAGATTCTCGGGGCTGATAGAGCGGGTTTTTGCATCGGATAACCTGAAGAGATTGCCCATATTCATATCGAGCCCGTTGAATTTGTTCTGTGAAAATCCTGTTAAAGGCAACAGACAAACAAGAATTACAATTGTCAGGATTCTTTTCATAATATTAAGGTTAGATTGAGTTTTACATTTCAATCTAAAAATAATAAATAGGAAGGAATTGGAAGAGGTTTATCTGAATTAAAGTATAAGAAAAATTCCCCACCCGCGAGGATCAGAAAATAAACCTTATAGAAAGGGCTCCTCCATCACCCCAGAACCCGGTATAACCAGTAATATTAAAAGCCGGTTTCCAGTCGAGACCAAGATTGATCGGGACTTCTTTGAAATTATACTCTATACCCAGAACACCATCAATTCCAACCACTGTGTAGGTTACTCCTGCATCTCCCCAGTATTTGTGAGTGTAATCACCATTCCAGAAGCCTATATGGCCGCCGAAGCCGTAATACCAGTTAAGTCTTGCTACATCAAATGCCTGGTTATGAATTTCATAAAGTCCTGTAATTTCAAATCCTCTCCATCTCGACGCCAGCAAACCTTCAATTGCTGTTCTCTGGGTAAGAAAATGTTTTACTGTCAGTCCATTGGTGAGGCCTCCTCTGAAGCCAATACCGGTTTTGTAGTCCTGG
The DNA here is from genome assembly GCA_963849615.1 of uncultured Bacteroidales bacterium. GTDB lineage: Bacteria > Bacteroidota > Bacteroidia > Bacteroidales > VadinHA17 > LD21. Next base: position 20,713 of record CAWKIC010000073.1, read on the forward strand.
GCATTAACAGTTACAAGAATAAACAGGGTAAGCGTCAGGATTAAAATCGATTTTTTCATCATAGTTTGAATTTTATTAAGTCCCAAATTTAAAAATTACTTTTCAATAGGAAGCAGATACCAGGTCATCAAACATGATTAAATGTCTTTTTAGCGACCTTTTTGATTTAATGGGAATTTTGTTCAATTTTATGGCGAACTATGCCAGTAGATTTCAGGTTTGGCCCGTCGGCAGACAGGTGCAATCTTCAATCCGGATAAAGATGACTAAGTTCAACTTAAAATGAAAAGTCGCTTAAAAGTATATTCTCTCCTGCTGTTTTTTCCGCTGATCCTGGCAACAGGTCCCCATATTTATTCCCAGGTATCTCAGAAAACAGTAATCCAAGGCAAAGTGACTGATGCAGGTACAGGCGAGGCAATTCCCTGGGTCTCGGTCCTGCTGAAAGCAACCACCACAGGTACCAATACAGACAATGAGGGTAACTACAGGATTGAAACGACAGTTTCGGCAGGTGAAATCCAGTACACATTTCTGGGTTATGAGACTGAAACACGCCGTATAAAGACCGGAACAGACCAGACAATTAACATCAGCCTGAAATTATCATCAATTACGCTTAGCGAGGTGACAATTAAACCTGCAAGAAAGAATTATAAAAACAAGGGTAATCCTGCAGTTGAATTGATTGAAAATGTCATCAAAAATAAAGAACTGAACAGAAGAGAATCTTACAGTTTCCTTGAATACAATAAATACGAAAAGATCCAGTTCGCGCTGAGCAATATAACCGAGAACTTTAAACAATCAAAGCTCTTCAGGGACTTCCGTTTTATATTTGAGAATATGGATACTACAAAACGAATCGGTAATGATGTTCTTCCCGTTTTCATAAGGGAAGTAATTTCTGATCATTATTACAGAAGGGAACCTGAAGGGACAAAGGAGATCGTAAGGGCCGAGAAAACAATTAATTTCAGTGAATATCTTGATAATAAAGGAGTAAGTGCAAATCTTAATTACCTGTACCAGGATATAAATATTTATGATAATGAGATCCTGTTTCTTACCAACAAGTTTTTAAGTCCAATCGCGGGCACAGCGCCTGTTTTCTACAGGTATTATATCCAGGATACATTAACAGTAAAAAATATCAAATGCATAAAGTTGTTTTTTGAGCCCAGGAACAAAGCTGATTTTCTCTTTCACGGGAACCTGTACGTTACTATGGACAGCAGTTATGCAATCAGGAAAATTGATATGGGGATAAACAAGCAGATTAATATTGACTGGATCCAGGATATCACTGTCACCCAGGATTTTGAACAGTTTGGCGGTAACCAGTGGCTGCTTTCCAGGGAAGAGATCTCGATAGATGCGGGAGTTGTGAAAAGCTCACTTGGCCTGTACGGTCAACGCACAATAACTTACAACAATTATAAGATCAATGAGCCAATAGATGATCAGGTTTTTAAAGGGCCTCTGACAATTGACCGAATTGACCCGGCAACTGTTGCTTCCGGCTATTGGGAGGCCAACCGTCCGATACCCCTTTCAAAAACGGAAAGAGGCCTATACACCACTGTCGACAGCATTAAAAAGATCCCGTCTTTCAAACGGAAGATGAATATTGTGATGCTTCTTACAACGGAGTTTTTAGATCTTGGAAAGGTTGAACTTGGACCTGTTGGCAATTTTTACAGTTTTAACACCATTGAAGGATCAAGATTCCGGTTTGGAGGCAGGACAACAACCGGCTTCAGTAAAAAAATAACCTTTGATGGCTATGCCGCTTACGGTCTGACCGACAGATTATTTAAATACAATGCCGGTATTACCTACTCCTTAACACCCCGGACAATCTATCAATTTCCTGTAAAATCACTCAGACTAAGTTTTCAGAAAGATACAAGGATACCGGGACAGGAGCTTCAGTTTTCACAGGGGGATAATTTTTTCCTGTCCTTTAAACGGGGTATAGATGATAAAATATTGATAAACAATACCTTAAAATTTGAATACCTCAATGAATATGAAAATCACTTCTCATATCTTATAGGCTATAATTTTACAAGTCAGAAAGCAGGGGGAAACCTTCACTTTACCCGTGACTATCTGTCACCTGAGGCTGAAGTAAGGAGTATTGACATCTCAGAGGCATATCTTGATCTGCGGTATGCTCCCAATGAATCATTCTATCAGGGCAAACTATACAGGGATCATTTTCCCAACAGGTATTCTGTAATGCAGCTTAAAGCTGCTGTGGGGTCTGAATTGATCCATAATGATTTTAATTATCTGAGACTTCAGTTCAATACCGGCAGGAGATATTATCTTTCAATACTGGGTTATACAGACATCACTTTTGAGGCAGGTAAAATATTCGGTACCGTACCCTACCCTTTAATGTTTATTCACCGCGCAAACCAGACCTATTCCTACCAGAAAAATGCCTATAATCTTATGAATTTTCTTGAATTCGTGAGCGACCAGTATGTGTCAATCAATATTGATCATAGTTTTAACGGATTTATCCTCAATAAGATCCCACTCATTAAAAAGCTTAAATTCAGGGAGATAATTACTTTTAAGGCTCTTTATGGAAGACTCAGGGATGCTAATAATCCTGATTTGCATGAAGGTCTGTTTAAATTCCCGGTTGGGGACGGCCTGGTTCCGCTCACCTTTACCTTTGAGGGTAAGCCCTATATTGAAGCAAGCCTTGGGCTCTCAAATATCCTGAGGATTTTCAGGGTCGATCTGGTCAAACGTTTAACCTATCTTGAAAATCCGAATGTCTCCGACTTTGGAATTCGCATCCAGTTCAGGTTTGATATATAAAAAAAGAGAAGAATTTACCCCTGATTCTTCTCTTTTAACACGAGCCGGATTAAATCCGGAAGAGCCAAACAAACCTAATGTCCTACCTGATCTGATCTAATTAACAAAAAACATATACTTATATGTAAAACCATTTTCACGTAACCACCAGCGTAAAGCTTTTGCGATCTTTCTTCTTTTTAATAAGACAGTTCCGGTTTCCTGTGATGAAATCCTGTAAAACGTTTTCATTTCCCCGCTTTTTTGAATGTCCCCTTTTTAATATACTTATTAATGTAAAATAACTGCAAATGGGAACGCGCGTCAAGAGGCTATTGCCCAGTAAGTTGGGAAATGTTATATTATTCAGTCAATTATATCCCCAAAATCCTTCCTGTTGTTTATTAATATCAACCTTTGACAGGCGGATTAAGTCAACTCGTCAAAAATGGTGAAGAATTTACAGGGAAAGGTATGAATGTCAGGCTTTTCGTATTACTCTGATAACTAAATATTGTGATTATCAGAATATTGAATTGAATTAATTGTCTAATATTCAGTAATTGGGGATTTTGACAAATGCATAATTCAGGGTGACAAAGTTAGCCGTAACAGATGCATTTTCAATCATTAATTGACCGTGCACCACATCCGGGACGTCATAAAATCCTGATTTTTCCTGATCCTGATGAAACTTGTGTGTCGGATAAAAACTCTATAAAGCATGAATCAAACCAGAAAACCCTATCTTTCAATCCTGACAACAAGTGATCTCTTAAAACCGGGCAGCAAAACTTTCATATCTGTTTCTTTAGCAACACTCCGTTTATTTTTCCAGGGGTCATAGATCTCAATCCTGCTTGTTGAATTATTGACTCCGGATTTCTTCAGGTCAAGATTAATGGTGCTGACTTCGGGAGGAATTCCATCTCTGAGTTCTGACTGCCAGTTATTCTTTCTATCCCGGAGCCATATAAGAATGGTTTTTTTACCGGTAAGCTGATATATCCTGCAATCCTCTGTTTCATATCTGGAGGGGACAAATCCCTCTTCTATCGGATTGATACCTCTGATCGCTTCACGGAATCGATTAAAATGATACCACAGGTTGTTTTTGTCAACGTATGAGTCCCAGTGCCAGCTCATACCGGCACCTGCCGATCCGGAAAAGAAAGGAGCGAAAAGAATATCATGCAGAATAATGCCGGCGGTGTCGACAGGATAGTATTTGCTCGGACCTGAATGGCTGGGCTCAACCGCCCCGGTTTCTGCAAGGATCACTGGTTTTCCGGTATTATAAGACCTCAGTTCCTCAACGGCTGATGAACAGATAATATCCATTGGCATATGACAAGTCTCCATAGCGGCACCTAAATCAAGATAGCGATGGACCTGCGCAACCTCGTTTCCCTGCATCAGCATCATTTTCATGTACAACGGCCTTACCTTTTCAGTGTCGAAGCTTCCGAGGCTTTGCATCACAAGGTTTTCAGGGAAGTGCTCTTTAACTGCATTCAGCATCTGCTCATTCCAGTGGAAAAAGATGCTGTCTTCAGGTCCTTTCATCGCATTCATTTCGTTCCACAATTCCCAGCCGAAAAAAAGCGTATCGCTCCCATAACGTTTGGAATAAAAATCCACTTTGTCAAGAAATAGCCGATGACCCTCCGGTGAAGTCAGATACTGGCGTATACTGTCGAGTGGTCCTCCCTCCGAAGTATGATAGACGGATCTTGTCGCCCAGGGTTGTGGATTTTCTTCAGCGGTCAGGCTGCGGAAATGCTCAAGGGTCATTTTTATCCTGAGATCGTACTTTCCTGCCATCTTAATTAAACTGTCGATCCTCCTTGCCTTTTCTTCCCGGAATTCACCTGCATGCTCATCTTCAATATCCCAGAATGGCGAGCTGAGCCAGACCCTCAGGTAATTTCCGCCATTATCGGAGAGCCTTTTCATCCAGAGCCCGAAATCATAAATTGAAGAATCAGCGTTATCCTTATACCGGCCTCCGGGACTTATCATATTTATCCCAACCGGGATATAGGGTGTGCCGTCTGAAAAACAGAAATAGGCAGGATTTTCCCTGCTAATTTCTATGTAACCATTCCCGGCAGAAGGGCCTTGCTTTTTTGCACCGTTATCAGGGTTACAGGAACTGGCGATTAACAATACCACGGCAAGAACCTTAAAAACCGTATTTTCAGGATATTTTTTCAACATTTCCGTATTTTTAGGGTAAATCTATTTATTTAAAGCATTAAAACCGATAACTTTCAAAAAAAGATAAAAGTGATTTCCAGACATTGATAAATCTTTATAAAAACTTACACAGAGGTTCACTGAAGTTACACAGAGAGGTCGACCCCTAAATCCCCTGAAGGGGACTTAACACAAGTGCTCGTAAAGTGAAAAACCCGCGCTAAGGATAAATAATCCTGAAGTAGAAATGAACATAGATATTTTAAAAGATATTGTAATAATTTTTGCACTCTCAACCCTTGTAAACCTCGTTTTTACAAGGATTAAGGTACCTACTGTCATCGGGTATCTCCTTACGGGGATAATTGCGGGTCCTCACCTGCTTTCCCTGGTAGGCGCCGGGCATGAAATAGAGCTGATGGCTGAGATCGGAGTTGTTCTATTGCTTTTTACAATCGGATTGGAGTTCTCTTTAAAGCACCTGTTGAAAATACGGAAAATAGTTTTTTTCGGAGGATTTATGCAGGTGACCCTTACCGCCGGGGCCTTCTTTATAGCTACCCGTTTTTACGGAATGAGTATTAAGGGAGGCCTCTTCATTAGTTTTCTTGCAGCATTGAGCAGTTCAGCCCTGGTATTGAAACTCCTGCAGGACCGGTCGGAAATAACTTCTAATTACGGTCGCACCGTTGTCGGCATTTTAATATTTCAGGACCTTTTACTGGTCCCTCTTTTACTTTTCACAAATATTCTGTCAGACAGCTCACTCGACCTCACAAGGGAATTATTGATACTCGTCGTTAAGGTTGTGATTATTATCGGGTTGGTTTATATCGGAAACAGATGGCTGATACCAAGGCTGCTCCATCTTATCGCCATGACTAAAAACCAGGAGCTTTTCCTGATGAGCATCTTCCTGATCTGCTTTGCCGTTGCGCTGTTAACATCAAAAATGGGGATGTCGCTGGCAATCGGAGCTTTTCTTGCCGGGTTAATGATCTCCGATTCCGAATACAGTCATAATGCGTTTGGCGATTTTCTCCCTTTCAAGGATATTTTCACCAGCTTCTTCTTTGTTTCGATAGGAATGCTGCTGGATCTCTCATTTGTAATTGAAAACTTTCAGATTGTTATTTTAAGCGTGCTGATGGTTTTGGTATTGAAAGCCCTGATTGCAGGAGGAACAGGATTTATACTGGGACACACTTTTCAGGGGACGGTCCTTATCGGCCTATCATTAAGTCAGGTCGGAGAGTTTTCATTTATCCTTGCCAAGCTGGGCTTTGACAATTTCATCCTTTCCGATTTCCTTTACCAGTTATTTCTTGCAGTCGCAGTTATAACTATGGCGATGACACCTTTTCTGATTTATGTCTCAACGCCCATAACCAGAAGTCTGCTAAGATTACCTCTCCCAAAATTTCTGATTAACGGTTTGTTCCCTCTTCCGGAACCTGAAATTCCTGAATTTAAAAATCATCTTGTTATTATTGGCAAGGATGCAAGCGCACTAAAACTCTCGGTGATGGCTAAGTATAATAACATCCGCCATATCTCAATTTTATTTGACCCGGCAATATCGAGGGAAAAAATGAAAGGGGGGGATCTTGTAGTTTATGGCGATGCAGTTAATGAACCCGTCTTAAAAAAAGCGCATGTCGATAAGGCCGATATTGTTGTGATCTCCGTTGGAAGCATAATTCCTTCAATGTCAATAATTGAAAAGGTCAGAAAAATAAATAAAAATGTGTTTATAGTGGTAAGGTCGCCGCTTATACAGAATATCGGACAGCTTTATAAGATCGGGGCAGACCAGGTGCTTCCGGAGAAGTTTGAAATAGCTGTTGACTTGCTGAACATCATTCTTTTCAGATGGCTCGTGCCTCAGAAGGAGATCAACCGGATAATCACGCATATCAGGAACACCAACCTCGGAGAATTCACTGAAAAGGATCTTATTAACCAGCCGTCGATCCTGGATGACTTTTCGCACATTAAGATATCCGCTATTAGGGTTGAAACAGACTCACCCGCCGAGGGTAAATCACCAATTGATATTGATCTCCGTAAAAGGACCGGTGTGACACTTCTGGCTATCGAAAGAAATCATGAAATTCTTGAACATCCCGTGCCGGAAACAGTTTTCAAAAGTGATGATATTGCGTATGTTCTGGGCGATCCGGAGCAGGTAAATTATGCTTCGGAACTTCTTCTTAAAAAACCATGATGTTTTTCAGCCCTATTGGCCAGAGTTGGGAGCGCTCAATATTTCCCTGACCATTCTTGTAACACTGCGGAAATCTATTTTCCCTGTGCTCATCATTGGCAACTCCTTAATAATTATAAATTGTCTTGGAAGAGCAATGATTGGCAATTCTTTTAACATCTTCCTGAGTATTTCAGTCTTGTTTACCTCCGCAGAGACTGTTGCCACAATATATGATCCCTTTTTATCATCTGGTATCTCAACAACGCAACAGGAGACTCCTTCCGGAAGCAATTTCTCCAGTATGTTCTCAACCTTAACAAGTGAAATCATCTCTCCTCCAACCTTTGCAAATCTCTTAAAACGACCCGCATGCCAGAGATAGCCATCTGCATCAAAGAAACCCATATCACCGGTATTATACCAGCCGTCGACCAAAACTTCGGCAGTGAGCTCAGGATCATCATAATACCCTTTCATTACAGAGTCGCTTTTTACAAATATCTTACCGACCTCCCCGGTTTTGCAGATTTCACCGGTTTCAAAATTCTCAATTTTAACCTGGACATTGGGAATAACCTTACCGGTACTGCCTGGCCGGTTAAACTCAGCGGAGTTTACAGATATTACTGGTGATGTTTCAGTGGCGCCATAACCCTCGAGCAAGGTGACTCCATGTTTCTTCATAAACCCATCCCTCAGCGCATCAGGGCATTTATCGGCTCCTGCAACCATTAACCTTAACGATTTGAAATCACCTGGTTCCGATTTATTAAGATACCCCCAGAAGAAACTTGGAGTACCAACCATTATGGTTGGCTTTTCATCACGTGCAATTCTGCTGATCGTCTGAAAATCAAGAGGATTGGCAAAGGAAACCATTGTCATTCCATAATAGAATGAAACCCAGAGGTTTGCTGTTAAACCAAAAACATGAAAGAAGACCAGGTTTGCTAATATAATATCTGATTCATTGATTTTTACATAGGAACCAAAATTTTCAATATTTGAGGAGATATTTCTGTGAGTAAGCTGGACTGCTTTAGGATCTTTTTCACTTCCGCTGGTAAATAATATTGCCGCCGTGTCATCTTCATCTCCTTTATGAATAGTCTTTAATATTATATTAACAGGAAGTTTTGATGTCAGTGCGGCCTTAAGCTTATCTCCGGTTGTAACACCTGCCATTAAATCCTCGATCATTACCATACCTTCGGATACAGGACAGTTGATCTTCTCAAGTAATGCTTTTGAAGTAATGATTGTTTTGAATTTGCATTTTTTCTGTGCGTACTTTGCATTCGTCTCAGCCCCTGTTGAATAGTTTATCATCACAGGGGTCCTTCCACTCATCAGCGCTCCTACCGTGGCCAGGGCACAACCGGCGGAAGTAGGGATCATTATACCAATAAACCCCTTATCATACTTATTAAACTTAGAACCCAGGATGAGAGCTCCGATCAAAGCCCTGGAATAAGTAACGTTCTTTCCGGTTGCCTTATCAATAACTGCTAACTTATTGGCCTGTTTTTTTGCCGTACGAACAAATTGCTGGTGGAGTAACATAATTGAAGTGCTGATTTTTATTTTACTAAAAGGGTTAAGAGGCCGAATATAACGAATAATGTTATAATCCAAACAGAAAATAAAAAAACGTTCTAAAAATGAATAACTTATCTCATACTTATATCTACCTGTTATTGTGATATTTATAGGCTATAATCTTGTAATTGAAAGTTAGATTATATTCTCCGGTCGAAAAAATGCTTATTTGTAATTTCAGAATCCGCTTATTTTTCCGGAGAGAATATTTAACTTTCAGAAAAATTATGAGTCCTCTCTGCCATTATTTTTCACATTAATGCCGAAGGGAGTCATCAAAACAATGAAAGGCTATTTATACATACTCCTGTGTTCCAATGGCCAGTACTATACCGGCAGCACAATTGATCTGGAACGTAGACTGGCACAACACTGTAACGGTGAAGGAGCTAACTTTACCAGGAAGCATCTGCCTGTACAGCTGATTTATTACGAAGAATTTGACCGGATTGATAAAGCATTCTACCGGGAAAAGCAAATACAGGGGTGGAGCAGGAAGAAAAAGGAAGCGCTGATCAAAGGTGAGACCAATAAATTACATGAATTGGCAGAATGCAGGAATAGCACAAAGAGCTCTCACTTCGGCTTCGCTCAGTGAGCGATAGGGCTCCGGGCAAAAGATGCTCACTGAGCGAAGCCGAAGGCTCACTGAGCGAAGCCGAAGGCTCGCTGAGCGAAGGCTCCGAAGGCTCACTGAGCGAAGCCGAAGTGAGCGATAGGGCTCCGGGCAAAAGATGCTCACTGAGCGAAGCCGAAGTGAGCGATAGGGCTCCGGGCAAAGATGCTCACTGAGCGAAGCCGAAGGCTCACTGAGCGAAGCCGAAGGCTCACTGAGCGAAGCCGAAGGCTCACTGAGCGAAGCCGAAGGCTCACTGAGCGAAGCCGAAGGCTCACTGAGCGAAGCCGAAGTGAAATCTCTAAAACCTGAAAAAAAATGAAATCCTTTTTATTGATATTAGTACTTTTCGGCGGCTTAATCCTGGTATTTGGACTTGGATATCTGATCAGTCGTATTTTCGGATTAGACAAATTTTTCAAGTCTTAATCTTTATATCAGAAGATGTCCTGCAGTGAATTTTACATTATTAGTTAGATTTACACCAATTTTTTGTAATTCTGTAACTCATAATGATCCTGATATAGTCATAAAGAAAATTAATCTGTCCCTGAAATCCCTAATTAGCCTTTAGTGTAAATGAGGTTACTACACCGATTGATTATTCTTCGGATACTTAGTACAATTGTCCTGATTGAGACAATCTCGTTTCTCCTATGTTTACCGGTAGCCTTAATTTATGATGAATCTCTTCTGCCCTTTCTCTGGTCTTCAGCTATTACCAGCTTCATGTATCTGCTTTTTCGTTTTTTAAGCAGAGAGGCAAACACTGATGAAATAAGCAACAGGGATACCTTTTTGATTGTCACGATAGCCTGGATTTTATTTTCACTTCTGGGATCTCTGCCGTATCTTATCAGCAGAACCATTCCTTCATTTATTAATGCATTTTTTGAATCAACGTCAGGTTTCTCTACAACCGGTGCTTCAATTTTTAATGATGTTGAAAGCCTTCCCTATTCAATACTTTTCTGGAGGAGCCTGACCCACTGGATCGGGGGAATTGGAATAATCGTACTTGTAATCCTTGTACTTCCATCACTTAAAGTTTCAGGATACCAGCTTTTCAGCCTTGAGTCCTCGCTGAAAGAGAAGATCCACCCTAAAACTACGGGTGTCGGTTTCAGAATCATCCTTATTTACATCAGTCTTACACTTCTTGAGGTTATGTTACTTGCAGCAGGTGATATGAATTTATTCGACAGTGTATGTCATTCTTTCGGTACAATGGCAACGGGTGGTTTTTCTACGAAAAATACAAGCCTTATGTTTTACTCGGATTATAGTCAATATATTGTTATGATATTCATGTTTATGGCCGGTACGAGCCAGGTTGTCTATTACTATTTGGTGAAGTTAAATTTCAGGAAGGTTAAACATAATGAAGAATTCTGGTTTTATCTTTCAACGGTTATATTTGCCGGAACGATAGCTGTAAGTATCCTGCTGATCAATACTACCAAACCCGTTGAAGTTGCATTCAGAGAAGGTTTTTTTCAGATTATTTCAATAATTACCTGTACCGGATTTGCATCTGCTGATTTTATCCTGTGGCCTGCCGCGGGGACGACTTTGATATTCATGATGATGTTTTCCGGGGGAAGCACCGGGTCGACGAGCGGCGGTATAAAAATGGCAAGGCATCTTATTGTATTAAAGAATATCAGGAGTGTTTTAGTCCGGATGATTCACCCTAATGCTCTTGCTATTGTAAAGGTAAACGGGAAGGTGCTGGATGAAAGAACAAATACTTCCATAATGTCCTTTATTGTCCTGTATTTCTTTCTTTTCATTGTCGGTTCTGTAATACTTACCGCAAGTGGAATGGATCCGGTTACTTCTGCCAGTTCGGTTGCCACATGTATGGCTGGCATTGGTCCGGGACTTGGAACTGTTGGCCCTCTGAGCAATTATTCCGGTATTCCTGAAATCAGCAAGGTTGTCCTTAGTCTGCTGATGATTATCGGAAGGCTGGAGATTGTGACTGTATTTGTTTTATTCGGAAAGTCATTCTGGAAATTATAGATCAGGATTAAAAGCAAATACAAAGGTGCTTAAGATTGTGGAGCCACCAACCCCCAAAGTGTCTTTTAATAATTAGCTGAATGGCCGGTTAGACGGCCTTTTGTTTTGCAGGTATTGTAATAATTCCTCATATCAGGATAGTGATATGCTAAAAATAATATTGCGAAATCTTGTTTCAAATTCAATAAAATTTACCAGATATGGTGGAGCAATAAATATCAACGCAGATGGAAATGCCGAAAAAGTAACAATATCCATCTCGGACAATGGAATTGGTATAGCTCCTGATGCTTTAATAAAACTTTTCGATATTTCACAGGTAGTAACAACTAAAGGTACAGCACAGGAGAAAGGAACAGGCATAGGGTTATTACTCTGCAAAGAGTTTGTTGAAAAACACAGGGGTAAAATCTGGGTAGAAAGTGAGGTGGGGAAAGGCAGCAAATTTAATTTTACATTGCCATTAGCGTTACATATTTAAGCACATGATCATTAATTCATAGAGTTCTTACATCCAGTAACTTAACAGTCAACACCTGGTGTTTTGGCCTTGAGTGAATTTAATGTGTTAAGATCCAGCTATTTAAAGAGGTAACGAACGAAGAACCGGAAACAAAATCTTAAATTTGGATTTTTTCAGGATAAAGTTTTGGTTACTCAAATTTGAAATATATATTTGCAGTCCGAAAAGGAGGTGCCATAGCTCAGTCGGTAGAGCAATGGACTGAAAATCCATGTGTCCCCGGTTCGATTCCTGGTGGCACCACTTAAAAAAGAGTGAGAGCGGGAGCGAGAGCGAGCGCCTCACTCTTATTTCTCACACTCACACTTGCTCTACATTAATCTCGCAAGATCAACGTTTTGCGGGAGTTTGTTTTTATTAGGGTAACTAAATGGATGACAGATTTAATAAAGCACACAGGATCAGTAATATACGGCATTTTTATTTCTTCTTTCTTTTTATGCAAATCAAGCAAGATCAATGATCTGCGGTTTTTGTATTTTGAAAGGTGACAAGCGTGGCGACAGACTTTATAATTGATTTTTTGTTTTGGTTCTACTCCCGAATATAAAATCAATAGCAGGCCAGAGCTGAAGATGATTACCAAAAGGATATTTCCCCCATGACAATAAATAACCTGCTTTAATGCGAAGTGAGCCCTTACTGCTCCACATAACAGCTCCTGAATTTTCAATGAAAATATTTTCACTTTTTCTTGTAATCAGAAAAATCCTGGTACCCTCTTCAAAATAAAGATTTTTTACAATTGTTCCTTTAAAAGAAATGCCTGACTTTATCGAAGTTCCTTCATAGTAATGAGCCATTCGCTGATAAATAAAGGGGATATCAATTGATGACTGGTAATCGGGCTTGCTTCCTCTTAAGGCCAGAGTAAGACCTGCATCCGCAGTCAACAGTGAAGAAGATCCAATCACTGTTGTTGCAATCAGGCAATTAGAAAGAGTTATAATGAAAGGGAAACTGTATTGGGGTGAAATTAATCCTCCGGTTCCCTTAAAGCTCATTGCATTTAGAAATACTGATGGGAAGCTAATACCGATGTTGGCTTGACAGAATAAGTCCTTTCTCAGATCTAATGGAAAATTTAACTCCGGCATTTGGAAGAATAGGCATCAGCAGTGCATTTGACCTGAGCTCAATTTTTTCAGTGAGTCCGAGGCGGAAAGATTGAAAAATCCCACTTTCCCATTTCCCGGCAGGTATAAGATAAGCTGTATTGTCTGTCCACCTTTTGGTCGGATAATTTTCCTGGGAATTTGCACGGAAGAAAATGATAAGTAAGGATAAGATCAGGAAAAATATTCTGGCATTTCTGTCTGGAATTACTTTCACAGATATAAGGAGCTTGTTACATCCTGTTTTCATAACCTATTTTTTTAACAAGATGAGCTCGCCCACAACAGGAGCATGGTCCGAATCTGAAAGAAAATCCTGTTGTACAGTGGATTTACCAATGCGCCAGCGGTTGTTTGTAAAGAGGTAATCAAGGGTTCTGTCCCAGAAGAAATCAGGACGTGTGGTATGAGAAAAATAGTGTTCCTGGTCTGCCAGATACTGATCCAGGGTTATGGCACTTTGATATGAATCAAAAAAGGAACAAGCCACTCTTTTTCAGGAGTGTAGTCACTTCCAATCTTATGCATGGGATCATCACCCGTCTGATGAAATGACTCATTTGGACACATATCTTCAATGCAGTAATCGGTTTTACTACTTCCAGGTGGTATGGTATTGAGATCCCCTCCTGCAACAAAAACTTTATCCGACGCAGAAAGCTTATCCAATTCCTGCTTAAACTCAATCAGGTTCTGATATTTTGTATCATCAGTGGAAAATGCTGAAGCATGGATGTTCACCACAGTCAGGTCCTCAAATCCTGGAATTTCCACGCTTGCTTCAACCATGCAGTACCGTTCATAGAAGTATCTTTCAAGGGCACCCTGGTCGCTTCTCCGTTTAAGCTGGTACCTTATTGCGTCTTTTAACTTCCAGCGCGATAGTATAGCATTTGCCTCCTCTATTCTGCCCAGACCGTCGCTTGGAACAAACTGGGCTTTCCACTGCAAACCGTATGCCGCATAATTAAAATCAGTGTTATCCAGGAGCCAGCTTACCTGATCAACATATGCTGACCGTGATGAATTAATATCAGCTTCCTGGAGTAGCAGGATATCGGGATTGACCTGCTTAATTCTTTGCGCTATCATCTGAAGGTTGTTCATTATCTCTTCTTTGGAGTAGATTACCTTGTACCCGCATGCATCTCCGAACCATGGGCCACGACCAAAACCGTAACGAATATTCCAGGTCATTATTACGACTGAAGAATCAGGTTCCACAGCTTGTACCTTATTTGCCTTTTCAAGGTATTCACCTTCTTCCTCTTCGTCAAAACCTGTTGCAGGCATTTCACATGATCTGTTGAAGACCATAATAACCATCAGCATAGCGACTAAAAGAAATGCCTTTAGTTGACTGTGTTTTTTCATATCTTTTATTAGATGGGATATCAAATTTAAAATAAAAATCGCTTTATCTCAATTTTTTGCTGGCAATCGTAACTGTGGCTGATCTCCACTCACTCTCACACTCACACATATAAATCCGTAATTTAAGCGTCGAGGGGCTTCATTATTCAGAACGTGGCTGAATTGATTATGGATTTTGTAACCTAAACGTATTTTGATGGTTACAAATAGCAGATCAAATCTCTTTCTACTTTATGATATCCGCCAGACTCCTTTTGTTTATTAAGTTTTAATCACTGATTATTTTTTGGTATTGTAAAGAAGAATGTGGATCCTTTTCCAAATTCAGATTCAACCCATATCTTACCTCCATGACGTTCAACAATTCTTTTGCAAATAGCAAGACCGATACCTGTTCCTTCATATTGTTCTCTTCGGATGTAATCTCTGGAAAATCTGGAAATATCTTTTCAAAATATTGAGGCTCAATTCCCATTCCCTCATCTTTAACTGAAATAACATAGTGATCAGTATCAGTGATTTTGATGAAATATAAATCCTTGGAGATTCTTTGTGCTGAACTTAATGCTGTTTGAAATTAGATTCTGAAAGAGGTGGATCATCTGACTCTCATCCGCACTGACAACGGGTAAATCATCCGATTTAATGATCAGCATTTCTCTCTTTTATTGTAAGAGCCAGATTTTTGGTTGCATTTTCCAAAATCTGAGTCAAATCAACCCTTTTAAATTCTCTTCCTTTTGTATGTATTCTTGAATAAGCCAATAATCCGTTTAAAAGATCATACATCCGTTTAGAGCCATCAACAGCAAAGTGAATATATTCATGTGCTTTATCATCAAGTTTATCTTTATATTGCTGTTCAAGCAATTGTGTAAAACTTGAGTCACCATTCTGAGGGGTTCCTGCAAGTCGTGTGATGCAACATATGCAAAGCTCTCAAGTTCTTTATTGGAGCGTAATAACTCTTCATTAAGTTTTGAAACAAGCTGTTCAGTTCCTTCCTTTAATCCGGTCACATCAAAACATACACCTGTCATACTGACAGGTTTCCCGTCTTTATCCTTATTTACCAGTGCTTTTGAACTGATATATTTTGTCTTTATGTTTTTAGATCTTGTCCGGAACACAGTTTCATACGGCAGATCTTTCTCTAATGAATTTTTGATGGCTATTTGAATATGTGATATGTCTTCTTCATTCACCAGACTTTCAAATGCATTATAAGTTTTGCCAAATGTCCCTGGTTCGAGTCCGAACATTTTTTCCAGTTGCAGTCCCAGATGACCTCATCTGTTTTTAAATCCCATTCCCATATTCCGATATTTCCTTTTTCCAGAGCCATATTCAGTTTATCCTGGGCTTCTTTTAATGCATTTTCTGCCTTTTTACGAAGAGTGATATCCTCAACTAGCGACATTACTGATCCCATTTTCCCATTTTCATCCTGTAAGACAGAGTTATACCAGATACATTCAATAATTTCTCCCGACTTTTTAACATTTCTGTTGGAAGAAACAACCATAGTTTCCCTTCCACCTGTGAGCCTTTCCATGGTGTGATTAACAATTGGGATATCCTCAGAATAAATAAGATTAAGAACATCTATCCGCTTCCCCAGAGTTTCTTCTTTCATCCATCCAAAAATATGCTCTGCTTCTTTTGACCATTGTGTTACAATAAAATCGGCATTCCACTCCACTACTGCCAGAGGAGAGTTTTCAAAATGGAACCTAAGCCGTTGTTCACTTTCATGTAATAGCATCTATTGCCTTTTTACGTTCTGTGATGTCGCGAGCAACAACTACATTGGCCCATATATTTCCCGTCAACGTCTTTCAGGGTTTTAGAATTAACCTCCACAAAGAAGTATGTTCCATCCTTTCGAATATACTGCACTTCCCCTTCCCAATAGCCCTCATCCCGCAGCTTCGATCTTACCTCATCAAGGGAGGAGACATCAGTTTTTGGTTTTAGCAATTCTCCGGAATTTTTACCCAGCGCCTCTTCTTTTGTCCAGCCGAACATCTTCTCCGCTGCCTGATTCCAATAAGTAATCGTGAAGTTACTGTCACTGCTAAAAACCGCATCATGCACCTCTGATAATAAATGAGCCTGAAAAGCCAATTCCTCCTCGGCCTGCTTTTGTCTGGTTATGTCTGTATACATTGCAAGATTACCAATATGCGAGCCATCAGTATCGTAAATTGGTGCACCATTTGCACGCAACCATAAGATCCGGCCATTCTTGCATATAAATTTGATGTCATATGAATCGACTTTGCCTTTCTTTCGTAATTCAATACGGGTTTTTGACAGTTCGATCTCCTCTTTATAGATCAATTCGAGCCCGGGCTTGCCAATCAACTCATCAACCTTATATCCTAACATTTCTGCCATCTTGTTATTGACAAAAGTAATAGACCCTGCAGGGTCTGCCAACATAATACCTTCATTAGCTGTTTCAACAATACGACGGTACTTTTCTTCACTCTCCCGTGCCTCTTTCTCAGTGTCCCGCAATTTTGTAGAATCATAGTAGTAGCAGATCACTCCAAATTGACCGTCGGGAAGGGTCAGCCGATGGAGTTCCCATTCATAAGATTCTACGATATTAGTGTCGTGACGAGGATTGGTGAAGCGTGGTGAATAGTAAGGTTCACCTGTCGTGAGTGTGTGACGAAAGTTTCCAATTATCCCTTCAGCAACAGAATCTGGCCAAAGGATATGCATTGCCTCACAAAAATCCCGTCCGATAAGAGGCCTCACATTTCTGAAAGCTCCGGTTTGCGACTCCTTGTTCATATTTGAAATCCTGAACCCTGAATCAACCACATAGATTCCAAACGGGGCATTTTCTACCAACCCGGAGAACAACTTCTGGCTCAGTCGTGCTACCTCTGCGGATTGTTTGAGTTCAGTGATCTCCCGGTTTACAGCGAGGAATCCTATCGGATTTCCATCAGTATCCTGATGAATAGTGGTAATTGAGTCGAAAACAACAGCGGAGCCTGATTTAGTTCTGTGTTCAACCTGAACTCTCACCGATCCTTTCTCCAATAATTCTCTCGTCAGTTCTTCCCGTGATTCCGGATCGAACTTCGACCCTGTAACTTCGAGGATTGACCTGCCGATCACATCCTTTTCCTTCAATCCATAGACATTCTCAGCAGCGCGGTTCCAGTATGTCACTCTAAGTTGCAAATCAGTTGCGTAAATCACATCAGAAATACCGGAGATCATATCTGTAAGAAATTTGGGGCGATCCGTATCTCTTCTCTCATACAACTTTGAACTATCCCTTTCAATCTTCGTTTTGGGAGAAATGGATGGTATGGATTGAGACTTTTTTTGATTCATTATTAGGACGTTTTAAGATTATCAGCCCTGAATACAGAATTGATCTCTAACTCTTGCCATGGAGTGAATTAATTGATCTTCATCCTGGCTCCTTGATTATGACTGCCTATAATTTATCAAAATTAACGAATTAATCTACCTGAATTCTAAATGACCAGATTTTTATTGAAAATTTCAAGCTTTAGGGGGAAAAAATCAAACTGGAGTTTCAGGTTGTTTAAAAGGTTGTGCAGTAAATTTCAGAAATTCATAAAGGATCTTTTTTTGGAACGTAATGACTATTAGTACGAAATTTTGCTGTATGAGAAAGCATACCTATTAACTTCTATTTCAATTTGGAATCGTTTTGCCTATATGGTACCTTTGCATCCAATTAAATCTTTTAATGGATCTCTTTTTTCATACTCTCAATAACGGCATCAGGCTTGTTCACTACCAAATTACCGGAGTAGTGGCATATTGCGGACTTGTAATCAACACCGGTTCACGCGATGAGGATCTTCCTGAACATGGAATGGCCCATTTCATTGAGCATATGCTTTTCAAAGGGACAAGGAAAAGAAAGGCATACCACATTCTAAGCCGTCTCGAGGATGTCGGAGGTGAACTTAATGCCTATACTACCAAGGAGGAAACGGCAGTTCATGCTTCCTTCATGAAGGATGATTATGAAAGAGCTGTCGAAATTATAAGCGATATAACCTTTAATTCACAACTCCCCGAAAAAGAGATCACTAAAGAAAAAGATGTTATTATTGAGGAGATCAATTCCTACCTCGACAGCCCGGCAGAACTTATTTTTGATGATTTCGAAGAGCTCATCTTTTCTGACCAGCCAATAGGTCACAACATACTTGGCACCGCAGATACCGTTAAATCATTTACACAAAAAGCTCTGTCGGATTTCATATCAAAAAATTACAATACTGATCAAATGGTCTTGTGCTCAGTTGGCAACATTAAGAACGAAAAGCTGTTGAGACTCTTCCTTAAATACTTTGGTTCCATACCTCCGAAGAATCAAAAATTGAGAAAAGATTCCCCGTGGACATACAAGTCATCTTCAGTTACAAAAAAGATGGATACTTTTCAGAATCACTGTATTATCGGGAATGTTGCTTACAATCTGAAAGATGAAAGGCGTACCGGCATGTTCCTTCTGAACAATATACTGGGAGGACAGGGTCTCAACTCAAGACTGAACCTTTCGCTGCGCGAAAAAAACGGTTTTGCATACAATGTTGAGTCGTCATATAATCCATATTGTGATACGGGAGCATTTTCAATCTACTTTGGCACCGATAATCAGAACCTCAGTAAAAGTATCTCTATCTCCCTCTCGGAACTGCATAAACTAAGGACCACAAGGCTTGGCAGCATCCAGCTAAGCAAAGCCAAGAACCAGATAAAAGGCTATCTTGCAAGGGGTTACGAAAACCATGAAAGCCTCATGCTCAGTCTTGGGAAAAGCCTGCTGGTTTTCAATAAAATAGAAAGTCTTGAAGAAACCTGTAAAAAGATAGACAAAATAACAGCATCGGATCTCCTCCGTACAGCTAATGACATTTTTGATCCTGATAAGCTCTCTACCCTGATTTATAAATAGTTATGGAAAGAAAACTCGAGAAATATATTCTGGAACATACATCTCCTGAGGATCCTGTTCTTGAAGACCTGTTCAGGCAGACATACCTGCGATACGTCAATCCCAATATGATTTCAGGACATCTGCAGGGAAAACTGCTGGAGTTGATCTCAAGAATGATAAATCCATCGTATATTCTTGAGATTGGAACATTTACAGGCTATTCTGCTATATGCCTTGCCAGAGGCCTGAAGCCCGGTGGAATGCTGATCACGATTGAGGTGAATGATGAATTGAAAGAATTTGCTGAATCCTACTTCCACAAAGCAGGAGTAGCTTCAAAAATAAAAATTATTACAGGCAGGTTGCAAGAGGTAATTAATTCCATCAATGAAGAATTTGACCTTGTCTTTATTGATGCTGACAAGAGAGAGTACACTGAATATTTCAACCTTGTGGTGGATAAAGTTAAGCCCGGAGGCTTCATTCTTGCCGATAATGTCCTCTGGGGTGGCAATGTCCTTGATAAAAATACAAAGGATCCGCAGGCAAGGGGAATTATTGAATTCAATGAAATGATAAGCAGCCAGAAGAATATTGAAAATCTGATCCTTCCCCTGAGGGACGGGCTTATGGTTATCAGAAAGGCTTGATTAATTCAGGATTTCGGATATTGTTCGTATATTGTTTCGGAAATCCGAAATCGAAAATCCGAAATCCGAAATATAAAGACTGGTACAGTTTTTGAATATTTCAGGAAAACTCAGTTATATGAAGAAGCTTTTATTTTCTTTCCTTCTCCTGGCGATTTATATTTCAGCCGGCGCCCAGGTAAGCCGGACCGACCTGCTTCAAAATCTGGAAAAAAATCAATCGGATAGCCGTAAGGTGACAGTCACATTAAAGACAGCAAGCCGGCTTTTTGCAGACAATCAGGACCTTACATCTGTCATAACTATTATTCCCTCAGGATCAACTGTGAGTGTTACCGGATATGACAGTACTTTCCTTCAGGTTGATTATGAGGGGAATAAAGGTTATATTTATTCATCCCATGCGACGATGAATAAGCCGCCTGTTTCCAGTCTTCCGGCTGATCCGAAGGTACAGCAGATGCATAAGGAGATGGCTGCCCAACAGGAGAAGCAGTCCACCAGGCTTACCAACCTGATAAGAAAGTACGGAGTCGATATTGCCGGTAAAATATATGATGCCAAGATCTGGAAGGGAATGACAAGCGAAATGGTACAGGACAGCTGGGGTTCGCCACGGAAGATAAGCAGGGTTATCAGCGGCAACGACGTAAAAGAAGAATGGACCTATCGCAATACCTGCCTCTATATGCAGAACAACGTTCTGTCGGAATGGGGGCCGTAAAATGAGATTTGGATTGCGGATTTGGGATTGCGGATTTGGGATTTCGGATTTGGGATAGAGTAATTGATATGTTCATTGCTCAATCCGAAATTCACGATCAAAAATATTGCAGTTCAAAAAAAAAGTATATTTTTGCCCGTGAATTTGCGGGAGTAGCTCAGTTGGTAGAGCACGACCTTGCCAAGGTCGGGGTCGCGGGTTCGAGTCCCGTCTCCCGCTCAAACAAAAAAGCCGCATTAGCGGCTATTTTATTTTTTACGAATGCCGACGACAGGGTTGCCGGTCTTCGGTGTTTAATATTGTAACAGAATTCAGTCTTGCATTAATTTTTTTGTAACTTCGGTTTCAAAACAAAAACATATTCAACTTAATCTTCTTCCTATGAAAAAACTATTATCTCTTGCATGGTCCTTTCTCTTGCAGTTCTGATCTCCTGCACAACCAAAAAGACCGAACCTGCTCTCTCAGTCCCCTTTGAGAAATATACTCTTCCAAATGGATTGACAGTCATTCTTCACGAAGATAAATCTGATCCGATCGTCGCGGTAGCCATCGTCTTTCATGTGGGTTCAAGCCGTGAAACAGAGGGTAAAACAGGATTTGCGCATCTTTTCGAACATATGATGTTCCAGAAATCCGAAAATGTTGGTGAGGATCAGCTTTTCAGGCTTATCCAGGGAGCCGGCGGCGAACTGAATGGCGGCACGGGCCAGGATGCTACAATGTATTATGAGGTTATCCCCAGAAATGCACTTGAATTGGATCTATGGCTTGAGTCCGACAGGATGGGTTTCCTCGAAAATACAGTCACACACTCTGCTCTTGCTAATCAGCAGAATGTTGTTCAGAATGAGAAACGCCAGAGTGTCGACAATGCCCCTTATGGTTTTAACGATTATCTTATTCTTAAAAAGCTGTATCCAAAAGGACATCCCTACAGTTGGGATGTAATAGGCGACATGCAGGATCTGCAGGATGCTACGGTTGATGATGTAAAGGCATTTCATAAAAAATTCTATTCTCCTAATAATTCCACACTTGTTATCGCCGGTGACATTAATAAGGAAGAGGTCAAAATCCTTGTCGAGAAATATTTTGGAGAAATCCCAAAAGGAGAAACAATTGAAAAAAGAGTTCCGATGCCTTCAACGCTTTCATCAACAGTAAAGCTGTATCATGAGGATAACTTTGCCAAAGCACCGAGGCTGACAATGGTGTTCCCTGGTGTTGAACAGTTTTCAAAAGATTCATATGCGCTTGACTATCTTGGAGATCTTCTTTCAGACGGGAAAAAGACTCCTTTGTATAAGATCCTTGTCAGGGATAAAAAACTTACTTCTTCTGTTTCGGCAAGAAATGGTCCCAGGAGCTGGCCGGAAGTTTTGAAATAACTGTGACAGCTAATCCGGGTATAAATCTTACTAAGGTGGAAAAAGCAATTTTCGAGGCTTTCGATATGTTTGAAAAAGAAGGTTTCACTGAAGACGACCTGACAAGGATCAAAGCAAGGAATGAGACTAATTTCTATAACTCATTCAGCAGTATCCTCAGCAAAGCATTCACGCTGGGTCAATATCAGATGTTTAAAGATGATCCCGGGTACTATTCAACTGACTTTGCCAATGCACAGGCTATAACATCTCAGGATGTTAAAGATGCTTTTCAGAAATATATTAAAGGAAAAAACTTTGTTGAGACAAGCTTCGCACCTAAAGGAGAGGAAGGTCTTATTGCTGAAAACTCCATTAATGCCGGAATTGTTGAAGAAGATGTAACCAAAGCTGCAGAAGTTAAGGAGATTATCCCGGAAACAGAAACTTTCGAAAAGACACAAACATCATTTGACCGTTCAGTTCAACCACCTGTTGGCCCGGATCCTGAAGTAATACTTCCACCGGTCTGGACAAGTTCACTAAATAACGGAATAAAGCTTTACGGAATTACTCAGAACGAACTACCGCTTATCCAGTATTCTATTGTTATGAATGGCGGTCATCTGCTTGATGATCCCGATAAAGCCGGAGTGGCAAGTCTGACAGCTTCATTGATGAATGAAGGTACGCAGAATAAAACACCAGAAGAGCTTGAGGATGCAATAAAGCTTCTTGGTGCAAGCATCAATTTTTATGGCGGAATTGAAAGCATAACATTAAGGGTAAGTACACTTGCCCGAAATTTCGAAAAGACTGTGAATCTGGTTGAAGAAATGATTTTTGAACCTCGCTGGGATGAAGAACAATTCAGTCTTGTAAAAAGTCGTGTAATCAACAATATAAAACGGAACCGGGCAAATCCGTCATACCTAGCCTCCTCCGCCCTGAACAGGCTTATTTTCGGTAAAGACAATATTCTGGCTTCTGAGACAGTTGGAACAGAAGCTACTGTTAATTCTTTAACAATTGATGACCTTAAGAATTTTTATGATAAGAACTTATCTCCATCACTTGCTCAGTTTCTTATAGTTGGTAATGTAAATCAGCATAGAGTTGAAGCTGCTTTGGCAGGGCTAAGTTCAAAGTGGAAGACAAAGGATGTCATCATACCTGAGGTAAAGGTACCAGATCCTCCAGCTAAATCACAAATATTTTTTGTTGATGTGCCGGAGGCAAAACAGTCCGTTATTTACATTGGATGTCCCTCAATTCCACGGACCAATCCTGATTATTATCCCGCTTATGTAGCTAATTATAAGCTGGGAGGATCGTTTAACGGTTTATTCAATATGATCCTTCGTGAAGAGAAAGGATTTACATATGGGGCAAGGTCAAATTTCATGGGATCCAAAAATTTTGGGACATTTACTGCTTCCTCGATGGTACGTACAAATTCGACCGTTGAATCTGTAAGTATTTTCAAGACGGTAATGGAGAAATACCGCGAAAGCGAACCACAGGAATATATTGATTTTACAAAATCAGCACTCTTAAAAGGTAATGCACGGAATTTCGAAACACTTGGAAGCCTTCTGGGCATGCTGAATAATATTGCTGTTTATAATCTCCCGGTTGATTACATTAAGAGCGAAGAAGCCTTTGTAAAAGGACTTACCTTGGAAAAGCAGCTTGAGCTAGCGAAGAAATATATTGATCCCGCAAGGATGTACTATGTTGTTGTCGGTGATGCGGCGACTCAGCTAAAGGAACTTGAGAAAGTGGGGTTGGGTAAGCCTGTCCTTGTGAAGAATTAATTTTATAGAGAAGAAACAGAACTTAATATTTATTCCTTGTTTAAGTGTTGTTTTGTTTAAGTCTTATTTATTCTAAATTTGCACTTCCATTCAATCAGTGCAAGGTGATAAAGACTGCAAGACAGCAGGACCTTAAGACCGCAAGACATTATTTGGCCCGGATGGTGGAATGGTAGACACGCAGGACTTAAAATCCTGTGGCCATTACGGCTGTGCGGGTTCAAGTCCCGCTCCGGGTACCCAGAGGCACAAGAGGTCAGAATCGACCTCTTGTTTCATTTTATGACATTCTGAAACCCCCACTAATTATAAGGATGAGATGTACAATGATTTTCAAGAAGAGGGTTGCAACTTTTTTTTTGAAGAAAATGAGTCTATTATCAGAATTGCAACTAAGGTTCCTCTATCGTACAATCCTTAATTTAATTTGCATAAGATACCTCCCAGACCTCGAGCAAGTGCTTCTCGGACGCAATTATAAGATTTCTGACAAAATTGTTGATCTGATTAAATTTTTATTTCAACCAATATTTATATGTAGAAAGAGTTAACCTTGTAAAATTATATCACTGTCAATATTAAGTTTTTTGTGCAACGCACGGGCAATTTCTATTGTAATATCTCTCTTGCCATTCAGGTATTCACTAATCCGGGATGCACTGGTTTCAAGAAGTAAGGCGAGGTCTTTTTGTTTGAGTTTATTTTCAAACATGCGAAGTTCTATGACATCTTTCAATGATGGAGTACCTATTGGAAAATACTCAGTTTCGTAATTTTCCACAAGGTCAGAAAGGGCGACAAGCTCCTGTAAATTGGCATCTTCCTTTGGAGTGTTATCATCAACCAATAACAACAGTTCCTCAATTCTCTTTTCTGCTTTCTTGTATTCGTTTTCACTTATCTTTTTCATCTATCCCTAAATTTTGTCAATGTTCTTTATTTTATCATAATCCTTATGCGTTCCAACCCATCTTATGTAAACACGTTTAATGTGAAACAATATAAGTGCAACTATTCGGTAATGATTCCCCTTCACATTAAAAACAAACCTTGAATTACCAACAGAATCAACTGAGTTAAAGGTTTTTTTTACATCAGAAAAGTTATCCCATTCAGCTTTACTGGCTATTTTATGCCAGTCCTGTAATGCTACCTTAGAGTTAGGGTCTTCTTCAAAGAACTCTCTTAATTTTCTAAATGAAATAATATGCATAAAGTATAAATATCGTGTTGCAAAAATAGTAATATAATTCGATATTAATAATTTATTTACATAATATGTAATTTTATTATACTTATTTTATGCATTTATTTAACCCTTTATAACTCCTCCTTCCCTGTTGAGACACTTATTGGAATAACTTATCAATGTTGCTGTATCAGTATAAAAAATTTTTCCTCAAAACTCACTCACACACTCATTCTTTTTCTGATTCAAAATTTTCTTGAAGCACATTTAGAATGTCACCTTTTACTTTAATTAATCGACCGGAATTCAATTAGGCGTATGACCGGTTTCATTTTTGAACATACGACTGAAATGCCCCGGGTGTTTAAATCCTAAATCGTATGCAATTTCTCCGATTGATTTACTCTTATCGAACATTTTCTCTTTGGCAATATCCATTAATTTTAACTGAATTTGTTCCTGAGCTGATTTCCCTGTCTCTTTTTTAATCAAATCACCAAGATAATTTGCAGATAAAAAAAGTTTCCCAGCACAATATTTTACAGAAGGTAATCCAAGGGTATGAGGTTTATCTGATTGAAAATAGTCATCCAGTATTGCCTCAAATCTGACCAGTATATCTTTATGAATATTATCGCGCGTAATAAACTGCCTGTCATAAAAACGGACACAATAATTAAGAAATAGCTCTATATTGCTTACAATTAAAGTCTTACTGTGCTTATCAATGGCATGTTCCAGTTCATACAAAATTTTATTAAAGCTCTCCAGTATAATTTGCCTTTCACGTTCAGAAAGATGTAGTGCTTCGTTTACATCGTATGAGAAAAAGTTATAATCCCTGATGTGCTTGCCAAGAGAAGTTCCACGGATCAGATCAGGATGGAACGCAAGCGCCCAGCCTTTCGGCTGAATTGTTTTCATCTTTTCTTCAGTTCCCCATACCTGTGCGGGAGAAATAAACACAAGGGTTCCTTCCTGATAATCATAATTATTCCGGCCATAACTCATCTCACCGCATTTAATGTCTTTTAAAAAGATTATGTATAGTCCGGAATAATATTGGGCTGCCGATTTTACGGTACAACTTTAGATTGATCAAGAACACTTACCAGCGGGTGCAGCGTTTCCTGACCTCTGATGTTATTGAACTGGGAAACGCTTTCCTGTTTTATGATCTCATCCATAGCTTTCAATTTTTTCTCCTGCAAAGTTATAGCTCTTTACATATAAATTCCAGACTCAAAATCACTTTCCGTAATAATGGTAAAAGAACCCGTAATTTATATAATTGCTCCCCGCGTAATTAAGACCAATTTTGCATCGTAATAATTTTATTTTAAAAAATCAGGCAATGCAAAAACGTAAATTAGGAAATACCGGGCTTGAAGTGTCAGCCCTGGGACTTGGCTGTATGGGAATGAACCACTCCTATGCTCCTTTCCCGGAAAAAAAAGATATGATCTCCATGATCCGTAAGGCAGTCGAAAAAGGAGTTACTTTTTTCGATACTGCTGAAATCTATGGACCTTTCATTAACGAGGAACTTGTCGGAGAAGCTCTCCAGCCTCTTCGCAAAGAAGTCGTAATAGCTACTAAATTTGGTTTCGGATATGCATCGGAAGATGGGATTAAATACAGGAGCACCGGAGTTGATAGCAGTCCCGGAAATA
>CAWKIC010000074.1:0-95166 GCA_963849615.1 uncultured Bacteroidales bacterium
TACGGCAGTTACAAATCTCGATTTTATTTCCGCAGGCCCCGTTATCCCAAATCCCTCTGAATTACTGGAGTCCGGAGTGCTTGATAATCTTATCAATTACCTGAAAACTAAATACGATTATATAGTTATTGACACAACACCTGTGGGTATTGTATCTGATGCAATTTTGCTGATGAAGTATGCTTCAAAAGTCCTTATGGTGATCAGAAACAATTATACAAGAAAAGATATTTTCGCCAATGTCATCAATAACTTGAAAACAAACAAATTAACTAATTATGATATCATCTATAATGACCTGAATCTACACAAGAGCTCTTACAGGCATTACAGCAACTACTACATTAAGAATTAACTGGACTTTCCATTTTATTCTAAATTTTTAACTAATAATTAATTCATTCATTGTATTATGGATATTGAAACGATTGCAGTCAGAGATAAAGTCAAAGAATATATACAGCAGGCAACATTTGTAGAGAAGGAAAAGATCAGGAATGACTCCTTAATTTTCAAGGAAGGTTATTTTGATTCAATGGGTTTTGTAGTGCTGATTACTTTTCTTGAGGAGAATTTTGGAATTAAAACCTCAGATGCCGATCTGATAGAAGAAAATTTTGAATCCATAAATGCCATTACCGATTTCATCGTCCGTAAAAGAAGCAACTGATTATGTGCGGGATCGCGGGAATAGTTGATTACAAAGGGAGAGCAGCTGGCAAACCTGTAATCGAAGCGATGCTCCGCGCCATAAGTTATCGGGGTCCGGATGAAAGTGGCATCTTCTGTTCACCCCTTGCCGTAATTGGGAATGTCAGATTAAGCATAATCGACCTGTCAGGCGGACAGCAACCATTGTGCGACCCATCCGGCCGTTTCTGGATCGTCTTTAATGGTGAGATCTTCAATTATCCCGAACTCCGGGAATTGCTTATAAAGAAAGGACTCACCTTCCAGACACAGTCGGACACGGAAGTGCTGGTCCAGCTTTATGCATCATTTGGTAAAGACTGTTTGTCGATGCTTAATGGCCAGTTTGCTTTTGCTATCTGGGACAAACTTAAGGAAGAAATATTTATCGCCCGGGACAGGATTGGTATCCGTCCCCTCTTCTACAATATCACAGGAAATGTATTTTCATTTGCGTCAGAAATAAAATCCCTTTTTGAACAAAAAAACTTAACTCCTGAGTTCTCGCACAAAAATCTGTCACAGATCTATACTTTCTGGACTACTATTACCCCCGGGACAGCATTTAAGGATATTTATGAACTTGTCGCCCGGCCATTACATGACCTTTAACAGGGATGGACTGAAGATTGAAAAGTACTGGGATCTGCAGTTTAACAACATTGACAACACAATCTCCATTAACAAAGCCCTTGAGCTTTTTCATGAGTTGTTTTACGATGCAGTAAAAATAAGACTGAGAGCTGATGTGGAGGTAGCTGCATATTTAAGCGGAGGGCTCGATTCAACCTCTACTGTCGCTTACATTAAAGATATTGAACCAGGTATTTTAAATACATTTTCGATTGGTTTTGATGACCGTGATTTTGATGAAAGCTCTTATCAGAATGAGGCAGTGAAATACCTGGATACAAGGCACCGGTCGATTACCTGTACCTCAGAGGATATTTCGCGAAGCTTCCCGAATGTTGTATGGCATTCCGAAACGCCGGTTACACGAACTGCACCCGCACCGATGATGCTTCTTTCAAAACTTGTCAGAGAAAACAACATCAAGGTGGTAATCACAGGGGAAGGAGCTGACGAAATGCTTGCCGGTTACGATATTTTCAAGGAGGCTAAAATAAGAAGATTCTGGTCAAAACAACCGGATTCATCGCTCAGACCGCGGCTCTTAACAGAGCTTTACCCGTATTTGCCTCAGATGAAAAAGGCTAATCCTGCTATTCTAAAGATGTTTTACGGGTATAAGCTGGAAGAGATTGAGAATCCATTCTATTCCCATCTGTTAAGATGGAATAATGCCAACCATATTAAAAAGCATTTTTCCGACCAGATAAAATCCGAACTGGACGGATACTCGCCGTTGGAAAACCTTGAAGAAAAGCTCCCGGCAGGATTTGATAAATGGGGATATCTTGAGAAAGCCCAGTGGCTTGAGACCTCAATATTCATGTCAGGTTATCTGCTCTCATCCCAGGGTGACAGGATGGCAATGGCTAATTCAGTTGAAGGAAGATATCCTTTTCTTGACTACCGCGTTATTGAGTTTTGTAACAGGCTACCTGATGAGTTCAAGCTTAACAGCCTCAACGAAAAGTTCCTGCTTAAGAAACTAATGAAGAATAAAATCCCGGAATCTATAATCAAAAGGTCAAAACAAGCTTACAGGGCGCCTGTCAAGAGTGCATTTTTTCTTAATAACCCTCCCGGATATATAAGGGAAATGTTGTCACCGGACTATTTCAGCAAAGCGGGCATTTTTAACTTCAGCTCTATTTCAAATTTGCTTCTGAAAATTGGAAAGACCGGTAATTCCTCGGAAGTTGAAGATATGGTGCTCGCGTCGGTAATCTCAACTCATCTCCTTCATGACCAATTCATTGAAAAACACAATAATCCGGGTGGATTGAAACTAAACAACCTGAAAATAATAAATGATATTTAACGCATGTCTATGAAAAACAGGAGGCCATTTGCAAAAGATATCATCCTGCTTGAAAATGTTGAAGCAGTTACGGCAGAAATCACCGGGAAGCTTCAGCAGGATGTCTTACATAACTTTAAAAGGAACGGAGCAGTGATTGGAATAAGCGGGGGGATCGACTCTTCTGTCTGCCTGGCCCTTTCAGTGAAGGCTTTTGGTCCCGAAAAGGTGGTCGGTATTATTATGCCTGAAAAAGACTCAAGCCCTGAAAGCGAGGAGTTAGCTCTTGAACTGGCACAAAAATTTGGAATTAAAACAATAAAGGAGGAAATTACACCAGCCCTCATAGGTTTTAAATGTTACGAGAGACGCGATGAAGCAGTTAAAAGAGTATTCCCGGAATATAATCCCGAAACCTATATAATGAAGATAGGTATCCGGCAGAGCGGACTTTACAATAATCTCCCTCCCCTTTTCAGCCTTACCATAATAGATGGGAAAGGTGTTCAACAGGACAAAATCCTGAATGTCCGCGATTATCTTCAGATTGTAGCTGCTTCCAATTTAAAACAGCGCTCAAGAATGTCAATTCTGTATTATCATGCTGAGGCATTGCATTATGCAGTAATTGGAACACCAAACAAGCATGAACAGGAACAGGGATTTTTTGTTAAATATGGTGATGGCGGGGCCGATGTTATGCCTATTGGTAACCTGTTTAAGACACAGGTGTACCAGCTGGCTGAATATCTGGGAGTCCCAGAAAGGATCATCAGTAGGACCCCGACAACTGATACATATTCAGCAACCCAGACACAGGAGGAGTTCTTTTACCAGCTCCCGTTCAGGCTTATGGATATCTACTGGTTTGGCTTTGAAAACGGATACACTCCGGGTGAAGTTGGTGCCGCAATGGGAGAAACCGCTGAAAGGGTTGAAGCCCTCTTCAGAAATTTTGAGCGGAAGCGTAAAACCACTGAGTACTTAAGGATGGCTCCGGTAAGAGATTATTATAATTAGTTTAACCCGGCAATATGAACGCATTTGACTATTTTTTTGAAAATACAAGTGATAGTGAGGAGCTATTTCTCGTCGGAAAAGAAAACCTCTCTTTCAGACAGCTTTACAGTTCCTCTGTTCAGCTGGCATCATACCTGAAAAAGGAATTTGGAGCGGGTAAAAACATTTTGCTCTTATCGGTCAATAATCAATTTTTTCTGATTGCATATTTTGCAATAATAAAATCAGGGAATGTATGTATCCCTCTTGATCCAAATATAGAAACCGAAAATTTTAACTTCATCAATAAGCTGACAAAGCCTGTTCTGATCTTCATGACCAGGGATCTTGAGAGGAAACAGAATATCCCGTTCAGGCAGATTTATTTTTCCTGATACGATTAGTAATCCTGAGTACGAGGGGTCATTGTTCGTCGAAAATGATTTTAATAAAGAAAAATGCGCTGAGATTATTTTCACTTCCGGATCGACGGGAGTACCCAAGGGGGTAATGGTCTCGCATAAAAACCTGATTTCAAATACCACGTCAATAGTAACCTATCTTAAACTGACCAAAAGGGACAGGATGCTTGTTGTCCTGCCTTTTTATTATTGCTACGGATTGTCGCTTTTACACACCCACCTTCGTGTCGGAGGATCTATAGTTTTAAATAATTCTTTCATATTTCTGGGAAGCATAATCAGAAATCTTCTGGATTTTAAATGCACCGGATTTGCTGGCGTCCCGAGCCACTTTCAGATTTTGCTTAGAAAATCGGACAATTTTAAAACCACAGAGTTCCCTGATCTGAAGTACGTTACACAGGCAGGAGGAAAGCTTGCTCCCATCTTTATTGATGAATTCCGCATTAGCCATCCTGCAGTAACATTTTATGTAATGTATGGCCAGACCGAGGCAACTGCCCGTCTGTCATACCTGCCACCGGAGCTGTACGAGTCAAAAAAAGGATCTATGGGTAAGGGCATTCCGGGAGTTGAGTTAAGGGTCGTTAATGATAAAGGCAAAAATGTCAAACCGGGAGAAGTAGGCGAGGTTATAGCACGCGGAGACAATATTATGCTGGGATATTTTGCTGATGAAGAAGGAACACGGAATGCCATAAGGTCGGGCTGGCTTTATACCGGCGATCTTGGGACTGTTGATGCTGATGGTTATATTTTCCTGACTGCCAGGAAAAAGGAGATAATTAAAGTTGGGGGAAAAGGATCAGCCCGAAGGAAATTGAAGCTGTAATCCTGGAGTTGCCTGAAGTGGTCGACTGTACTGTTGAAGGAATTGAAGATGAACTTCTGGGAGAAGCCCTGAAGGCAACAATTGTTATCAGACCGGAAAACGGAAAAGAAGCATTTCTTGATAAGATAAAACAACATTGCTCCAAACATCTGGCACTTTACAAAATACCACAGGTTTTCGATTTGAAAGAACAACTTGTAATAAGCGCCACCGGAAAAAAGATAAAAGGGAAGTTATAACATGATAATTGATCATATCTGTATTGCCGTAAAGGATCTTGATGAAGGGATTTCTTACTGGACCCGGGTTTTTGGTTACCGGCAGAAGACGGGGACGGTAGTGAATTCACTCCAGAAAGTGAAAGTTACCTTTTTAGACAAAGAAAACAGCCTGACTGTCAAGCTGATTGAGCCTCTGGAGGATAACCTGTCGCTTGTTAATTTCGTAAACAGAGGCGGCGGCTTTCACCACATTTGTTTTAAATGTGATGATATTTACAAAGGGGTTGAAGATTTAAAGGAGAAAGGATTGATTACACTCGTTCCACCACAGCCAGGAGAAGCATTCAACAATCACAAAATTGCGTTTTTGCTTGCCAGGTTTGGACTCAATATCGAATTGATCGATACCGATGAAAAAGCGGAGTTAATGCCCTGAACTGTTGCGTTCTCAACAATTTTATTTAACCTGAAACTGCACCGCTTTAAAATTGTCCGAAATATAAACCAACAATCCCCGGACAAAAACAATAGATCCCGCCATCTCCAGGCTTTCTTCAATTGTTGCTATTGTTGAGTAGGTTAAATTTTCTTGCCCGTGTAATTCAACGTAGCGACCGCCGATAAGCTCAAAGCCTATTGCTCCTCCAACGTATAAGGTCCCGGCAATCAAGAAATTGATCCTCGTTTTGGTGTCAAGTTTTAAAAGAAATCTTAAAAAGAAAAGGGCTACAATGATTACTATTGCGATCCCGGGAATGACCCAGGTAAAATATAAGAGGCCAAGATGACTATCCCCCATAAGTCTGGTCATGGGAGGTCCCATCATTTCATGTAGTTTAAGAGTTTCATCAGCAGCTAAATATAAGAAACCAATTGAAAGGACTCCCCATTTCGAAACCAAAGAAGACTTTCTGTTTTTTTCCAGTAATGCGATGATAAAAATTAGCAGCGCCGAGAATAGCAGTAAAAGAGCGGAGAAAAATGCAGGAAAATTATTTTCCCTGTCAACATTAAATAATGGAATAAGTCCGTAAAGGGTTCCATGTCCGGTAATGTAGGTTATAAGTTGTCCGGCATAGCTGGCAACAATAAAAGATACTGCAATAGCTCCTAAGAGACGGACAACAGAGGTGATCTTAATTGATATGTTATTTATCAGAATTTTATCCTGATCCATTCCTCTTACTTTTAGATGTGATTTGAATTAAATGATACCAAAATGTTTTTTTACCAGTTCATTCTTCTGCTCCGGGGTAAGATCATTAGTTTTAACTAATCCCGGATTCTGACGAAAGAGCATTTTCTGAATGCTGGTTTTAGAAATTACCTGCGCAGGATTTCCGCAAATTATTGCATTTTCGGGGAAGTGTCCTCTTACAACACTGCCAGCACCCACAATACAATTATTACCAATTGTGGTATTTGAAAGTATTATACAATTGATCCCTATGAACACATTATCTCCAATTGTTATTTTCCCGAATACTCCCCCGTTAAGTTCCTCATCAAAACACCAGGTGGCCCCATCGTGGGTGATAAATTCAGTATTTGCTGCTATCGCTACATGATTACCTATCTCTATAAGGTAGGGTTCAGTTGAGAACTTCATAGTCCTCACCCTGCATCTTTCACCTATCTTAATGCCCCTGGACCGTAAATATTTAATTCTACGTTCATCGCTGGCCTTCAGCATTATAAGTTTTATAAAACTATCCCAGACACTTCTAAAATAAGCAATCATTTAATACCAGCTAATGAATAGGTTATGAATTAATATGCGTTCCTAATACTGTCTCAATATTTTTTTTTGTTTCCTCTATATGTATCTTTGAGGATGCACCAAAGAGAACAGATTCTATCCTTGGGAACTTCCCCAGATATTCTATTGCTTCTTTCGGCTTTAACGCTCCTGCTGCCAAAACCTGCATCGCTATCGGTCGGAATTGTTTTTCCATCAGGTATTTCTCGTAAATCTCTTTCCCTCCCGACATTCTGAATCCTATTTTATTTATAGAACTGCATATTATCGGATTTGAAATACCAACTGGAGACAGCGCTTCAAATAAAGCGGGCATATTCATGGTTATGTATCCGGGTTCAGCATTGTATTTTTTCCGGATATATGTATCATATTCTTTAAATACCTCCATACATTTTAAGTCCCAGAATCATGTCGACCACTACATTTTGAATAAAAATTACCGGAGTATTTATTCCTTTGAACATTTTCATTTCCGCATCGATTAGTAATTCCATTAATCCGATGAAATCCTTTCTTAGAAACGCAACACCACCCTTTGCAACAGTGCTAAAAATGTTACCCGGAACATATTGTTTTATGGTTCCGACAATACCAAGATCAGTTACTGCATTAGCATATTTATGTGCATAAGGCATGCATGGGAAAATATTGAAATTCTTATACTTCTCAGGATTACTCCTCATATAGTTACAAATATTCGCGATCCGGTCATGAGTTGTGCACATAAATGTATTTATTCCAATCTCCCTGGCCTGATCCAACACCCTTATAATTGAATTATCATCTTTAAATCTGATAGCCTGCTCACTCGATTTTTCGTCTGATAAATGATTTACTGCAAAAAACTGGTTGTCGCCTAATAATACTTTGTCCATAATAGTCTGTTTAACTTTTTGAATCAGCATTTATTAATTCAATCACTCTATCGGTAAATAATGCCTGATCAAAGGAGTTGAATTCAGTTTGTTTCTTTTTCACTATACAATCCAGAAAATTATCAATCTGTGCACTGTATTCCTCTCCTCGGAGATAGAAGTTCACCGGGATAGCAAATTCAGTAATATATTTGATTGTCCATCCCTTATCCAGGTTTTCCTTTGGATTCTCCTCTTTAAGATAAATTTTAATTTCAGTGGCATCACAGATTATTTTACCCTTCTTCCCGATCAACGGTTAAGGAGGTAGCCATTTTTCGGTAGGTTTCGTCACTCCAGTTCACCGAAAGAATACCGCTTAATCCGCTTTCAAGGGTTAAGATTGAATATACAGCATCTTCAACCTCTTTTGAATAGATCTTTTTAATCAGTGTACCTTCAGCTTTTACCGGATGTCCGATAATTTCCTGAATCAGATTAATAACATGCGATGCATAATCAAACAGACATCCGCCGCCTTCTTCAGGTTTAGAACGCCAGGTTCCTCCCTTTTCCTTCGTGACCACGGGGCCATAAGCTTCACCGGTGAAATGAACCAGTTCGCCTAGGACATTTGCCTGCAACAATCTTTTTAATTCCCTGAAAGTCCCAATAAATTGATTATGGTAACCGACCTGATTAACCAGCCATTTTTCGTTTGCAAGCTTTACCAGTTCTTCGCCTTCTATGGTGGTTAAGCTAAATGGCTTTTCGCAAAAGGTATGAATTCCTTTTTCAAGAGCATATTTCACGATGGGATAGTGAAATCGGGTAGGTGTTGCAACTACAACACAATCAAGTCTTTCACCGTCGATCATTTTTACATAATCAGAGTAGACATTAACATTAGTGAATTTTTTGAAGGCATCCAGCAGCAAGGATGATGTATCGCAGACCGCAACAAGCTCAACACCAGGATGATGCCCAACAATTGCTGCATGTGAGATCCCCATCTTGCCAAGGCCAATAATTCCTCCTCTAAGTTTCATATTAGTTTAAAATGTATTTGTAAGTTTTTTCAGTTTCGAATGCTATTCTATCCCAATTGTAATGTTCTTCCAGGAATGTCTTGAAATTATGATCTTTCCATTGAGATAGTTTTATGATTATTTTCTCCTTCAGGTCATCTTCATCACCAACTTTAAAATAATCATCCTTATCAAGTCCAACCTGTAAATTTGCAGGGATATTGCTTGCAAGCACATCAATATCATAACTCATTGCTTCCAGCAGCGCTATCGGCATCCCTTCCTCGAAAGAGGACATAATAAACGACCGTGCCCAGGAATAAATCTGGTTTAGCTTTTCACCCTTTATAAAGCCCGTAAGTATAACACCATTATCCTTTGCCAGCGATTTCAACCGCTCGGAGTATTCTGTCGGATAATCAGTATCTCCGGCTATCACTAATTTATAACCGTTTACATCAGCTTTTTTAAAGGCTCTGATGAGATAATCGAATCCTTTTTCTTCAAGGAACCTCCCTATGGAGATTACGTACTTCTTCTTTTCAAGGCCCAGAGAATCAATATAATCCGAAGTGCCAGATCTTATGGGCAGGTTTACACCGTTTGAAATCACTTTCAGATTTTTAATATTATATTTAGCCGTCATCTCAGATTTTAAATTATCTGAGATGAAAATGACAAAGTCAGAATTTGTTAAGCTTATTTTCTCAGATGAATTTAAAAACCATTTGGCAAATGGACTCCATTTCTTCTGTGTGTAACTGATATTGTGATAGGTAAAAAATATTTTTGCCCTGGTAAATTTAAGCAGGGGAATAAAAAATCCCGGGCCTGTGTTATGGTAATGAACGATATCATAACGCTGAAATATAGCGTGCACAGTTGCAAGAAATGAATGCAGGATAGTTTCGAAGTTTTTGCTTCTTGGCACCGGGATGTCAATAAATCTTATGTTTTTATATTCCGCATGCCTGTTCCTGGAATTAAGATATGGGGTTCTCCTGTAAACTGTAACCTTGTTGTTGGCGAGTAATGCAACTCTTGAATATAATTCGAGACAATGGGTTTCTATTCCACCTTGAATTTCCGGAAAGCCGCGAGTGCCTATTACGCCAATCTTCATCTCCCTGAATTGATATTACGGTTACTCCAGTTTTGAGAACAATCTGATATAACTTTCCACAAGTTTTTCCTTTCGAAAAATCATTCTCTATTATTGAGCGGCTGTTTCTCCCGAATTCACTTCTCCTTTCTTCCGATTCAGAAAGATACTCCAGTTTCTCAGCGATGGCCTCAACAGTTTTTGCATGGAACAAGATATCCGTTAATTCCATCCTTTACCAAAAAATGGTTATCTCCAACTTTAGTGGCAACAACCGGCAAACCAGTTACCATTGCCTCCATTATTGAATTTGATACTCCCTCAAAAAGTGAGGTACTAAGGAAAATATCGCACTCTTTAAGGATATTTGGAATATCAGGGGGATTTATTAAGATTTCAATATGGCTTGAAACATTTCAATTTTTCCGCCAGTAATCTTATTTCATTCTCCAGCGGGCCATAACCCGCAATCAGGTATTTGAAGGTCCTGTTTTTACATCCCTCAATAAGAAGTTTGAAAGAAATAAGAGCAGTATGGTAATCCTTCTGTTTAACAAACCTGCCAACTGAAATGATCTTTATCACTTCACTTCTGAATGTTTTTGAGTCAATAAAGTGATTGTCAAATTCGATTGCATTTTGAATCACCACAATTTTGTCAGCTTTAAATCCCCGGTTTGCAAGTTTTTCCTTTCCTGAAAAATTATTGAATACCGTTAAAGTGTTCACATAATTATGAATGAATTTCTCCAGGACAAACTTGTAGTAAGGAAGCTTTTCATTTCTGATCCCCCCGATTGTTTTTATTTTTTTATTAAAAGTTTTTGTGATCCCCGCAACAAGATTCGCAAGTGTTAGATATGATACAATGAATGTGACCTTTTCTTCCTTCATTATTTTCCCGACTTTAAGCAGCTTCCTTAAAAAGTTGCCACTAAGCGGTAAGTATTTGATGGAATTATCTTTAATGAACCTCAGATTTTCCGGATCAGCCTTGTGCTGGTTCCAGTTAATAAGACATACACCAATATTTTTCCCAATTAATGATTTCGCAAGCATCAAAGCCTGTTTTTCAGCACCTCCCTTCAACAGGGTTTTACATATAATTGCAATCTGCGGCATCTTAAAACGTCAATATGAGCTTATTTTGATAGTCCCGGCTATATTACAAAGTTAACTTAGCTGAGGCGGGCAAATTAAACTTCATCAATTTCGATAAATAAAAATTTATAAATCAAGATTCGGATTCTAACCGGCCGGAACTTCTGTACCATTCAACGTAACTTTCTATCCCGGCTTCAATATCGACGCCAGGGTCATAACCAAGCATTTTCTTTGCCCTGGTTATATCTGCATAAGTCTGAAGTACGTCTCCATCCTGTAAAGGTAAGTATTTTATATCTGCTTTTCCCCTGGTGAATTTCTCCAGAATTAAAACCAGTCTGTTAAGTGCAATCGCATTTGACTCCCCCAGGTTAAATATATCAAATCCATTCACTATTTCAACTGCTTTTAAAATACCCTGTATAATATCATGTATGTGAGTATAATCCCGTGAGGTAGTCCCGTCCCCGAAAAGCAAAATTTCTTTATTTTTCAGCAGTGCCCGGGTAAATTTGTTAATTGCCAAATCAGGCCGTTGTCTGGGTCCGTAAACTGTGAAAAAACGCAGACAAAAAATATCCATATTGTATAGATGGTGGAATGTATGACACAACAATTCCCCTGCTTTCTTTGAGGCGGCATAAGGGGATACAGGATAATCGACACTATCTGACTCTGAGAACGGGATCTTATTATTGTTACCATATACAGAAGAAGATGACGCGAACAGCATTTTGTTTACCTTTTGTTCCTTCATCATTTCTAATAAATTCAAAGTCCCCATTACGTTTACATCAAAATAAGATGCAGGATCCAGGATTGAAGGTCTTACACCTGCCTTTGCCGCAAGGTGGATAACAATATCCGGCTTAAATTCTATCAGACAGTTGCTAATAAAACCTGGATCGCGTATATCTCCTTCCCTGAATTGGTACAACTTATTTCTGATCGCTTCCGAAATATTATTTTCTTTTATCGACCTGGCATAAAAAAGATCAAAATTATCTATACCTAAAACCCTGACCCCTGTATTCAGTAAAACATCAGTAAGATTTGAGCCAATAAAGCCGGCAGCACCTGTAATAAGAACTTTTTTTGACATTAATTTATTGATAGTAGAATGATCCGGATTCTGATGGATCAGGAATCCAGAACTTTTTAATAATTGGAAACCGGAATATTAATTATTTAACTCAAGTTGCTAGTTGCTGGTTCCTCGTTACTGGTTAGTTGTTGATTAGCAGAACAATAGGCGATTTTGTCAAAATTTATTTGATATTTTTGCATTAATCATGATGCTCATTATCAAATAACTAGCAACCAGCAACAAGTAACTAGGAACTTAGGTTATTCATAATAATTTTCCCCAAAACTTCATATAAGAGATAGCCATTAACCTCCGGGGAAAAGAACTTACGGCATTTCTCCAATCCATTCAGGCCTTTTATTCTTGCAGCCTCAGGATCTTTTGTTATTCTTATAAGCGATTCACAGATTTGCTCAGGCTTTCCCGGATCAATAAGAAATGCATCTTTATCGTCAAGATAATACTCAACATCACTAACCCGTGTGCAGATAACAGGATTTCCGGTGGCAAGATATTCTCCAAGCTTAAACGGAAAACCTGCATTTGCAAAGTCTGATTCTGTCCTGCACATGCATAAAACATCTGCGTCCCTTAAAAGTGAATAGAATTGATTGTCTTCTATAAAACCTTTGAACATTACTTTTCTCTCATCTTTATATTTATCCCGATAATACAATTGTTGCTCGCTGGTTCCGGTCAGTATTAACAACGCGTTATCGTATAACTTATTGAATGCCAGAAAACCTTCAATTATGTCATTAACACCATCTTTGTCCGCAAAAGTGCCTGCATAGATAACCTGCAGCGGAGAATTAAAGGATCTCTTTTCTTGATTGAAGTTCAATTTTGCTGTAATTGGTATTAGCCTGACATTTTGTGATTTCAGCTTAGAATACTTATCCCTCAGATAGGTCGAAATAACTATGATAGCTAATGCCCAACGGCGATTCAGGAAATCGAACCACCTGATTGTCCAGGACTTAAATCTCGATATTAGTTTTATTTTATCGTTAAAAAAACTATAGTCCTCCTCTATTGCCAGGATCAATTTATACCCTAAAAGTCTTGCCCACAGGATAAACACAAAGTTTTCGATATTAATTCCACCAGAATTATAAGCAATATTTGTAAAGGATTTCTTTCTTAGCTTCATAATAGCACGGATTCCATTAACATAATACAATGTGATTTTAAGCAGGTGTTTCAATTTCATATCAACTTCCCGCTCCGACACATAAATACGGAATTGATTTATAAATCCCTTTTGTTGCGGGTTGCCTGATTTTACTCCTGAAACCGATTACATTAATTTGAATGTCCTGCAAAAATAAAAAGTCAAGAAGATGCTGAATTCTCTTGGTACCTGCCATGCCTGTTGGATAATCACGTGTAAATACCACAAGATTTATTTTTTGGGCTTTCATAAAATGGTCGCCTGAATTTAAATGAATCTCCTTCGAAAGGTATAGGCATCAATTATTGTAAAATCACCATCGAAATTAAAGGTGTGAGTTCCTTTTAGCTTTTTGTCCCATTCCGGTTTTACTTTTAACACTTTCTCTTCCTTATAATCACTTTCTGTCAACGTAAGGATCAGGTTAATATCAAAGGAATTTCCATATCTTTCAGAACAATCCTGGGATGGACGGTATATCTTCCCCTCCCTGATAAATACCTTACCGGCAGCGCGGGCATTCCTGACGTCGGTAACAACCGGATTGAGGGGATGGCTAATCCAGTTATCAGACAGGAAATCATCATTAAAGAATAAATATAGCTCCGGACTCGCACCAAGCGCACTATTTATTTTATCTATTACCGTAAAGAGCCACCACTTACCACCATGGTAAAATAATGTTGTGTCAACTGCATTCACTTCCTGCATAATAGTCTTAATAAATACCCATTTGCCAGGGAATTCACTGCACTTGTATAAATCAATTGTTCTATTTCCCCCGGTTTCCGGTATCATATAATAAGTATCGGCATTTTCGAATACAAAAGGATAAGAAATATGGTAATCTGCCTCTATGATTTTACTTACATTTAACAAGTTTCCATCTTTATCCAGTTCCAGAACTGAAATATGGCCCTTATTCCTTTTGTAAATAAATTCCTCTACAAATACGAAGTATTTACCACCTCTGTCAATAACAAAAGGGTCAGCCCAAAACTTGTCTTTTGGAGGTTTAATACATTTAAAGGTTCCGTAATTATTCTTAAGGAAATCTTTTTCAGCACTTATTTTATATAGCAGATTCCAGGAAAATGCATCGGTATATATCAGCTTTTTTAAGATCTTGCCTGTTAACAAAATCATTGAGATTATAATATTCCGTGCTGCAGGGAGAAATGAAGGAGCAGATAATTTCCTGATTATATCCGGATCATACTTGTTATATCTTTCCTCCAGCTTTTTCAAATAATCCGGTCCAAAATAATAAATTCCTTTAATTGCTCTGGGGATGTACAATGATGCCCTCCGTAATACTTTGTCCCTGTTAATACTTTGAGAATATGAACAAGTGGATTCAAATACCCTTGTTATCACAGTATTCTTCTCCACATTGCCTTTTTTTATAACAAGCTCCTCAGCTGTTACCGGGTTTTTTTCCATTACCTCAGAATAGCCAGTAGTGTCTACAGCTTCTGATGCAAAGTTTTTCATAGAAAAGGACCAGACCCCATAGGCCGGATGGCTTAAAATTTCATTCGCACAAACACCATAAGCCAGCTTTATAATGATATCAGGATTATGTACTTTCAATTTGTTTTTATCATCCGGGCTGAAATTAATAAAGCCCGGATTGGTCGAATTTATGGTAACGGATGGTGTGCCATTTAATAATAAACGCAAATCCTTTTTAGCTAAGGAACTGTTTTTCCTCAGGAATATGGCCTGGCCAATTTTCTGGTGAAGTCTGAAAAGAAATGAACTCCGTTTTTTTTCTCCTGGCTGGCTCATTATCAGCAGAACAACTTTTGAGTATTCGGAGCTGTTAAGTTCTTCAATGAAAGTATATTCCCAGGTCTGAATATGCCAACAATCCGTCAGGATTCCTATTTCAAGTTTTTTGCCCAATTACAGAAGGATCTGAAATTTAATGTTTTAAATATGAAAGACCTGCATCACCCTTATTATTTCTTTCTGAAAATTCCATTCTTAGAAATAAACTCAGGTAATTCTCCAATAATTTCCCTTCTGAAAATTCATTTTCTATCTTTAACCTGCTGTTTTTGCCAAATTCTATTCTCGCATCTTTATTATTTATAAGGTATTCCAATTTTTCAACTATTAATCTGATATCTCTGCATGGAACAATAAAGCCGTTTAATGAGTTTTCGACCAGGTATGTGTTATCTCCAACATTGGTAGCGATTATAGGTAATCCGGCGCTCATTGCCTCCATAATGGAGTTTGAAAGGCCTTCGAAGAGGGATGTACTTAGATATATATCGCAGGACCTGAGGATTTCCGGGATATTTGGAGGATTGATAAGAATATCAACCTCATTTTGCAGGTTAAGTTGATTGATCAGGGACCGGATTTTATTTTCCAGAGGTCCATATCCAACAATACAGTATTTTAATCTCTTCCCTTTATTGTTTTCAATTACCTCTTTAAATGCGTATAAAGCTGTTCTGAAATCCTTAGGCTCTACAAATCGGGATACTGAAATTATAGTCAGCTCATTTGATGGCTTATCGTCTTTCCCCAATTGCTGTAAATATACGGCATTATGAATTACAACTATTTTTTCCGGAACAAATCCTCTCTTAACAAACTTGTGTTGTGCGGAATAATTATTAAAAACTGTTGCGTCATTCAGATAATTATGTGTCAGCCTATCAAAAAGGAACTTATAGGCAGGTAATTTTTCCGTCCGGATACCTCCGATGGATATAAGATTTTTATTGAATAACTTGCTTATACCAGCAATAAAATTAGCTAATGTGAGATAAGATAGAATTATATTGCCTCTTTCCTTCTTAATAACCTTGAGAAACTGTATAAATTTTTTGACTTTATTCCCCTGTAATCCAACATAATTAATTGAATTATTCACAATATAGTTAGAGTTTCTGGCATCGATTATGTCTCCACACCAGTTGATTAGAACTGTATTCAGTCCTTTACCTGAAAATAATTTTGCAAGAGTTAAAGCCTGTTTTTCAGCTCCCCCGATAGCCAATGTCTTGCATAATATTATTATAGACGATTTTGCCATTTCTAAATGTAATATTTTTTAATACTCACAGTCCCGGTTGGATATTTAATAGATTCAGCTTAGCCATTTATGCAAAATCTTTTCCCAATTATAATTTATCTTTAATCCTCAGAATTTTCCCTCCTCTTTTAATCCTCAGGTATTCCAACAAAACTTCCCTTTGAGATTCACATTCAGCTTGATTCTGGATCTGGCTTAATTTTTTCCGTGAAAAAATCAGCTTCGTAAATATCCCATTCAACAATTTGTCAATATTCCGGAATATCCTGCCAAAACCGGCCAGGGTTGCAAGGATGTACTGGCCATTACTTAAACATAATTTCTCAAATTCAGACTCAATAAAACCTGAAACAGATATCTGCCTTGATCGGTTATAGAAATCTGATAAAATTGAATCACCGCAATCTGAAGGAGGGAGTTTTACACCATTTCCATTTTTACAAATCGGGACAAAATCAACAGACATGCTGTCATTTAATGTAACTTTTAAAATTAAACCGGTATTCCAAAATTCATTATCCTGACGATCAAATATAAAATTACCTTGTCCATAAACGATAACACTCTCACCATATTTTTCAAGTGCACCAATACAGTGACTGTGCTGACAAACAATCAGATCAGCTCCTTTTTCGGCCATTTTCCTGCACACTTTCTGAAGGTCTGGGGACGGATACCGGTAATGTTCCTTACCGCCGTGATGTAAAACTAAAACAAAACTGCATTGCTCTTTAAGTTTGGAAATATGGTCGAGACTTTCAAGCGGGTCAAAGGGATTTGCTCCTCCCCTGCTTTTTCCCGCGATTGAAAATTCATTTTCCGCACATGCGTAAATTCCGATTTTATGCCCATT
The DNA here is from genome assembly GCA_963849615.1 of uncultured Bacteroidales bacterium. Taxonomy (GTDB): domain Bacteria; phylum Bacteroidota; class Bacteroidia; order Bacteroidales; family VadinHA17; genus LD21. Next base: position 17,111 of record CAWKIC010000074.1, read on the forward strand.
TTTCTCAATTATGAGGGGTTTTGAGGCATCCTCAAGATCAGTTCCTGCTCCGACATTCAATATTTTGTGTTCCTCCAGCAGACCAAAGGTTTGGTTCAATCCCTGCTCATCCTGATCAAGAATGTGATTATTTGCCAGACCAAGAATAACAGGACTAAACGCTTTAATGCCATTTATAGTGCGCACCGGAGCAATCAGGTTGGGTCCATCCTTTAAGATAGGCTTTGCTGTATCAGTCAGGGGAGTTTCCAGATTGAAAATCCTGAAATCAACAGATAAGATCATATCCAGCAATTTCTCGTCTACCAGTGATTTAATATCCCCTTTTTCAAAATTTAAATAATTCGACCGGGTTGGAGCCAGGTCACCTCCGATAAGCATTATTACTGATTTCATCTATTATATTCGGAAGGTTTAATAAAAGTTATTATTTTGGCGATTCACTATAATTTTAAAACATAATAAGTATGCCTGAAATATTCAAACGTACCAAGCTTCAACAATTAAACGAGATTCTAAAGGATCCGGACAGAAAACCGGTGACGCGAATAATTTACGAATTGTTCTATCTGTCTTTCCATTATAAGGAGTTGCCCACTCATTATTTCAGCAGGTACCTGTTTAAAAAGGGAACCACTAATATTAAAAACTATTTGCCCAACAGATTGATAAAGAAAATCACCCCTTCTTTCAATGATCAAAAAGTAAAGGAAGTGCTTGACAATAAATTGTATTTCAACTTATTCTACAGTCAGTCCGACATAAGTTTGCCAAAAATTCTTATGTATAATCACAGGAATATTTTTATAGCTGGAAAAAAAAGAATTGAAATAAATAATATCCTGGATTTTACAGCTCTGCTGGATGAAATATTTAAACAAAATCCTTTGTCTGATTCAATATTCATAAAAAAAACATATTCGAGCGCAAGCGGGAGAAACATTTATAAGCTTTATCTGCACCAGATAAAAGCCAATCCGGAGGTGATCGGCGAGGTTTTTTCTGAAGTGATAAAATCAGAATATTTATTCCAGGAAACCGTTAAGCAACACCCTGAATTAAATAAGCTCAATCCCTCTTCCTTAAATACGATCCGGTTTGATTCCTTCATTGATAAAGATGGGAAAGTCGACATTATATCAGCTTTTTTAAAAATGAGTACAAATAACAGCCATGTTGATAATAATATTGCAGGGGGATGCGGTGTTGGAATCGACCTCAAGTCCGGAAGGCTGAAGAAGTCTGGTTATTCTAAAATAAAGATCAGCGGGGTTAAGGTGCTTACAAGCCATCCGGTAACGAAAACTATTTTTGAAGATCTGAAGGTACCCTTTTTCAATGAAGCCAAAGAATTGGTGCTGAATACTGCGGGTCTGTTGCCCGAATTGCGTCTTGTTGGCTGGGATGTGGCTATCGGAGAATCGGGACCCATACTTATCGAAGGAAATTCTGATTATGGAATTAACAGCAATGATTTGATGTATGGCGGCTATCTGTCGAATCCGACTTTCAGAAAGGTACTTCAGGAATATAATTATCTCTGATTTAAGATAGTTGTTTAGTTACAGGCATTTTATTATAAATTCCTTATTCCCGGACTGCATAACTGAAACCCGTTAAGTACCAATTTTCATTTCTGTGTTACCAGTCCTGTTAATATATTCGTTAATAGCCCTCGAAAACTCTTCTTCCAGATCTGATTTTCCGTCATACCTGAACCACTTGCCTTCATGAAACTCATGCCAGAACTTTGATCTCTGAAGTGCAGAAGTCCCTATATCAATCATTTGGAACTCAATCAGATGGTATTCCTTTCCATCAAATCCTATGTCAATTCCCAGTATTGGAAAATCTATCTCGGCAGTAATCTTCCAGGCAAAGTTTAAAAGTCCTTCGTGTTCTTTTTCCGGGACTTCCTGTAACCTGCCACTCCCGCTTGCCCTGAAGTCGTTATCCCGGTTTTTTCTGTATAACATATAAAATTTCCTTCCGAATATCAATACCTTGTAATCGCCACTCAAACCTTCAACAAAAGTCTGAACAACAAGAGGAGTGCTATCAGGCGTTGTATTATAACTCCAGTAATATTTCCTTTTTGATGGATCAAAGTATTTAATTATTTTCTTGGTGGTCTTTTTAAGATAGTTGATGAATAAATTCCCAGGGTTCCGGGCTATTATAACCTTACCTGCCCTCTTGATAAAATGATAATATTCAGTTTTGTTCCTTGCCAGAAAAACTGCTGCTCCACCTGAACTTGATGTTGCTTTTATTACTACAGGAAAGTGGGAATTATAGTTTTTCGCATCTACCCAGGAACCATAACACCGGCTTTGCAACGATTTCAACGCCTTATCTGTGAATCCTGATCTTAAAAATTCCATAGAAATTTTATCATGATGAGCTTTTAAAAACTCATATTTTGGTAGTGCGATAGCTCCTTGTTTTTCAAGGTAATAAATCAAATTCTCAATATATCGTTTATAGAATGCCCCGGGCGCTTCAGAGGATTGATATAATATGTAAACGCCGCTATAATTGTTGTCAAGGTCGAGTTCGCTAAACCTGCAAACAGTTACTTCATAATCCCTGGTGATGAAATAGTTTTTTATTTTCCCGACATCCATTGACGTGTAATCCTTAAAATCAGCTTTGGATACAAGGAACTCTGATTGCTCATCTGTGAGTATAAGAAGCTTTTTCATTCAGGTCAGATGTTTCTAAATGGATGAAACCCGGATAATTTAAATACTATTTGCAATCAAGTAAATTAATAATTCTCTTTATGGAACTTTTATATTCCAATAACTGCCGGGCCTTTCTGTAACCCTGTTCTGATATTGACGCCAGTTCATTAGTATTCTCAAGCATCCACCTTATTTTTTGAGAAATTGATATCGGGTTTCCACATTCTGCCAGAATTATGTCGAGCCCATCGGTAAAATACATCTCCATATCTCCAAAATTAGTTGCCAGCACTGGTTTCTTTGTTGCAAAGTACTCGCCTAATTTAGTGGGGAAGCCTGCTTTGGTCTGGACAGTTGAAGGGCGTGTTATGGTTAGGATCTCGCATTCTGACAAATACTTTTTAACTATTGGTGACTCAACCAGACCTGTAAAAACTACACAGTCTGAAATTCCAAGTTTCTTACATTCGGCTTTTAATCCGGGTATTAAACTTTCACCAAAAACAGCATCACCGATTACCAGTAAAGTCAGATTAATATTTTTTTCCCTCCTAAGTAAACTAATTGCCCTGAACATATCATACAATCCATCTTTTAAGTAGGGAGCGCCGCTATATCCCAGGGTGTACTTCACCTCCGGGGTTTCGGATCCCCAGTTGTCAAAATCAGTCAGATTAGGCTGAACAATAATATTACATTCATTATAACCCATCCTGATGTATAAATCTCTTAAATAATTACTAAATACTATAAGCTTCCAGGATATTTTATTTAAATATTTGAAGTTAAGGAAGTAACCATACTTTTTGATCCTGCCGAAAAATGAATTGCCGAACTCGGATTTATCAATATACTCGGCTACAAATTTTATGATCTTTATTCGGAATACTTTTGAAAATGTGTGGATGGGAATATTGTAAAGCAGGTCGCTGTTATAGACCAAAATTTGTACAGATTTGCTTTTCCCTATCAGGGAAAAAAGAAAAACAATCAACCGGCATAAGCTTACTAATTCTTCGCAGATCTTAAGAAATTTATTGACTGGCCGCTGTTTAAAACCAAGATAGGTATAAGGAACCCCCTCTGCTGTAATATTATTCCTTGGTCCCTTGTAAATGTAGTCTCCAAAGGCATGTCCCTTAAGACAGCAGAACCCTGATAGAATATCTGTTTAGTATTAATCCCCGGCAAAAAAGATTAAGGTATGTTGCTCCTGCCCCCCCGGTTGGGAAATTCATGGAAGTAATTAAAATATAATGTGGATGGAGTATTTATTAATTCCATTAGTTACTTGGAATCTTTTTCTATTTAAAACTCAGGCCTATCCTCAAGTGATGTTATCACATTGATTTCAACTAATACCTGACTAGCCTGTGCCTGATTTTCTTAAGAAATTTAAACCAGAAGTAGTTTCCAAATTTCATTTCAGTTCTATATCTCTTCATTCCTGCAGATGAAATTCTAAATGCCAATCCTTCTTCAACAACGGCTTTACAGGGATTACATACCCCGCAAGGTTCATTTTTGACCGGGGTGTGACAGAACCATGTCCTGTACATGGTTTCACCAAACCCCATTCCAATGTATTCTTCCCTCATTTCTAACTTGGTGGTTTCAAATAACGGAAGCGGAAGGTGGAAATTTCCAAAAATCCTGATTAAATCCTCATTTGATTGTTCAGGGTCTATGACACCATATAAAAGATCTCCTTCTTTCATTCTTTTTATAGCGCCATAATTCCTGATACAATTATAAGCTCTTCCATTCCCGGCTTTTTCAAGGCAAAGTTCAATTCCCTGGTTTGTTTTTGCGAATTCGGCCAACCATTGGTATTGAGGTCCGATAGATGTTAATTTATGTAACCTCCGATAAGCTTCACATATTGATTTGTCCGGCTTAAAAGCATCAATCCTGAACTTTAATAATGGTAGTATAGTACATTTTGTTTCCGGATGTTTTTCAATATCAGCGGTAATAGTTGTGATTGCTTTCAGTTCATTCTTTTCAGAACACCGTTGATCGTCGCACAGATAATAGGGTTGTATGGTTAAATCACTCCTTGAAAGTTGAACCATACGAAAAGTGGAATCATAACCACCGGTCCAAAAAATTTTTACAAGAGGTTTTTCAACGTTATTATTATGAAAGCCCTGATTTCCCATCCCAATTTTTATATTCAATACTTCGTTATCCAACCTGCTCATTTTTCCTCTCGCGAGGTTAAATACCTGCTAGAGGTGAAATTTACACTGGAACAGTGTGTTATTCAAAGATTAAGTCAGCGAACATAATTTTCGGTATTCGTTAAGCTTGTTACCAGACTCTGAAATTCACCCCGCACTTTTAAAGAATCAAATTTTTCTTTTGCATAAGCCACTGCTTTGATGCTTATTTTTTTTCTGAATTGTTCATCACTTATAAGAGTCTGAATCGCACCTGATAATTCATCGTGGTCCTGATTCGTTACGCAAATACCGCATCCATTACTAATGAAGAATTCAGATACAGCGGTCTCCCCTGGAGAATAAACTAAAACAGGAGTCCCGGAGATCATATATTCCGACACTTTGGTAGGCATTGAAAGCCTTAAGTAATCAATACTCTCTTTACTAAAGTCATTTGCCAATACCAGGATGTCAGCTTTGGAAAATATTTCGGGCAGTTGTTCCAGCTTTGCAAAGGGACTAATAATCACCGATTTAAATTTCCGAAGTTGTGTCAGAAATACTGGCTCTTTTGAAGGAGTCTGAATGTGCAGCTTAACATTAAATCCGTCTTTATTAATTGATTCGATGGCCATTGCAACTTCAAGCAATGATTCTGTAATTCCGATCCCGATCCTTCCGGAATAAAGAATTTTAATATCTTCCCTGTTCAATCTAAAATCAGTTTTTGTATATGCAAGCCAGGTTTCCGTATCAATAGGATTATGAAAAGGTATAAAGCTTTTTTTGTATCTTCTCAGGTACTCGGCCGACATTGCATCGCTGATACTCATGTATACATTCACATGGTTTAATAACTGCTTGAATTCCCGGTCAATTCTCTTTTTCCAGTAGTTCCTGAACAACCCTGTATTGCTTATTGTTGATGGCCAATCATCCATCATATGGATTACGCATGGAATTTTTAGGAGGTCAATCAATTCTTCTGCAAAAAGTATCTCCTCCCGGGTGGAAACCTGCAAATACAAAACTTCCGGACAAAACTCATCCAGCCATTTTTTAAGCTTTGTTGACACTGAAATTGATGATGCAAAATGAAAGACACCAATCCGGCGCAATACCGGGTAAAAGTAACGGTTTACAAGCCTGTATCTTATACCTTTCTGAATGGAATTAACAGGATCCACTTTTCCCGGATCAAATATCTTAATTCCGGAGGTGAATTTCCGTTGAATGACATTAAACGGGAAAATCCATTTATGTTCTTCCTCTCCGAGCTGATAGTAGGTGTCGCAAACATCAGTTGTAACATTTAAAAGTCCATGTCCAAGGAAAGTAACAGCAATTTTATCCTTCTGCCACCCCTTGAACAGGTTTGTAAGTGTTATACCGCCCCCGGAAAAGTTATTGAATGGTTGGCCAAATATCAAAATTCTTGGGTATTTCATTATCGTGTTCACATATTCTTTAGCGGGGTGATTTATGCTTTTACGAACAGAAATTCTAATCGATTATACCTGTTTTAGAATTTTATATGCAGAGGTCAGGATTAACTTTTTTAAGTACTTCTCTGTCAGTGAGGCTCCGTATTTCTGATGAGTAACTTATTCCTATTGATATCCAGACCAGGATATAATTTAATGTAAATATTGAAGGTGCGCCGGGGTAGGCATAAATGAGATATAAAATCAGCCACACACCTGCAGCTTTTGAAAGCAGGTTTTTTGAATGGAACAGACTTTTAAATATTGCAGGAATTATGATAAGCAGTAACAAACCAAGACTAATTAAGCCTCCGTTCAGGATAATCTGCAGATAACCGGTTTCGATTACTCTTCGGTAAACTGAAATAGTTTCTCCGTCATTCACTCCCGGACAAAAGTACAGACCATTCATCCCCCTACCGACGATCCAATCCTTAATCTTAAAATCCTTCACAAAGTACTGTTCAACTTCCGTTCTTGTATTCTGACTGATTCTTTCGGTAATAAGACCAAAAGTATCCTTTCTGTTCTTTTCATAAACTTTAACGGTGGCATATGTAACCAGCAATACAAGGAATACCGATAATACTATATTTATAACTCTTGCTTTATTTGCGTACTGGTAGATAAGAAATGAAAAAAACAGGATACTGAAAGAAATAAAAATTAAACCACGGCGTGCTCTTAAGACCGCAAGCAAAAATGTCAGAATAAGTATAAACAATGAAAGAAGGTTCCGCGATTTCGAATGATAAATAAATGTAAATAACAGTAGTCCTGCCGGAAGACTTAGTTGTTGGGATAATCTTTCAATTATTCCCTGGCTAAGAATATTATTGTAAGGAACAAGCAAATCCCTGATGGATAACAGGGAAAAAATAAGGAAAAAGATGCCAAGTAAAAAAATAACCTGAAATATTTTTCTGTAATATGAGAGCTTCCTGGGGAACAAAAGGACCATTGGTACAAGATAACTCAATACCCCGACACGAGGGTTAAAGAGCATCTGTTTCATAGAATCATAATCGAGCTTTATGCCTCTTAATATAACTGTTGCTGACCAAAAAATATATAAAATAAAAATAACCCTCAGATAACCATTTTCAATTTTCAGATGTATCAGGGAAACTGCTGAAGGTAATAAAAGTAATAATCCGAGGATCTGCAAAACATTTAGTAAGATCTGACTCATCCTACCAGTCGAAGAGTAAGCATAGCTTAGGATATAGATCATAAATCCTAACCAGAATAAATTCAACGAAAGTAAATTTTCGCTGTCTTGCTCCTCTTCTAACTGATTTTCTGCAATAAATTTCATCCAGGATCAATAATTTCCGGCCTGTTTCAAACTATTTATCAGGCTAATGTGTTTGGCCACAATTAACTTCTTATCAAACTCCGGCAGAAGCTGACCTCTTACTTTATTCTCCAGACAATACTTAATACCCGTGGCAAGGTCTTCGGCATCCCGGTATTTTGCAATATACCCGTTCTTTTTATGATTTATCATTTCAGGGATCCCTCCTGTATCAAACCCCACTACGGCTACACCACATGCCTGGCTCTCCAAAACAGTAGTAGGTAAATTGTCGGCAAGAGAAGGAGTAACAAACACATCTGCAGCGTTATAAACCATGGCTAAAGAATATTTATCTCTCAGAAACCCCGTGAACTTTGTTTCAAATGGAATTTCCCTTGCGATCTGGCTATTAAATCCCTTACCAAATATCAAAATTGAAATCTTTTTTGAAAATGAAATATTCTTTAAAATATCAAGTGCCTTTTTAAGGTACTCCCAACCTTTATAAGGGCTGTCAACAGATACCGCTCCGAATGCAATAGTATAATTTTCCTCATTAATTTGAAATATACTTTTCGCAACCTTTTTATCAAAAGGTTTAAAAATCTGAATATCTGTAATATTTGGAATATGAAAAAGAGGCCTCGACTTTAACAGGAAAGATTCCTCTGCACATTTATACAGCCATCGGCTCGGTGAAACAAAGTAAAAATTCTCAAACCCTGAATACAATTTTAATTTTTTGTTAAATTCAATATAAGACAGGTCACGATCTTTGTGCTTCGGAAATACCTGACAGTCATAGCAATGGGATTTATATTTTTCACATAAAAAGCTATAATGGCAACCACCGGTAATGGTCCACATGTCATGCATAAAAATTATTACCGGTTTCCCTAATTTTGCCAATTTCCGGTAACCTGCAAGAGTCAGGAAGCCACCCTGCACCCAGTGAATGTAAATTATATCAGCCTCTCGGATAAGCTTTATTTTCGAGATATCAGTACCTATTAAAGGATAGGAAAACAGACCGAACTCCTTAATACAGTTCCGCGTAATAAAAAGATGTAGTTTATCATCCAGCTTGTAAAGAAGTTCCGGAAATTTCCCCGCCGGATGAATTTTATCCGTATCATTAACATCCGGATGCAATGTTAAAACAGTTGAATCTATGTCCGCATCAAGTAAAGCATCATGCAGCTTAAGCGCAGCTCCACCTGCCGATGTGGAAGAACTCTGAACTTGTACGACTTTTATCACGGGTTAATCCACTTTGATTTTAATCCACGACTCCGGATAGATTCCTTCACAGTTTTTCCCATTAATCCAACGCTCGGGAATAAGGACTATTTTTTTTTCATTTTTATTAAGCCATGCGGCCCACCAGCTGAAGGTGCTGTTAGCAATTATATTGTACTTGCACAGACTCATTAAGTACATGTCTATGTAGCTATTCTTCCCTGAATTAAAATCCACATAAGTACAGTTCTTTAATCTCAGATTCTCCTTAACCCATTGATTATCATCTGAAAAAACAAAATAGTTGGGGTTGGCAACCTTTTTAGTAATATAGTCGATTGCATTGTAATAATAAGTAGCATCTTTAATGACTCCAAGTATTTTTCCCCAATGATCGTTCAGATAATCTCCTCTCCTAATATGGATGCTAACTGAATCTGATCTTTTAATTTTATCAATTAGTTCATTGTTATTCTTATCTGATGGTACTTTAAATGAGAACTCCTTAAGTATTAATTCTTTAATATCTTTAAAATATGATTCCACCTGCCAGATGCCAATTAATAAAGAAGAACGCTGACTAAAAACACCCTCGTCAAATTCGAATTCGTTTTTCTCTCTATATTCCACATTCCTGTGTTTATGGTAAAAGGGTATTAAACGCTTCAGGAAAAATCCGGCAGGTTTGGTTTTATAAATAAATTCAAAATTCAGCATGAAGTAGTTCAGAAGATTCCAGGGGAAGGGTAACTTAATTTTAAAAGCTTTACATAAACCAAATCCTGAGTGGTGAAAGCTATATAAGAAGTTTGAAAATGAAATTCTGGATTTTATCCCTTTCCTGTTAAGTGCCACACACAATGCATATTGAAACATTTGGTTGCCAAGACCGCCATAAATAGCCACTTTGTTCATGCCCATCAATCTATGCATACCACACTCGCGAATGTGACTTTTTGATAAATATCTGGTAATATTGAATTGGGGCGATAATAAAACCGTAAATATTAGCAATGACAGAAGCTACCAAAATTGATTCAACTCCAAGTTTGAATCTTTGAATTAACATCATTGATATTAACAGATACAACACTGAGGTCAAAATTGATGAAATAAACTGGATCTTTAATGCCCCGATCCCATTAATTACAGCAACAAAGATGCTGGCAAACATACCTGTTGAAAAGAAAATGTAACATAGTAATGAAATATTGAACTTTATATCTACTACTTTTTCTCCAAGCCAAAGGTCATATACCTGTTTTGAGAAGACAAGCATAATAGCTCCGAAGAAAAGAAAAGGGATTAAAAACTTAAGGTACTTTTTAACAACCTTCTTTATCCATTCGTTATCACCCGAATTATAGGCATCTGTTGCTCCACTCCATAAAGGTGAAAGAGCTATCATAAAAACCATTTGTAGAGTGGCAAAATATTTATAAGCAATATTATAGGATGTTACCTGGGTAGTATCGAAATAATGAGCAATGAGGAAAGATGCTGTCTGATATTGAACAATACTTGCAATCTGAAGCACAAAAAATTTTATGCCCAGGGTCATGATGTCTTTAGCATATTCTTTCCGGGCCAGTTTTATTGTTGGCGCAAATTCTTTATACTGAGTTTTAAACAGGATAACATTAGCTAAAACAAGAACAAGGGTGGGTGCAATACTGAAAGCTATTCCAAGATATACCAGAGAACCCTTTGTAACTTTTGTAAGTATAAAAATTAAAATTAAGGATATAAGCTGGCCCGACATATCAAGAAATGAAGCTTTAGCTGGTTTTTGATCGGCTATCAGGATCGTGTTGATTATCCTGAATACAAACTGAAAGCTGAAGTAAGACAAGATTATTATGGCTAATGTGCTTACTTCCTTTTCTTGATTCCGGAGGAATATTCAAAAGTTTTGTCCAGCTGACAAACTGATTGGCCATCAGCAAAATGACCCAGATAATTATAAAAATGATTCCAATATAAAAATAAGTAGTACTTACATAGATTCTCGCCAGTTTTAAATCACCTTTGGCTTTTGCCTGTGCAAACTTGTTCCTTAGTCCTTGCGTGAACCCGATATCAAAGAATGCGATCCAGGCCACCATTGAACTTAAGGTAAGCCAGATGCCATACTGGAACGGATTAACATAATTCAGAGCCAGAGGTACCAGGACAAAGCTTATTGCGATACTGACAACCCTTTATCAGGAAAGAAGCCATAATATTCCTCTTGGCCTCAATGCTACGTTCCTGGCCCTTAAGAAAAAAGTCCCTGACAAGATCTCGTAACCTTGAAATATAATCAGTCATTGAACTAGATATCTCTCAATCGTATTGGAACATTTCGGCTGACATGCTTCCCGGATATTTACAGCTTCGCCACGTCAGTCACAATTGCAGACCGATACGATTCTTTCTTATAGATTAAAATTACAATGCCTGGCCAATGTCTGAAACGGCACTAATTAAGGTATATTGCAAATTTTAATACTTTTATTGGGGCAAATTAAGGAAAAAGAAATCAGCTTTTCTGTTATTTTGATTAACAATATAATAACATTAATTAACATTGGTTTTTAAAGTTTCCATTATGCAGGAATAGTTCTAAATTAGAATTGGGAGTTGAAGAAAAAGTATAACAGTAACGGATCCTGGCCAAAGAAAGATGAAAATTAAGAACAAAAGAAAAGTTTGGATAGCTGCAATTCTAGTTTTAATTACAGCAATCGCTGCTTGCGGTTTTGTGTATATCGGGCAGGAAAAAATAGCTGATTTTCTCTCAAAAAATGAAGCTAAAGAAGCAGATATTTTAATTGTAGAAGGCTGGCTTCCTGACTTCGGAATTAAAGTTGCCAGCGATGAGTTTAAAAATAATGACTACAGGCTTATTGTTACAAATGGACTTAAATCTCCGGATCTGGATTTTTTCACTCTCGGAATGAATGGATTTCTTATTTTCTATCCGGATCCGGGATCCATGAGAAAAGAAAAAAATCAACATCATTTGATTGAAATACTGGCACATAGCAAAATGAGCGAAAAGTATTGCTCACATTTTAACTTTTATGTAAACGACTCATTGATAGCTGATTTCACGGCAGATCAGAAACGAAGAAAATATGCAGTAAACTGGAATGGACAATTGAAAGATATTGACTCTCTGATGGTTCAGTTTGATGATGATTATATGGATGAAGGTGGTGTACGCGATCTATTCGTAAAAGAAATTATCATCGACAATAAAATATTTATTCCATATCAGTTTAATTCCGTTTATGATATTGGCAAACTTGGAGGTGATAACATTATTGTAAATGATTACGAGTCGCATGCAGAATTGGCGAGGAATAGACTTATCAGCACCGGCATCGATTCTTCCTCCGTTATTGCTGTCAAGGGCAAAAGAACTGAATTCAACAGAACTTTGACGAGCGCACTTACTTTCCATAAATGGTTTAATTCTTATAATGGAGGCGCAAAAAGCATAAATATTATTACATTAGGAATTCATTCGCGCCGAACCTGGATGACCTATAAAAGTATTCTCGACAAATCACTTGAAATAGGGATTATCTCGCTTCCGGAAACTGATAAACCAGGGTTTGAAAAAATTCATTATAGCGACATTCTGGGCGAAGTATTTAGTTTGATATATTATCAGATTATTCTGATCCCATTTTTATTATTTTGATTAACTTCCCAAATGAGGCTTATTCTGCCAGATTAACAGCTTACTAAAACATAGTTTGCTCTAATCTGCCTGTGGTTTCATCAAGGCAATCCATGATCCTCAAATTCAATTTACGAATAATTCGAAATATTTCCTTTCCCGAGTAAGATTATAATGATTTTATCGTTTAATTTGTATCGTTTATCAATTATTGATTTCCATTCGTCAATAGTTATTTAAAAAACCTCTATGAGAAAAGCCCTGATGTTGTTTTTATGTATGGTCAGTGTTGTAACCTATGCAACTGACTACTATGTAAGCTCATCAGGTAACGATTCCGCAAACGGACTTTCATCGTCAACTCCCTGGAAATCAATCTCAAAGGTCAATTCTGTTTTTTCCGGATTAAACCCTGGCGACAGGATATTATTCAATAAAGGTGATCGCTTTTACGGGTCGCTTCAGATATCAAGGTCAGGCGCTTCCGGTAATCCAATCACATTCAGCGCTTATGGTACAGGAGAAGATCCGGTAATAACAGGTTTCACAACAATTTCCGGATGGAATAACCATGGTAATGGCATTTATTCAAAGGTAATCACATGCCAGTCAATGCCAAACATGGTTACTGTGAACGGGGTCAATACTCCAATAGGAAGATGGCCGAATACCGGGTTCCTTTCGATCGATTCTCATACAACAAACACCTCCATCACAGATGCTGCACTTCCATCCTCTCCCGACTGGACCGGGGCTGAAGTGGTGATCAGGAAAAATTCTTATGTATGGGACAGAAATAAAATAACGGCACACAGTGGAACCAGATTAACCCATTCAGTCGCCTCCTATTATGAAAGCCGTGATGGTTTCGGATACTTCATTCAGAACGATATTCAAACACTTGATCTGCTGGGCGAATGGTGTTATGAAGGATCAACATTTTACATGTATTTCGGTACTGCAAATCCCGATAACTATTCTGTAAGGGTCAGCACGGTTGATCAGCTGGCTCCCCTTCTCGACAAAAACTACATAACTTTTGATAATATCAACTTTGAAGGGGCGAATACTTATGCAATCCAGATAAATAATTCGGGCAATACAACTATTCAGAACTGCAGTATAAATTTTACCGGTAATACAGCAATTTACGGCCCATGGAATGGTTCTTCGCTTACCTGCAAAATAAATGGTAATACAATTACCAATAGTAATAATGCCGGAATAAAACTTTACGGAGACCATGACAATGCCGTGATTTCAAATAATACTATCAAAAATACCGGTTTAATTACGGGAATGGGTGGAAATGGAGACACCAATTATATCGGAGTTTGTGCTTTTGGGGATAATTGTCTTGTTCAGTATAACTCGGTTGAAAACAGTGGATATGTGGGGATTCAGTTTGGAGGGATCAATACCAATATTTCTTTCAATCTGGTAAACGGGTTCAATCTCGTCAAAAATGACGGAGGAGGAATATATACTTATATAGGTACCGGTACCCCCCTGAAAGGGCAGAAAATTACGAACAATATAGTATTAAATGGAAAAGGCTATGGTGAAGGAATGCCTGACAATGAAGCCTTTGCACATGGAATTTATTTAGATGGGGGTATAGAAGATATGACCATCTCAAATAATACTGTTGGTCATTGTTCCGTCTCCGGTATTTACGTCCATAATTCCCAAAAATTATTGATCAGCAACAATACGCTTTTTGACAATGGCAGCAATGATACCAACATTGGCAGTCAATTATTATTTGTCCATGACAAATATGGTCCCGACGACCCTATCAGAAATGTGACAATGAATAACAATATTCTTTTCGCCAGAACGGGATCACAATTGTTAATTGCTTTTTCAACTATCAAGAATGACATATCCAGTTTTGGTACTGCTGACTATAATTGCTATGCAAAACCTATCAATAACAGCAGCGTTGCCAGGACCTGGGACGCCGGGTGGTACAGTGTCTCAATTAATCGTTCCCTTACAAACTGGCAATCTTATTCCGGCCAGGATAAGAATTCATCAATTTCTCCCATCTCTTTAACCGATGTCAATAAAATCAGGTTTGAGTACAACGCATCGAATTCTAACAAGGTAGTTACACTCGATGCCAGTTATATTGATGTTAAGAGTAGAAAATATTCCGGAACGATCACATTGCTTCCCTATAGCTCGGCCGTATTGATGGTGGATCCCAACCCGTCTGAACCTCCGGCCACTCCGGTATTTGTCAGCTCTGAAGTTAAAAATACCACTCCTACGCTGGTTGAAATGACTTATAACCTTCCTCTGGCCAATATAGTTCCAGCCGCATCTGCTTTTTCAGTTCAGGTGAATTCTGCTGCAAGGACCGTTAATTCGGTCTCGGTCTCGGGCACCAAAGTCACTTTAACCCTTTCAGGTCCTGTTGCATTTGGCAATACGGTCACAGTAGCTTATAATGCGCCTTCAACAAATCCTTTGCAGACTCCTGCCGGCGGCAAGGCTTCTTCACTCAGCGCCCAGAGTGTCACTAACAGCGTGAGTGCTGCCCCGCCTCCGCCACCTGCTCCTTCTTATGTCAGCTCGTCAGTTGAAAATGCAGCTCCTTCAGTTATTGTAATGATTTATAACCTTTCTCTTGCCAATATAGTTCCAGCCACATCTGCTTTTTCAGTTCAGGTGAATTCTGCTGCAAGAACCGTTAATTCGGTCTCGGTCTCAGGCACCAAAGTCTCTCTGACCCTGTCAGGTCCTGTTGCATATGGCAATACGATTTCAGTAGCTTATACGGCGCCTTCAACAAATCCATTACAGACTCCTGCCGGCGGCAAGGCTGCTTCAATCGGCGCCCAGAGTGTCACAAACAGGCTAATTGCTCCTCCTCCTCCACCGGCTCCTGTCTATGTCAGCTCGACGGTTGAAAATGCAGCTCCTTCAGTGATTGTAATGACTTATAACCTTTCTCTTGCCAATATAGTTCCAGCCACATCTGCCTTTTCAGTTCAGGTGAATTCTGCTGCAAGAACCGTTAATTCGGTCTCGGTCTCGGGCACCAAAGTCTCTTTAACCCTGTCAGGTCCTGTTGCATTTGGCAATACGGTCACAGTAGCTTATACTGCACCTTCAGCAAATCCTTTACAGACTCCTGCCGGTGGCAAGGCTGCTTCAATCGGCGCCCAGAGTGTCACAAACAGGCTAATTGCTCCTCCTCCTCCACCGGCTCCTGTCTATGTCAGCTCGACGGTTGAAAATGCAGCACCCTCAGTAATTGTAATGACTTATAACCTTTCTCTTGCCAATATAGTTCCAGCCACATCTGCCTTTTCAGTTCAGGTGAATTCTGCTGCAAGAACCGTTAATTCGGTCTCGGTATCGGGCACCAAAGTCTCTTTAACCCTGTCAGGTCCGGTTGCATTTGGCAATACGGTCACAGTAGCTTATACTGCACCTTCAGCAAATCCATTACAGACCCCTGCCGGTGGCAAGGCTGCTTCAATCGGCGCCCAGAGTGTCACAAACAGGCTAATTGCTCCTCCTCCTCCACCGGCTCCTGTCTATGTCAGCTCGACGGTTGAAAATGCAGCACCCTCAGTAATTGTAATGACTTATAACCTTTCTCTTGCCAATATAGTTCCAGCCACATCTGCCTTTTCAGTTCAGGTGAATTCTGCTGCAAGAACCGTTAATTCGGTCTCGGTCTCGGGCACCAAAGTTTCTTTAACCCTGTCAGGTCCTGTTGCATTTGGCAATACGGTCACAGTAGCTTATACGGCACCTTCAGCAAATCCATTACAGACCCCTGCCGGCGGCAAGGCTGCTTCAATCGGCGCCCAGAGTGTCACAAACAGAGTGAATGCTCCTCCTCCTCCTCCGGCTCCTGCCTATGTCAGCTCGACGGTTGAAAATGCAGCACCCTCAGTAATTGTAATGACTTATAACCTTTCCCTTGCCAATATAGTACCCACCGCAACAGCCTTTTCAGTTCAGGTGAATTCTGCAGCAGGAACTGTTAATTCTGTCTCTGTTTCGGGAACAAAAGTTCTGTTAACTCTTGCGAGTCCAATAGTATATGGCAACATGGTTACAATAGCATACACCAGGCCTTCAGGGAATCCTCTGCAAACTCCTGCAGGCGGACAGGCTACCACATTAAGCCCACAAACAGTAACAAACAGGGTAAATGCAGTAACACCACCGCCGGTCATTGTACCTCCACCTGCAGAGCCTCCCAATATTCCTCCGGTTGTTCTGGTAAATTACCAGACTTCCGTCTATTCAGGTTTTGAAGCTGTTATGAATGCAACAGGCAGTTATGATCTGAACAATGATAAACTTACATTTACCTGGGTTGTCCCAAATAACATACCTGTTTCCTCCTCAACCGGAGCCATAATCAGATTTCTCAACCCAATTGTTGAGACAACTCAAAAAGTTGAATTTACTTTAAAAGTCAGCGATGGAAAAACAACACAATCAAAAGTAATTCCGGTCGAAATACTTCCCTACAAAACCGAATTAAAAGCAGTTGAGATTGTAAAAGTTGAGGCCAGCGGATTCCAGACTCCAAACTATTCCTATAATGTAATTGACGGAGATATAGGTACAATCTGGTCAGCGAATGGAGATGAACAATGGATAATTCTCGAACTTAAAGAGCCCGTTAATATTCAACATCTTAAACTGGCATTCCAGCCCGGACAAAATAAGGAAGCCTATTTTGATATCCTTGGATCGGAAGATAAAGAAAACTGGGAACCTATACTTACCAAGTCAAAATCGTGTGCTTTCTCAGGCAATCTGCAGGTTTTTGATTTCCCCCCTTCTAAAACCGGAATAGAATTCCGTTTTGTTAAGCTCATTGGCCGGGGTAATGCACTTGATACCTGGAATTATATTGCTGAATTCAGAATCTTCGGATTTAACAGAAATCCTTCAGGTTATGACCAGCAGATTGTCAAAATTTTTCCGAATCCCGCAAGGATATTTGCAAATATCATGATTGAGGAGCAGTCGTTTATTCCTGACTTCATTAAAATTGTAACCCTTGCAGGTAAAATTGTGTTCCATGATAAAGTTGCTCCCGGAATCAGACAATTTCAAATCCCCTTGAATTTCAATCAGGGAATCTATATTGTACAAATGGGCACAGGTTCACTGACACTTTTCACTCAAAAGCTTGTAGTTACTAAATAAAATTTTCATTCTTCCGCCTCTTCCGCACCTCACCCCCTTTATCCCCCACCACATGCCAACCCTGCAGGCTGGCCCCTTCGCTAAAATTGCCCACTGGGCAATTTTTTAACGCTCGGTCCCCTCTCCCGGTGTAAGGGGGACTTAAACCCAAAACTTCCACGAATCTGCAAAAAAGCCTAAACAATTGGTTTTCAAGCCCCTCCCACCCCGGGGGAGGGGTTGGGGAGAGGTCCTGGACATTAATATGTCTTTTAATGGTGCTTATATAAATTAATACCCGTCCGCACCTCACCCCCTTTATCCCCCACCACATGCCAACCCTGCAGGCTGGCCCCTTCGCTAAAATTGCCCACTGGGCAATTTTTTAACGCTCGGTCCCCTCTCCCGGTGTGAGAGGGGGACTTAAACCCAAAACTTCCACGAATCTGCAAAAAAACCTAAACAATTGGTTTTCAAGCCCCTCCCACCCCGGGGGAGGGGTTGGGGAGAGGTCGATGAGCAGGTCGTGGGGGATGCGGAATTTTGTTAAAAAGCCTTAAAAAAACTTAACAACATAAGAAATTAAGTTATTCATCGTTTATTAAATAATGTTCGTCAAACATTTAAACCTTTTCGTCAATATAACAACCTTTTAAAAGTCTTCTATGAGAAAGGTATTAGTGGTATTCCTATGCACGTTAACGATGGCTGTCCGTGCAGCTGATTATTATGTAAGTTCAGCGGGCAGCGATTCCGCAAACGGGCTTTCAACATCATCACCCTGGAAATCTATTTCAAAAGTTAATTCAGTATTTTCATCATTAAACCCCGGCGACAAGATCCTCTTTAAAAGAGGAGACCGTTTTTACGGCTCACTCAATATTTCAAGATCAGGATCATCAGGGAGTCCTATTACTATCAGCGCATACGGTACAGGCTCCAATCCAGTCATAACAGGCTTCACAACAATTTCAGGCTGGACCAATTATGGGGGTGGAATTTATTCAAAAGCTATAAGCTGCCAGTCAAGACCAAATATGGTTACTATGAATGATGTTAACACCCCGATTGGCAGATGGCCGAATACAGGAACACTATCGTTGGATTCGCATGTCTCAAACACTTCAATTACCGACTCCGAACTGCCTGCTTCACCTGATTGGACAGGGGCTGAAGTAGTAATAAGAAAGAATGCTTATATCTGGGACAGAAATAAAATTACAGACCATTCAGGCAATACCCTCTACTTTACCGGCGGTTCATATTATGAATCAATTAATGGATATGGATATTTCATTCAAAACAGCCTCAAAACACTTGATAAACTTGGTGAATGGTATTATGACGGGACAATATTTTATATGTACTTTGGTGCGTCAAACCCCGACAGCTATTCTGTCAAAGTGAGTTCAGTAGATCAGTTTGCATCGCTGCTCGGCAAGAACTATATTACCTTTGATAATATAACCTTTGAGGGTGCAAACACCTATGCGATTCAGATAAATAATTCAGATTATGTTACCGTTCAGAATTGCAGTATAAATTTTACCGGAATAAATGCAATTCACGGCCCATGGAACGGCACTTCACCTTATTGTAAAGTCATAAACAACAAAATAAGCAATACAAATAATAATGCAATTAAGTTGATGGGCGATCATACAAATTCAACAGTAACAAATAATACAATAAAAATGACAGGTATGATCATTGGAATGGGTCAGAACGGAGATGGAACATACAATGCGCTTGAAGCTTTAGGTTCCAACAGCCTTGTTCAGAACAACGTTATCGAAAATACAGGTTACATGGGAATCCATTTTGCAGGATCCAATACTGTTGTCTCAAATAACTTTATCGACAAATGTAACCAGACTAAAAATGACGGAGGCGGTATATATACATGGGTGGGAGAGAACCCTCCCGAAACAGGTCAGAAAATAATGAACAATGTTATCCTTAACTCAACTGGGTTTGGGGATGGAGTACCTGATAAAAATTTAAATGCACATGGTATCTATCTCGATGAACGTGTTGAAAATGTTGTTATGTCTGGCAATACTATGGCAAACTGCAGTTCATCCGGGATTTATCTTCACAACGCACACGAAATTGAAATAACCAAAAATACCCTGTTTAATAATGGTGAGGGCGATAAGAGTACCGGAGCTCAGGTGTTGTTTGTTCATGACAGTCACAGCCCTGATGATCCCATCAAGAACATAAAACTAAATAATAATATCTTTTTTGCTAAAACAGAAAAACAGCTGCTATTTGCTTATTCTACCACTAAGAACGACATCCCTGCTTTTGGTACAGCTGATTACAATTATTATTCTAAACCTGTCAATAATAATTACATCGTAAGAACCTGGAATGAAGGCTGGTACAGCACTTCAGTCAACCGGTCGCTTGCAAATTGGCAATCTTATACCGGACAGGATAAAAATTCATCTATTTCCCCTGTTACATTAACCGATGTAAATAAGATCCGCTTTGAATACAATGGTACGGGTTCTAATAAAGTTGTTTCACTTGATGGCAGTTATATTGATGTTAAAAGAGTAAAGTATTCCGGGACAATTACGTTATTGCCCTTCAGTTCCCTGATCTTAATGCCTGATCCAAATCCATCGCCTCCCCCCGTGAGTCCTGTCTATATCGGTTCAGCAGTTGAAAATTCAGCTCCGGCTGTTATAGTCATGAACTATAATCTTTCTCTTGCAAGTATTGTTCCGGCCTTGTCTGCATTTAGTGTTCAGGTCAATTCTGCCGCGAGATCTGTTACCGCAGTTTCTGTTTCCGGTACAAGGGTCTCCTTAACACTGTCAAGTCCTGTTGCATTTGGTAATACGGTTACTGTTGCCTATACAGCGCCTTCGGCTAATCCACTGCAGACTCCGACTGGCGGCAAGGCTCTGTCAATCGGTGCCCAGAGTGTGGCAAACAGGGTAAACGCCACTGTAACTCCGACACCTGCTCTTCCGGCTTCAGTCCCCCCTCCAGCTGCCCTAAATGCAGCTCCGGTTCCGGTAATAAACAGCCTCCCTTCAACCTATTCAGGATTTGAGGGTATCTTAAATGCAAGCGGAAGCTATGACGCAAATAATGACAAACTGACTTATACCTGGGTTATTCCTAAAGATGTACCTGTCTCAGCCTCAACAGGACCCATAATAAAGTTTTTAAGCCCGGTTGTCTATACTTCACAAAAAATTGAATTCACCCTTAGGATCAGTGACGGAAAGACAACCGAATCGAAAACAATTCCGGTTGAGATTCTGCCCTACCAGCCTGAATTAGTTGCGGCTGAAATAGTAAAAGTTGAAGCCAGCGGAACCCAGGCTCCTTCTTACCCATATAATATAATAGATGGCAAAATTGGAACAACATGGTCCGCCAACGGTAAAGACCAGTGGATCATCCTCGAACTGAAAGAAAAGTTCAGTATTCAGCATGTTAAGCTGGCATTTCAGTCCGGCCAGAACCGGGAAAGCTATTTCGATGTATTTGCTTCGGAAGACAAGGAGGTTTGGGAACCGGTACTGACAAAATCAATATCATGTGCATTCTCGGGCAACCTTCAGGTATTCGATTTTCCACCTTCAAAAACCGAAAAAGAATTCAGATATGTTAAGCTTGTTGGATTGGGTAATGCCGTTGATGCATGGAACTATATCTCCGAATTCAGAATATTTGGCTATGGCCACAGAAATCCGGCAAGTTACGAGGAACAGCCAGTTAAAATCTACCCCAATCCGGCCTCCGATTTTATTAATATTTTAATTGAGGATGTTTCGATGCTGCCCGACTTTATCAGAATAGTTAACCTTTCGGGCAAAGTCATGTTTGAAGACAAAATAATCGCAGGTGTCAAAGAATTCAGAATCCCGGTAGATCTTATCCGTGGAATTTATATAATACAGATGGGTGCAGGGAACCTGACCTTGTTTACACAAAAACTGGTGGTAAACAGATAGCTGGTTGCAGGCTTTGCCAGCCATAGCCGACCGGAGGGAGGCGAAGGCTGGTTGCAGATCACTTAATTATTAAGAAATCAACGCGTCTGTTCAATTTCCGGTATGCCTCAATGTAATTTGATGATACCGGCCTTGATTGTCCAAAACCTTTAGCCGCCAGTCTTGCAGAACTAACTCCATTAGCTGTAAGATAATTAACCATAGCTTCCGCGCGCCTCTGCGATAAAAGCTGATTGGAAGCGGGAGCGCCAACATTGTCGGTATGGACATCAATCTCCAGCTTGATATTGGGATATTTTACCATGAATCCCAGAATAAGGTCAAGCAATTGTGTGCCTGACGAACTCAGGCTAAAGTCATTTTTCCGGAAAAATTCATCGGCTGATACTCCAAATACTTTTTTAAGATTGTTAAGTTCCCTGGCAGCAGGGTCTTCCAGTGTATAGGTCCTGATCCT
Source organism: uncultured Bacteroidales bacterium (assembly GCA_963849615.1). Classification (GTDB taxonomy): domain Bacteria; phylum Bacteroidota; class Bacteroidia; order Bacteroidales; family VadinHA17; genus LD21. The sequence goes on from CAWKIC010000074.1 coordinate 39,262, forward strand.
TGCGGTTTTATAACCAAGGCTCTTTATCTCATTAAATGAAGGATAAGTTGCCATCAGGCTATTCTCCTCATCAACTATATAACTATAACTGTTCTCTCCCGGAAAAAATATCTCCCGCAAAGTATATTTTTTGGGAACATTGGTAAAAGCCTTATTGTCGGACGCCAGTTTGATTTTTGAGTTTAAGACTTCGACATGGAAAACCATGTCAGGATTATGTCCCTTCTCTGCGGAGTACATACTCTCAATTTTTGCAAAGTCATAATCCAGGATATTAATTACCGGAGAAGGTACAACAGTTCTTGAGTCAAAAGCCGTCTTGTCAGCCTTGTTGCCCAGAACCTTAACCAGTTGGGAGGCGCATGCATTCTGAATTACCCCGCTCTTTCTATTTCGCACGATCAGCCCGAGCTTAACCTCATAATCTCCCTTTTCCCGGAAGGTATGAGTGACTTTTTCGCCTGTTATCCGTCCTCCATCGCTGAAATGCCATGTATAATTAAGGATATCAGCGCCGGGAAAATGTGAAGACAGACCATCAAAATTCACGGACTCACCTGACAAGGCAGATGCAGGAGAGGTGATAATTGGTTGCTCAAAATCATTGAGTTCAAGTATATAGGATAATTTAGAAAAAAACACCTCCCCTGTTTTCTTATCAACTGCATCAAGTTTAATAGTATATCTGCCGGGACCAGGAAAACAATGCTCAACATTTTGGCCCTTTACTTTTAGTTCATCACCAAAACTCCAGACGTAATCCAGGTACCGCTCATCGATGGGAATTTTTCCTTCGTCGGTAAACTTGAAACAATACTGATTTACCTTTTCACTGTTACAGTAATAGACTTGATGAATATTTGTCTTGAAACTGTAAATATCAATTGTTCCGCTTCTTTTTGATGAGAAATAACCTCCGTTCATTACAGAATCCGCAATAAGTGCAAAATCATCATATTTTGAATTGACCGGAGGATCGAGATGAATCGGGGCAAGCCATTTATCGCCCGACTGCATTGTGTAAAAGATATCCTTGCCCCCTGCACCCGGATGTCCGTCGGAAGAAAAGTAAAGGGCTCCACCCCTGTCGGCAAAGGGATATGACTCGTTGCCGCTTGTATTGACAGCAGGTCCCAGGTTAACCGGATCGCTCCAGAATTCCCCGCTCCACTGACAATAATATAGATCGCTTCCCCCGTGCCCATCCGGATTATCGGAAGCAAAAAACAATCTCCTTCCGTCAGGAGAAATAAATGGTGTTGTGATATTGTAATACTCATTGTTAAACCTGATGTCTGTTATTTTAACCCACTTGTCGTCTTCAAGCACTGCTGTGAAAATACCGAGCTTATTCCTGGGATTGGAGTTATCGCTCACTGGCCCGTCGACTTTAAGGTTCCTCGAAAAATAAATTGTATCTCCGTTCCTGCTAAATGAAGCGGGGCCGTCATTGAACTTTGTCGTCAGGCTTTTTGACAGAAGCCTCGCTTTACCTGTTCCGCCCAGAGATATGTTGTCAATATAGTTTATCTTAAATAGCCCCTTGTTTTCAGATGTTAAATAATTGGAAACCAGGCTAGTGATTTTATTTGAACAAAAAACCAGGCCATTCCTGAAAAAAACCGGCGAGAATTCGTCATACTTTTTAGAACTGAATTTTGTGGGGTTGACAGTATACGTTTCTGTTTGACCCAAAAGAACCGGTGGAAAAAACAAAGTAGCCAGAAGACCGGTTATAAGTTTAATTTTCATGATTTAAGATTAGAAATTCAACGGACTTATGGCTTCAACTTTATACCGGAATTCATACCTGAGCATAATTTCATGTGACCCTGAACTGAAAGTTCTCAGCATTCCAAAATCCATATCATAAGTGTATGCAAATTTCATCTGATCCGTCAGCTGAAACTGAAACAGCGCATTGACTGAGCGGTCATTCCTGTATGACGCTCCCAGCCAGAAACGATCCATTATCCTGAAATGCGCATTTATATCAAAAAGAAGTTTATTCCCCGGTGTCAGGATCAGAAGAGTTGAAGGAAAAAACTTGACTTTCGGTGACAGATCAAAAATATAACCGGTATTTAACATGTATGAATACTCGCTCAGATTGTTTTTCAGAACGTATTTGTTTTTGATAAAGTCAAATTTATGACCTATCAATTTTGGAATTGAAAGGCCTGCAAAATAATTCAGGTTTGAGTAGTAAGCACCAAAACTAAAATTTGGTATAGCGAATGTTTTTGAATCGATAAGATAATTATCATCGCCAGGATCCAGCACAATAAGGTCAGACCATTTTGCATGTGTTAAGGTAAGTCCTGCGCCAAGTCCCAGGGACAAGGTCCCCTTTCCCATTGCAATCCTGTAGGAATAATTGGTATTGAACCGGGTTTCGCGGTTAACGCCTATCTTATCATTTGAGATTAAAAGTCCCAACCCAAGTTTATCATCATTGAAAGGGGCATCCGCAGTAAGAGTTATTGTTTCAGGAGTTCCTTTAATGCCAACCCATTGCTTTCTGTAAAACGCGGCAAGACTCAAAACTCCCCTGTTTCCTGCAGTAGCCGGATTTATAAGAAGAGGATTAAGGACATATTGACTGGTAGTGGGCGTTAACTGCCCGCTAACGCTTAACGGAATCAGAAGAAAAAAAAGTATTTTGATAATTGTTTTCATCTCATCGTCTTATTACAATATAGCCTGAAATCTGATTATATTTTTCAGGTTTTAAAATATAAAAATAAGTATCCTCCAGCAGGGGTTTTCCTTCTAAATCCTGACCATTCCAGTTATTATTACCGGTGTAGTTTCTATCACGATAAACCAATGCTCCCCACCGGTTGAATACTGTCAGTTCAGTTTTTCCAAAGGTCTCAATTCCATTGATGAAGAATATGTCGTTCTTCCCATCCATATTCGGAGTTATCAGGGTAGGTATCGTAAGGTCATTTACATTGATATTTACTGTGTCTGAAAAAGTTGAACAGACTCCGTTACTTACTGTCCATACAAGACGGTTTTCCCCTATCGAAAGTTCATTCACTATTGTGTTGTTGTCATTTTTATCATTAAATACTGCCGTTCCCGAAACAACTGTCCACACTCCGCTTTCATAGGCATTCAATTCAGATGCCGCCAGGGAAGTCCAAAAGACGTTCTTAAGCAACTGGTCCGGGCCGGCATTTGCAACAGGTCTTTCCCTTACGGAAACAGTGACCTGATCAGTATTTGCACACCCCCACTGATCCGACAGTCTGACAGTAAATACTGTATTGGCAACCGGAGTGGCAAGGGGATCAGCAATGGCCGGGTTATTTAGCACATTAGCCGGACTCCAGAGAAAGTTACCCGATCCGGTTGCCTGCAGTTTAATACTGCCTCCCCTGCATATCGCAGCATCCTGCCCTGCATTTACCGCAGGCGCCACATGAAACACAACTCTTATTATGTCGGTTGAAGAACAATTGAAGTTAACTTCAGTCCATGCAAAATCATAGGATCCTGACCCTGAAACCGTTACAACTGCATTGTACCGGTGAGGGTCAGGGCTGAAAGTTGCAGTCCCTGGACCACTAACCTTTGTCCATGTACCTGTACCCGTGCCGGGAACGGCATTAAGAATAAAATTCCTGTCACATTCATCTCCGCCGTTTCCGGCATTTGCAGATAAATATTGATAGAAGGTCAATGTTATTGATTCACTGTTGCGGCATGGTCCGTTTACCTCGGTCCATCTTAAAACATAAGTGCCGTACACAGATACTGTAGCCTTAGCACCCGGCGTATTTGCATTGGGGCTGAAGACTACGTTGCCCGGTCCGCTTACACGGGTCCATGTGCCTGTCCCGACACTTGGAACTGCATTGAGTAATATTTCGCGTCCGCAGTTATTTCCACCCTCACCTGCATTTGCTTCGGGTTGCTGATAAAAGTTGACAGTTATGTTCGAACTGGCTGAACACTGCCCGTTTACAACAGTCCAGGTAAAGACCTTGGTTCCGTATTCCGACACTCTGACAGTAGCATGAGGGTTAGTTGCATCCGGTGTAAATATTGCTGTTCCTTTTCCGCTTGTCATCGTCCATCTTCCGGTTCCGACATCAGGTACGGCACTCAGTACAAAATCACGACCGCAAACATTGCCTCCCGATCCGGGGTTAGAAACAGGCGGTTGATAGAAATTAACAGTAATATCACCACTTGAGGTGCACGAACCTCCAACCTCAGTCCATCTGAATGTGTAAGTACCATAAACTGTAACGGTCACAACTGCATCAGGTGCGTGGTTATTTGGAGAATAAGCAGCGTTTCCGGGTCCGGTGATTTTGGTCCATGTCCCCGTACCCAGGACCGGCACAGCATTCAGTGCAAAATTCCGGTCACATTCATTGCCACCTGATCCTGCATTTGCCGCAGGACATCCGGGAGTTGATACGGTCAGTCTTATGGGAAAAGCCTGGAGGAATCCCCGGCTATCAGCAGCAACAATATATATCGTATGAATTTGTCCCGCGCTTTGTACATTTAATATTGTCTGAAGAATCTTGTTTGAGTCTCCCTTTCTTACCGATCTGACATCTGTTGCAACAATTGTTCCGCCGGGTCCGAACAATGACCGTGACCTGACATATAAAGATGTCAGTTCGGATAAGTTTTCAAAATCAAAAACTAATATGTAAACAGTCCCGGGACGGTCAAGCCCGTAATTCAATGTAATGGATAACGGTCCTGTAGCGCTTACCGAAGGAGTCCCGTTAACCCAAACCGGCTGAGCCATGACATTGAACACAGACAATAAAGCCAGTGCCGTAACAGCAATGATTTTAGAGCTTACCTTCATTCCTTTTTCATCTTATCTTCTTATAACAACATAACCTTTTAAGGTTCTGCTTTTCTCGGTTTTCAGAATATAGAAATAAGTATCTTCCGGCAGATCGTTTTCATTATCATCCACCCCATTCCAGTTATTAGTGTAATTCTCCTTCTCATATACCCTGCCTCCTAATCTGTTAAAGATTGTAAGGGTTGATTTGCCCAGGGTTTCAAGGCCGTTTATTACAAAGAAGTCGTTTCTTCCGTCCAGATTAGGGGTTATGAGCGTAGGAATTATCAGGTCACGAACAAAAACAGTCACAGTATCACCTGATACAGGACAAACCTGGTTGGTCACTGTCCAGATAAAACTATTGGCTTCAAGTAAGAGATCACTAACTTGTGTTACAGGATCATTAATATCCGAGATATCTCCCCCCCCGGCAAGAAGTGTCCATTCCCCTGTCTGTCCGTCGACCGGGGCTGTAGCATTAAGCGAGGTTTCAAAAAGGAAGGAAAGCTCCTGATCAGGTCCGGCATTGGCAACAGGCTGTATTTTTACGTCCACGTTAACCTGGTCAGTATTCTTACAGCCCCACCTATCGGTCAAAGTAACAGTAAAAAGAGTTGTCACCGTTGGTGTAGCAAGTGGATTTGGTATTGAAGGATTGTTCACCAGGTTGGCGGGAACCCATTGGAATGTTCCCACACCGGCCGCGTTTAGCTGGATATTTCTGCCTCTGCAGATAACAGCATCTGCTCCGGCGCTCACAGGTGGCACATCATGATATATAACCCTGACGACATCGGTCGATGAACATATGCTATTTACAACAGTCCAGGCAAAATCATACTGGCCGAATTGAGTAACTGTAGCAGTGGCATTTGGTGAACTTGCATTTGGCGTAAATACCACATTCCCGGGACCGTTAACCTTTGTCCAGGTTTGTGTTCCTGAGGCGGGAACAGCATTAAGACCAAAACTCAGGCCACATTTGTCTCCTCCGGCTCCTCCATTGGCCACCGGTTGCTGAATGAAGGTTACACTAACGGTTGCACCTGAGGAACATGTACCATTGACTTCCGTCCACCTGAAAACATGCGTTCCGAAAGCTGTGACAGTCACACGAGCATCGGGCAGGTTGGCATTCGGAGTGAAAGCAACGGTTCCCGGCCCGCTTTCCCTTGTCCATGTTCCCGTTCCAATGCTTGGGGTCGCGTTGAAATTAAACCCCAGTCCGCATATATTTCCTCCGGTTCCTGCATTTGCAAATGGCTGCTGATAAAAATTTACAGTTATGGTTGCACTATCGGCACAAATGCCGTTAGCCTCCTTCCATTTGAATATTTTGGTCCCATATTCTGAAACTACAACAGTAGCAGTTGGGGAACTTGCACCGGGATTAAAAGTTGCAGTACCTGTACCGTTTATCATTGTCCATGTTCCAATGCCGGCGCTGGGGACTGCGTTAAAGATAAAATCCAGATCGCATGCATCACCGCCTGGTCCTGCATTTATAATTGGTGGCTGATAAAAGTTCACAGTCACAATCGAGCTGCTTATACATGGCCCGTTGGTCTCGGTCCATCTGAAAGTGTAGGTCCCGTAGACTGAAACGGTAACAGTAGAAACAGGACTGGTGACAGCCGGGGCAAAAGTTGCAGTGCCGGGACCGGTTACCACCGACCATAATCCTGCACCAACACTCGGAACCGCATTCAACACAAAATTCAGATCACATTCCACCCCTCCGGGACCGGCATTTGAAACCGGTACGGCAAATACACCCGCCCTTGTGCTTGCAGTATCCTGGCACCCGGAAAGGCTTGTAACCGTAAGCAGGTAAACACCTGCCATTGCAAGCGTGGAAGAGGAAGAAACAACCGGACTCGGCTGTGTAGATGTAAATAAATTTGGTCCGCTCCAGGAATATGAAGCCATCCCGGCCGGGCCACCTGTAAGACTGAGAGGAGTACCAACGCATACCGGTCCATTGTTGGAGGCAGTGGCAACTGGTGCCGTGTTTACAACAGCGGTAGTGACAGCACTGTTCTGGCATCCGGCGCTGTTTACAATTGTAAGTGTATATGCGCCTGTCATTGCCGTGGTTGCCATGGGTGAAACAACCGGACTCGGGTCCGGTGAAACAAATCCGGCAGGTCCGGTCCATGAATAGGACGCCATGCCTGCAGGACCTCCCGTAAGAGTCAGGGGGGTACCAGCACAGACTGGACCGTTGTTTGCCGCAGCAGGAACAGGTAATGCATTTATAATTGCGGTTGTGGTTATTGTATTGCGGCATCCATTGTTATTTATCACGGTAAGTGTGTAAACACCTGCCATTGCAACCGTCGATGTCAGCGAAACCGTAGGGCTTTGAAGTGTCGAGACGAATCCATTGGGGCCGACCCAGGAATAAGAGATCATCCCTGATGGGCCTCCGGCCAGTATCAGGGGTGAATTTGCACAAACTGGTCCGTTGTTGGTGGCTGTGGCAACCGGTAATGGATTTATTGTTACAGATGTTGTTGCTGACCCCTGGCATCCGTTGGCACTGGTAATGGTAAGGGTGTAGATCCCTGCCATCGCTGCTGTTGCAGATCCTGATACAACCGGGTTCTGCTGGACCGATACAAATCCGTTCGGACCGGTCCAGGAATACGTCATTCCTGCCGGCGCTCCCGTAAGTGTCAAAAGAGCTCCCTCACAAACTGGCCCGTTATTGGTTGGAAGGGCAACCGGCACGGGATTAACAACAACAGAAGTCGAGGCCGTGCTGAAGCATCCGCTGGTGGCATTCGTTACCGTAAGGATGTAACTGCCTGCCATCGCAAAAGTTGCACTGGCAGACACTGTGGGATTCTGAGCATTTGATGTATAGCCATTGGGGCCGGTCCACAAATAGGAACTCATACCTGAAGGACCACCAGCAAGAGTTAAAGGAGTGCCCAGGCACACTGGTCCGTTATTGGAAGCTGTTGCAACTGGTGAGGTATTGACAATGACCACTGTACCTGCAATATTCTGACATGCGAAATTATCAGTCACCGTAAGGAAATATGATCCTGCCATTGCCATTGTTGCTGAAGCTGATACCTGAGGACTCCTTTCCACTGAAGTGAATCCGTTGGGTCCTGTCCACGAATAACCTGCCATTCCAACCGGTCCGCCAGTCAAGCTTAATGGCGAACCTACACACACCGGTCCGTTATTGGAGGCTATGACAACAGGCAAAGCGCGGACAATTACGTTGGTGGATGCTGTATTCTGACAGGCAAAGCCATTTGTAACTGTCAGCGAATATAATCCTGCCATCGCTGCTGTTGCACTCAGATTAACAATTGGATTCTGCAACGCCGAGCTGAAATTATTGGGCCCGCTCCAGGAATATGCTATCATACCTCCGGGTCCTCCCGTAAGACTTAACTGGGTACCGGGACATACAGGTCCGTTATTTGAGGCTGTGGCCACCGGAACCGGATTTACCATATTCGTAATCGTCGTCGATGTGGCGCTGCATCCTGATAAATTTGTGACTATTACATCAACAAACTGCCCGTTGATAAGGGAGCTTGTTGTATAGGTATTGGAAATCCCGTCTTGAACACTTGAATTATTTACCCTGAAATTATATGTTTGCCCACCTCCGGCAGTGAAGGTGATGCTTGTGCCCGAACAAAAAATATTATCAGGGTCAGAACTTGACAGGGTCGGTACCGGGATGGAATTAACAGTTATTGAGTTTGTCGCGGCGTTTGAACAACCATTACTATCAGTATATGAATATGTAATTATATGGTTCCCCAACCCTGCAACACTTGCGTCGAAATTCGTTCCGGTTACGCCATCACCGCTATATGTCCCCCCCACCGGCGACCCGCCCGTCAGCGTATATGTTGTAGAATTTATACACTGCGGGGTTAAGATACCCGGAAAAGTAACCAGAGGAAGCGGATTAACGGTAATCTTACCCGACGCAATATCACCACCGCCAAGGCAAATTCCTGTTGTGGTTATGTTATAAACAAAATTCCCCGATACAGTAGGTGTACCGGTAATTGCATACACACCGGGTTTAAATTCACCTGTCACTCCGTCGGGTAACCCAAAAACTGTTACTCCCGTAATAAATGGTGTAAGTGAGTAGGTAATCTGTATTATCGGAGTGTTAATGCATACTGTTTGATCATCGGTACCCGGGGCTGAAGAAAGAGAGATGCATGGTTGACCAAATGCACTTGTAGTCAGAAGGTAGAAAAGCGGGAATAATATGGATTTCCTTAAATGTCTCATTAATTGCTCAATAAATATATGTTTAGAATTCTGTTCTGTTGGTTAATTTATCTAATTTACAACTTTTCAATTAATTTCTAAAATGAAAAGAGCACACTACATTAAAGTTCCTCCAGGTTTACGGAAAGAGATCACATCCTTTTTATTGAATCTGATTCCCGAAATAAGAGTCAAAACCTATTGAACCCGGCATTGCAACATAACTACCGCTAAGGTAAGAATTATTTAAATTCTAAGTTATAAAATTTGACCAAAAGAGGGAAATCGTCCGTAAATGTCAGTATGTCAAAGGTAATGAATATCAGATTCTGTATTTTATCCCCAAGCTGAGGAAGCGATTTACCTGTGGGTTGTGAATTAATTAACAATCCTGTGAAAATGAACAGGATCAGAAGTGTAAGCGCTTTTTTCATAATGGGCTGTATTTTCCTCCTTGTAGTCATTATTATACTTTACCACAAAGCAACCAAATTTGTTCACTAAGACCCACGAAGAAATTTTAAGACAATCTCTATCCACGGTTGAATTAATTAACTCAAGTTGCTAGTTGCTGGTTCCTTGTTACTGGTTAGTTGTTGATTAACAGAACAATAAGCGATTTTGTTAAAATGTATTTAATATTTTTGCATTTATCATGATGCTCATTATCAAATAACTAGCAACCAGCAACAAGCAACTTAGGTTAATTATTTAAAAATTCCTGATACTTTTCCTATCGTCGTATCAGATGTTATAATCAATCGTGTATCCGCATTTTTTCTAAGATATTCTGATCGGATTACTTCCAGATCTCTGGCGACCCTCAATGTGTCATCACCAGAAATACCGGCGCCCGTTGTTCCCATAAGGATAAGATCCCTGGGGGCAAGGGTAGCTGCGAGATCCGGCAGATCGTACGCGTTTAGGGCTCCCGGAACTGTGCTATGAATCAAGACCGGATTGTAGAACCGGCTTGTTACTACTGAAAGATACGATGAACAGGGCTCTATAAGTATAATGCTGTTTATTTCAGGGGTAAAAGCCGCTGCATGGAGAAGTGCGGGAGCCATTTCTTTCCTCGCTAACCCTGAAATCAGAACTCCCGGATCTCTTTTTCTTAAGACTCCGGCCAGCCTCACAATCTCTCCTGCCTGTATTCCTGTTATACTTCGCTTAATCAAAATTGAAGCAAACCATAGATTAAAAGAAACTCCATTGTAATAAGCATCACCACGAAGAGTGCCGTTACCCAGTTCCCCGGTTCCCGGAAGATCAGGAGCCAAAACAGTAATGCCGTAGCTTACAATACGTTCTATCTCGCCACCTTTTCCGGATCCGGTTGACTTTCCTGCCGGATTAAGATAGATCATGGCCTTATTTCCAGGCCTGGAGGGTACAAATAAAAGATAAGGAATTACATAATTCCCTTCTCCGGTGATAAAATACTTTTCCACAGAATAGTTTTCCCGCCGGATTCGACCTGTAAAAACGGGTTCTTCGGTCGATGAAGGCTCAATATATCCCGAGAGTCTCTTTGCCGAGGTTATCACTGTTGTCAGATAAGCCTCCGGATCATTTCTTAATTTATTAAGCCTTTCATTGAGTTTTTCGGCAACCTTTTTATTTAGGCTGAAAACGGTTTCACTGCCCGGCAGGGACTCGGTCTGTCCGGATGGTGTAACCCTCAGCTCATCAGGGGTCAGCAGCTGAACCTGTTCATCGCCTGCGTTACCCGGGTTATTCAGATGCTTCTGAAAAAAAGAATACATCGACTCCCTGTTCTTAAGGGTAGATTCATGTACTGCATCATCCTCAACCCTTGAAAAACAATCTATCTTATCATAAGCTGCATAAATTCTGCTTACCTCTTTTTCAGTCTCTATTGCCCCCTGAATGCTGAACATATCGCCAGTCGTGGTAATCATCAATGCCGGCTTCGGAGCCCTGACAATCAGGAAATCAGGGTGATCGATGCCCCGGAAAACTGCATTGAAAAGATTCTGTTCCGCATCCTGCGGACCTATCGACTGAAGGAGTCGCCTGGTATTAGTCAGGTAGTTTTCAGGAGCTGCAGCATAAATACGGTCATCAAATGCCGCTATAAATGACGATTGTGTACCCCCTCCGGAACGTCCTGTGATTCCAATCCTGATTGGATCCACTTCTTTTCTGGTAATCAGGTAATCTACTGCCCTTATCCCGTCCCATATCATGTACATTGCCTGTGAAGACCCTGTGATGAATGCCTGTGCACCCGGATATGAATGTTGCCTGGTAGGGCCGTCAATAAATGTAATCCCTGTTTTATTGCTGTCATATTCAAGCCGTTCCCCTTGTCCGACAGGATCAAAGGCAAAAACAATGAACCCCTTTGAAACCAGGTTCAAAATAACATGTTGATAAACCTGGCTTCTGTAACCGTCAGCTGAATGACCACTGCAATAAATAACAGCCGGTCTGACAGATCTTTTATTATCAGTTGGTATAAAAAGAGAAGATGTTACATAGAATCCGGGTTGTGATTCAAAAATAATATGCTCTACACGATAACTTTTTTTGTAGATAGTCCTGACAATCCTTGCGTTAAGAGGGGTCTTTTCTGGAAACGGACCAACAATATCTGCCAGCGTTTCACTAATTTCCTTCTGCCTCTCCTGCCAGCCGCTTAAAGAACTGATCCCGGATATCCTTGCTGCCCGCTCTTCAAGAAGCTCAAATGCCTGCCCTGTAAGGTGGTGATAAAGGGCATTTGGCGCATCAGTGAATTCCAGCCAGTTGTTTTCTATTACCTTGAGATCATTCTGGGCAAAACCATTGGTTTGTAATAAAAGCAGAAAAGAAATTAGCAGGATACGATTTTGTCTGGTATTAAGTATCATAATTGTTTCAGAATGGCTTCAGATGCCGGTTGCCAGCCTTTGCTAAAGCCGGTCTGTGTTACGGATGGGATTAAACAATAATACCTGTCTTTTCTACTCAATCCCTTTTCGGCGGGTTATCAGTATTACTCCGTTTGAACCTCTTGTACCGTAAGCGGTGGCATCCGGACCTTTAAGTACCCCGATCGATTTTACAGTTTCAGGAGCAATGTCATCTATTGTTTTTACAATTACACCGTCGACAACAAAAAGAGGTTCCGTGTTGACATTCAAAGAATTGATACCCCTTATTCTTATGCTCTTGCCTGAAACTTCTACCCCGGCAACCCTCCCTCTTATCATATCATAAATATCCTGATAAACAGGTATTCCAGAATTCCTCATATCAAGGGTTCCGGATGCCTTCGTTTCATTTTTCCTGTCATTAACCTTATTTTCGGGGTTTCCTGATGAAATGCCTGTCAATATAATGTCAATTTCAGTCCTGCCGTTTATAAGCTCTTCCTTTGCCCCGTTTAACAATGACAGAACAAGAATCTCCCTGGCATCCGGTTTCACTTTCACCCTGAATAACCCGTTTTCATCGGTTACGTTCGCGGTTTTTTTCTTGTCGATGAATATAGTTGCTGCCGGAACCGGTTTATTACCTGCATCTGTTACCTTTCCTGTAATTATTATTTTCTTACCAGGCTTCTGACCTGAAGAGAGGCAGGGGAAACAAAACAAAATGGACATTACCAGAACAAAGGACAATCTCATAGCTATTATTTGATATTATTCAAGAATATCTCTCATATACTCGATGCTTTTTAAAACTTCCCTGGCGGCGTCCGACCCCTCAGGGATAGGATACTCAAGTTCTATATCAACGCTTATCGGCCATTTTTCTTTTTTAAGAAGAAGTAAGATATCGGCAATGGGCGTTTCGCCCTTTCCAAATGGCATATTGGTATCTGGTGTCGCATGCTTCGGCCCTGTTTTATCCTTGATGTGAATACTTCTCATTTTATTGTGATACTTAATGATCACATCATTGGGGTGAAGACCGGTAGCTCCGAAATAATGACCTGCATCAAGGTTGAGCATGTTAGCCGGAGAGTAAGCCAGGTACTTGTCGAAGGAGAAACCCGGATCGGCAACCTGACCATGAGTGTGAAACATTGCAAGGCTTTTGTGCTTTTCAGCAAATTTGCCAAGCCTCTGGCATGCCTCATCCGAAAGCTCATCTGTAATTCCTATCGATCCCAGCACTTTAGCTGCATTATAGGCATAGTCTATTTCGGCATCTGACCATGAAGAAGGAGCAAATTTCGTAATGTAAACATCAATACCGGCGCTGTTGAATTTTTTCCTCATTTCTGCATATCTTTCCATGGGGAGGGATAATCTCCATTTACGCTGAGCCTCCCTTGCTTCGTCATTACCCTTTACAAGGTCAGCTTTTTCCTTGTCGGTTAACGTACCTCTGGGCCTCGGCGGCATCTCCGGTATGCCCAGGTCCTCTTCAGCAACGCTTCTGAGCTCAATGGAGTTTATCCCGGCAAGAAGAAGGTACTGGATCACTTCATCTACCTTGTGAGGCATCATCCGGTAGCTGTAGGTAGTACATCCGAGTTGAACGCCTGCGACTTTTGAATTGGGCTTCTTACCCTGTCGCCCGGCTGATATTGCGAAATTGAAAGGAACTACACTGATGGCAGCTGTAGCTGCGGCAGCGGTTAAAAATTTGCGTCTCGAAATTTTTGAGCTTTTCATAATCGTAGGTTTTGTGAAACAGTGAATCTTAAAATATTATGGTAACTTATGTTAAAAATAATCATTTATTGGTGATAGTGTAACTCCTTAACTCTTTTTAACTAAAACAAAATAATTTTCCCGGTTTGTTGTTGCCAAAATCTTTATCTTAGTATCTATTATTTAATCTTTCTGGTTAAACAAATAAAATATCATGATGAGCAGTAACAGAAGGACCTTTTTAAAAAGGTCCGCAATTGGGGCTGCAGGAGCTTTTGCGATCCCAACTATTATTCCTTCATATTTGCTTGGAAGCAAAGGGCCGGCCAACAGGATAAATGTCGGAGTGGTCGGTATAGGGAGGCAGACTGTAAGTCCAAATATCCCTCAGTTTCTGAAATCAGAACATGCCCAGATAGTAGCAGTTTGTGATGTGGATTCCTGGCGGCTTGGGAACGGACAAAAACAGGTCAACGATTTTTATTCGGCTCAGAAGGGAATTTCGTACAAAGGATGTGAAACCTTTGATGATTTCAGAGAGCTCTTTTCCAGAAAAGACATTGATGCAATAATGATTGCAACTCCCGATCACTGGCATGTGCCCATGGCCATTGAGGCTGCAAGGGCAGGGAAACATATTTCGCTCGAAAAGCCGATCTCAACCTGTATTGAGCATGGCCGCCAGCTAGTTAAGGCAATTAAAAAATCCGGTGTAATTACACGTAATGACAGTGAATTCAGAACATTGCCAAAATTTGCCAGGGCTGTTGAACTTGTCCGTAACGGACGCATCGGCAAGCTTCAGCGCATTTTTGTTGCTGTGCCCTCCGACGGGCCTCCTTTGCCTGTTCAGCCGACAATGCCGGTCCCTGCCGAACTTAATTATGATTTCTGGCTGGGGCCTGCATGGGAAGTTCCGTACACCGAAAAACGGGTCCATGATATTAAGGTTAACAACCGGCGCCCCGGATGGATGAGGGTCGACAGCTATTGCAACGGCATGATCTCAAACTGGGGAGCTCATCTGATGGGCATAGTGCAGTGGGGAAACAATACTGAATACAGCGGCCCGGTAAGTATCGAAGGAACCGGTGAGTTTGACAGGGGTCTCTGGAATACACTTAATAAGTTTAATATAAAATACCGGTACGCCAGCGGGGTGGAGGTCTTCTTTAGTATTGAAAGACCCTATGTCCGCTTCGAAGGCACAGATGGCTGGATTGAAATTGAATATCAGGACAAACTTACAGCAAGCTCCCAGTCGATTCTCGATTCGCCGCCTCGTGCAGGTGAGGTTTCATTTATGAATCTGCCTTCGGATAAGGAAGACTTCCTGCTTGCAATAAAAAACGGCACTCAAACTGTTGAGCCGCTTGAAACAGCACACCGTACCATCTCAATGTGCCAGCTTGGATTGATAGCAATCAAGACCGGTTCGTCATTAACGTGGAATCCTGATACAGAAGAATTTTTAAATGACAATGCTGCTTCAGCACAGTTAAATATCCCGATCCGTGAAAAGTACTTTAAGTTTTGAAAATAAGAATGATACTCATCCCTGAATTTATGTGATTTAGCTTTGCGTTCTTTGCGACATCTTCGCGTTCTTTGCGGTTAAAAAGGACTTTTTCAAAGCCCCAGTAACGAGTTGTCACTCTGAGTCTTGCAGACATAATCGAAGTGCCGGGGACGGGTTCAGATCATCACTTAAAGAAGAAATCAGATAATTGATCAAATAAATAATATCTAATCGCCAATTGTAAATATCATGAAATTCACAAGACGAAACTTTGTTAAAACTGCAGGCACAGGAGTACTTGCAGCCAGTCTACCGGCTATAGCTTCAGGTGCACCAGTTGAACCGCCGGCCAAAACTGCCGACACATTCAGACTGGCCGTTGCCGGTTACTCCTTTGCAAAACTAAATCTCGACCAGTCTCTGGCAATAATGAAAAGAGCAGGTGTCTCATTGCTGGGAGTCAAGGATTTTCATCTTCCCCTTAATAGTACAAAAGAGGTTATTGATGAGACACTGGCAAAGATGAAATCGTACGGTGTTGAACCCTACGGGGTGGGTCCGATCTATATGAAATCAGAAGCCGCAACTGACCAGGCATTCGCCTATGCCAAAATGGTCGGAGTCACCCTTATTGTCGGGGTTCCTGACATTCAGTTACTTCCTTATGTTGAGAAGAAAGTTAAGGAGTATAACTTTAAACTTGCAATCCATAATCACGGACCTGATCTCCCATTGTATTCGAGCCCTGAAGATGTCTGGAAGGAAATTAAAAGCCTCGATCCCCGTATCGGTTTCTGTCTCGATATTGCCCATACTGCAAGGCTTGGGCTCGATCCCATTGAGGCATGCATTAAATTTAAAGACAGGATCTTCGATTTCCATGTATGGGACGTGGATAAACCTGAGAAGGCCGGATGGTGTGTCGAAGCGGGCCGCGGTATAATTGATTTCCCACGGTTCTTTAAAACATTGCGTGATCAGAAATATTCAGGGACCTGCAGTCTTGAGTACGGAAAAGATATGAATGACCCTCTTGCAGGGATCGCAGAATCAATCGGGTATTTCCACGGAGTACTGGCTGGCCTGGGGAAGTAGTTTAGCTGGTTGCAGGTCACAGGTTGCAGGTTAACAACAACTTGCAACATGGAACCTGCAACATGCAACATAAATTAATATTTCATCATGGTCAGTCAGCCCGGGACTAATTTCCGATGGGTCATTCTCAGTCTGTTGTTTGTTGCAACAACCATCCTGTATATCGACAGGTCTGCACTTGGTATCATGGCCCCATGGCTTCAGACGCAGGTCGGATGGAATGAAGAACAGTACGGACTGATTAACAGCGCTTTCATGGTTGCCTATGCTGCCTGCTTCCTGATAATGGGAAGAGTAATAGACAGGATAGGAACCAAAAAAGGATATCTCATATCAATTGGGATATGGAGCCTGGCAGCTGTGGCACATACAATTGCACGAAGCTGGATAGGATTTGCGATTGCACGTTTCACCCTGGCCATCGGGCAGTCAGGGAACTTCCCCGCCGCCATCAAAGTAGTTGCCGAATGGTTCCCCAAAAAAGAAAGAGCCCTGGCTATCGGCATCTTTAACGGCGGCTCCAACATGGGAACCATCCTGTCACCTCTGATAATTCCGGCGCTGGTCATTTCATCAGGCAGCTGGAAGGCCGGCTTCCTCTGGACTTTCCCGATTTCGCTTTTATGGATCCTGATCTGGATCACTTATTTCAAACAACCGGAATCACATCCAAAGGTATCCCGGTCGGAGCTCGATTATATCAACAGTGACAGCAGCACCGAAAATCAAAGTGAAAAAGTGAGATGGCGGGATATCCTGATCCACAGGGGCGCCTGGGCAATTGCTGCAGGGAAGTTCATGGCTGATCCGATCTGGTGGTTTTATCTCTTCTGGGGAGCAAAGTTTCTCAATGAAAAATACGGAGTGGATATAAAGGACATCGGATTTCCCTTCTTTACGATCTATCTGATTTCATGGGGCATAGGAGTTTTCCTTGGATGGCTTTCATCCAAATTCCTGAAAATCGGATTCAGTCTGAACAAAGGAAGGAAGCTGGGGCTTCTGGCCTGCGGCCTGTTTGCCCTTCCGGTGATGATCGTTCCTCACACTGACAGTTTATGGACTGCAGTCGGGCTCATCGCACTGGCTGCCGGCGGTCATTGCGGCTGGTCGGCAAATATGTTCAGCCTCATGTCGGATATCTTCCCGAGAAAAGCGACGGGAACAATAGCCGGGTTTGGAGGGTTTTCAGGAGCATTGGGAGGCGCATTGGTTTCATACGGGGTGGGGAAAATACTGCAGAATACGGGAGTTGACGGGTATGCAATCCCATTCGCAGTTGCCGGATCTGGATATCTTCTGGCTCTCCTTATCATCCACCTGCTGGTCCCCAGGATAAAAACAGTAAATATTTAAATATATCATGAATAGCAGAGAAAGATTGCTTGCTTCACTGAATCACCAGGAACCGGATCAGATACCGTTTGACCTTGCCGGGACAACCTGGACAGGAATCGCTAATGGCGCTTACCGGAAACTAATCACCTTTCTTGGAAAAGACGCAGAGGAACCCGATTGGTCGGATGTTATTCAGCAGATAGTGATCCCTTCGGCAGACGTTCTTGAAACTCTCAAAGTCGATACCCGCGGGTTGTTCCCACTCACAAGCCACAACTGGGATGTACTCCGGCAACTTTCAGACAAGGGAGACAACTGGGAATACTTTGATGAATGGGGTTTTACCCATCAC
Source organism: uncultured Bacteroidales bacterium (assembly GCA_963849615.1). GTDB lineage: Bacteria > Bacteroidota > Bacteroidia > Bacteroidales > VadinHA17 > LD21. The sequence goes on from CAWKIC010000074.1 coordinate 57,267, forward strand.
TTCCCAAAAACAGGCGGGTTGTGGTTTTCTCTTGTAAAACATCCTATGGAAAATATATCTCCAGGTATGGATGAGATCCTGAAATATAACTGGCCCCGGGCAGCAGATCCGGAGAGAATAAAGGGATTGAGGGAAAAGGCGATCGGTTTCAGGGACCAGGGGAAGGCGGTAATTCTTAAAGGCCTGTGTGCAGGTATCTTTGAGATGCAGCAGCGATTCCGCGGGATGACCAATGCACTTGTCGATCCTTTCCTTTACCCCGAATTCTCCGATGCTCTCATCGGTAAACTGGCCGACCTCAAGATCGAATTCTGGAAAATGGCGCTGGCAGAGCTGGGAGATGTTGCAGATGTCATTGCTGAGGCTGATGATTATGGCACTCAGGAATCGCAGCTGATTGATCCGGATCACTTCAGGATGTACTATAAACCACATATCGCGAGGATCATCAGCGCAATGAAACAGTATGCGCCAAAAGCCAGGGTCATGTTTCACTCGTGCGGAAATGTACGCCCCTTAATACCTGATTTCATTGAGATGGGAATTGAAATATTAAATCCTGTTCATATTAATGCAGCCGGTATGGATCCCTTTCAGCTTAAAAAGGATTTTGGAAAGGATATCGTTTTCTGGGGGGGAGGAGTGGATACCCAGAAAATACTTGCTTCCGGGACAATTGAGGAAGTGAAGAATGATGTCAGGAAAAATATTGAGGCCCTGGCGCCTGGCGGCGGATTTGTATTTGCCGCTGTTCATAATATCCAGTCAGAAGTTCCGCCTCAGAATATAATTGCGATGCGTGAAGCAATTGATGGATTTTGAATTTAATACGTCTTTTAATATGTCTTATAAGACGTATTTTTTATTTTTTAATATGTCTTATAAGACGTATTTCTTTTCAAAACACAATACACATGTGCCTCAAAGTAATTTACTTTTCTCTGTGTAGCAGAGTTATCTCCTTCGTGCCCCTTGGTGACGACCTTTGTGTACTTAGTGGTAAAAAAATAAATCCATTAACACCTGCCTACCGGCAGGCAGGCACCAAAGGATCGCAAAGTTCAACACTAAGGTACACAAAGGGCTACTATATAACTTATATTGTACCGGCATGATTTTCAGAGAGTTATTAATTTTGAAGTTCCTACCATTTTCGTAGGAGGGGGACTTTGCGGTTAAAAAAAAAACACTTCGACGTTGTTTTGCCCTTTAAAAAAAATCAGTGGACCGTTTAAATCCACTGATTTTATTATTTAAGTATTAACGGTATAGCGATCTTAACGAATCTGTTAATTTGTTGGATATCCCGGATTTTGAGGGAATTCGGCATCGATGTTAAGATCGATCTGTGACTGCGGAATTGGCCATAACGAATGATAATCCTGGATATTCAAGCCCGGGTTTTTAGGGTTATTATTAAGAGCCCGTATCCTTTCCACAAGTTTTCCCATCCGTCGAAGAGTCATATGTCGCCACTCCTCTCCGTATAGTTCTCTTGCCCTTTCATCAAGGATATAATCCAGATCCACATCGGCAGCGAGTACAGGTGTGGCATTTGCCCTGCTCCTGATCAGATTTATATCGGCCGCAGCCAGGTCAGGTTGCCCCAGGCCTACATAAGCCTCTGCACGCAGAAGTATAGTTTCAGCCAGCCTGATGGCGTATCTGTCTTTGTGGTCATTTCCACCCCCTGATCTTGTAGGATCAGTCAAATAGTGGCACGGATCTCCGAACTTCATCCAGTAGGGATAAATATACTGAGTGGAGTCCCTCATGGCATCCCTTTTACCTTCAGCATATTGTGTTGCATAATCGACCAGGAGATTTATTTTTTTCTTATTGAAGGTCGAAGCCGGATTATCATAATAAAAATTCCTTTTGATATTATATTCTGCATTGCGGACATCGTTATTCCAGTCGCTTCTCCAGATATCGTATGCGGCATAATTGGTAGGATGTACCCATGATACGGGACGACCCAGCGTATCCGAATAGCCGGTATATTTTCCGGCAACCAGTTCACCTCTGAAAGCTACTTTTCCATCAGGGGTGTTCCCCAGCCTGAAATAGGCTGGTCCGAAAGTTCTGTTGCCTTCGACTGATCCTCCTCCGATAGTTGGCGGTGGCTCAACCTGGATAACCCAGATTGCTTCAGTATTTGTCCCGAGAGTCTGATTCCCGAATGCAAACAGGTCATAATATGGGTCACCTTGCCCGAAAACCACATTCTGCCTGTCTCCAAACCGCTCAGTCATAAGGGCATAGCTATAACCGTCAATAACCTCTGATGCGGCATCGGCAGCCAGCTGGAATTTACCCTGGGTAAGGTAACACTCACTCAGCATATGCCAGGCAGCTCCCTGTGTAACCCTTCCGGGGCCTTCTTCCGAGCCGGGAACCGGCAGGTTGGTGGTGCCAAATAACAGGTCCTCTTCCATCTGGGCATAGACCTGGGCTTTTGGTGTTCTGGTAAAATCAGTTTTTGCGGACTTGATAACCTCAGTAACAAGCGGCACATCACCATATGTCGAAACCAGAATACGGTAGGCAAATGCCCTGAAGAACATTGCTTCCGCGAGATAGGCATTTTTCTGTGCATCACTGGACCAGATTGTCGGATCCGCATTATTGATTCCCTCGACCAGAACGTTTGACCTCTGGATAAGTTCATAGTTCCATGTCCAGAAATTCCTTAAATAACCATTCTCGGAGGTGACATAGTTCAAATAATTGCACATAAACCGTGTACTGTTCGGGTCTTCTCCGTGGTAGGCAATATCACTTCCCAACCCTTTTATAATAGCTCCTGCATCCTGATCGGTTCCATAAAACCATCTCTGGCGCACTGAAAAATGCAGACCCGTAATTCCCTGCTTTATGCCCGGAAGAGTATTGTAAGCATTCTCCGGAGCAAGGAAATCAAGGGGAACTTCATCAAGTACATCTTCATTACATGAGGGAAAGACCAACAGGAGAATCCCTGCAAATAAAAAGCATTTCCTGCTAATAAGATATAAATATTCTTTCATTGTATTATATTTTTTAGGTTTCATAATTCATCATCATAATTTTAAAAAGATTTTAGAATGTAACTCTGAAACCTGCGGTTATGTTTCTCATAAGGGGTGTATTGGTATTGGTATTGCCGTCAGAAGCATTCCATCCTACAACTTCAGGATCCCATCCTGAGAAATTTGTCCAGATATAAGGGTTTTTAGCTGACACATAGACCTGGAATGTTTCCAGCTTCAGTTGCTGAAGTAAACTGGGGCCAAATCTGTAAGAAAGTGAAATATCCTGTAATCTCACGAAGCTTCTGCTTTCATAAATACCACTGGTAACAGCCGGGGAATTATAGACACCGGTTGCATTGTCAACTCCGTTATCAGGAGTCCAATAAGGACGAACGGCGGAGGCATTTATTCTTAATACATCATCTGAACGCCAGGCAACATTTGTAACTCCGGCGTTGTCATATCTGTAATATTTGTCGCCACCCTGAATTGAGTTTATGAATACGGTCAGAGCAAAATTCTTATAGGTCAGGGTATTATTTAGGCTGAATCTGAAACTGGGAGTTCTGTAACCGATAATTTTCCGGTCATTATTTGGTTCAATGACTCCATCCCCATTCTGATCAACATATTTGAACTGACCCGGATACCAGTTATTATAGGTCTGGCCTGCATACAGTTCAGCTTCAGTCCACAGCCCTCCGGCCATTTCATAGTCATAGATCGAGGTTATCGACTGACCGACAAACCATGAGTTCCCTATATCCTTATCATTTGCATCGCCATAGAGTTTGGATATCTTATCCCTGTTAAGCGAGAAGACAAAATTGGATTCCCAGCCAAGGTCGCCCGTAAGGTTTATTGAAGTTAATTCAAGCTCAATTCCCTTGTTGTCGATTGCCCCTATATTGGTCCAGACATTCGCATATCCGGTTGTGGGCGGAAGTGCTCTTCTGACAAGTACATCGGTGGTTTTGGCTTTATAAAGATCCAAAGATCCTGAAATTCTCCTGTTGAATAAACCAAAGTCAATCCCAATGTTAAATGAGGCTGTTTTTTCCCAGGCAAGGCTGGCATTTCCCAGACTACTGGGATAAACGGCAATTGCTGTCGAAGGACCGTAAACATACGAATCTGCTGTCATCCTTGAGAAGCTTGAATAACGGCCAATCCCCTGGTTGCCGTTTTCACCGTAGGATGTTCTGAGCTTCAGGTAAAGAAGTTTATTAAGATTCTGCATGAATGCTTCATCCGATACTACCCAGCCAAGTGAAACCGACGGGAAATTTGCAAATTTTTTGGCCGGACCAAAACCTGAGAAGCCGTCTCTTCTGACTGTCGCCGTCAACAGATAACGGTTCATAAATGTATAATTAAGACGGGCCATATATGAAATACTGTTTTCTTTCCATGCAGTTGATCCGACTGTTACAGTAGTGCCAAGGCTTACATTATTATACCCCAGAACGGGATTGTCAAATCCCTGTGCATTGATTGTCGAACTCTCTGCATTCCGCCCTTCCTGGCTGTAAAGTAATGTAGCGTTCACCTGGTGTTCACCGAATGTCCTTAGATATGTGACTATATTATTATAGATCCAGTTTCTTTCTTCCGATGGATTTTTAATAGCCTGACCTTTGTTGCCGGCGCCATCCGGTACAGTAGAAGGATAAAACCTGTTATATTTCCTGGAAGTTAAATTGTTGGAATAGTTAAATTCATATGTCAATCCCTCGATCCAGGGAACTGTAATCTTGGTATTTCCAACAAGCAACAGGTCATTCCGGTTATCCTGATGATCGACATACAGGTTATTAAGAGGATAAGGCATATAAGCCTCCCCGGTCAGATACATGTCATAATTTGGAAGGCCTATCTTATTGTTTGCCAGAGGGCTGCAGGCTCTTGCATTGCTGAGATTTGCCTCCAACCCCGAATAATCACGGAAAGAATAGGAAGAATTTAATCCCACTGTAAGCCAATCAGTAATTTTACTCTCGACATTAGAATGAAGGGTTAACCTGCTGAAATTGTCATTTTTAAGAATGCCGTCTTCATTTGTGTATGAAGCAGATACATAGTAATTTGACTTTGCACTTTTCCCCGACATACTGAGATTGTAATTCTGTATAGGCGCTGTTCGTAAAACTTGATCCACCCAGTTAATTTCATTTCCGGCAAGATAGTTATCCCTTTCTTCCTGTGTTCTTAACCTTGCAGCAACAATGTTGCGGTCATTGATATCAGGTCTGACAGGCTTTCCTGTCGCGCTTGTTGGTTTGGTTTTATACCAGGTATAAAGGTCCTGCTGATAATAGTAATCCGTAAGCCTGACTGCATATTCTTCCGCATTCATAACCCTCATGGGATTATTTGTCATATCCTGAAAACCGTAATACATGTTAAATGATATAAGAGGTTTTTCAGTTTTCCCCTTCTTGGTGGTAATAAGCATCACACCGTTGGCGGACCTGGATCCGTAAACTGCGGCGGCACTCGCATCTTTAAGAATATCAACTGACTCAACATCATTGACATTTATATTACTTATAGAGCCATTATAGATAATGCCGTCAAGTACAATAAGCGGTGCATCATTAGCCGATAAAGAAGTCTGACCTCTTATGGAAAGACTTGGATCACTTCCGGCAAGTCCTGATCCCTGAACATTCACCCCGGCAGTCGCTCCTGACAGGGCCTGTGAAATGTTCATGTTGGCAAGTGATGTCTTTCGTCCATTGCCACTCTTACCACCGAACCGGTGAGGTCACTTTTCTTCTGGGTTCCATAACCGGTTACAATAACCTCTTCAAGTTCGGTTGTTGCAGGCGAAAGGGCAGCATTGACAGTTGTGCGGCCAGAGACAGGCTCTTCCACGGTAAGATAGCCGATAAACGAAAATACCAGGACAGCGTTTTGATCAGATACCGTCAGTGTGTATTTTCCACCCAAATCCGTAAGGGCACCCAGGACAGTCCCCTTTATAACAACATTCACCCCCGGCATGGGGATTCCCGTCGAAGCATCCGTTACAGTTCCGGAAACAGATAGTTGCTGGGGCTCAGACCCTGAAAGGGTATTTGCGGCGCCAAGCAACACAATCAGGATCAAAATCTTAAGATCCAAACACAACTTTTTAAGGCACTTAAAGAACAGTGCCTTTTGACCTTGTTCTACTTTCATGTGTAATTTGGTTAGATAGGTTTAAGTAATAAATAAATAATGTAAGAGAAGACAGTGATTAATAGCCTTATTTACCACCGTCTAATAGAGAAAAAAACAATTTGCATAGGCATTCCGGGTTAGTTAGAAATAGGTTTAGCAGGTCTGTTAAGCATCTATTGCTTATCTGCAAGTAAATATAGTTAAATTTTATTAAAAAAATAATGAAACAATTTTCTAAGAATTGATTTTTCTATTTAACTTATTTTGCCGGTTCCCGGCTCCCTCCGGTGCGACCTCATTTTAAAACAGGGCAGACCCCATATATAATAATTAGTAGTTGAACACGTTTATGAGAGAGAGCAAATATTCAGATCTTAATTATATCCAATGAAAATAATGAACTGTATGGGGACCAGATTTGCATTCATAATAGCGCTGACATTATTCATTGTTTTCAGGGCTGAAGGCCAGACCGGCATTCCTGATGTGCTTTTGAACGGAACCTTAAGGGATCAGATGCAATTTATTCAGGAGAAGACAAGGATCTATGAAGACTATCGTGCTGTAAGGGAAGATATGTTTCAGAAGATTAAGAAGAACGCCCTCGATTCTCTTATGGCAGCCAATAAAGAGATCCTGAGGCTTGAAGATGTTACGGCAAATTTAAACCTCCGGATCGACACCCTTAATAAATCGCTTGAAAGTGTCAGGCAGGACCTTGACAGGATGACAAAGACAAAAGACAGCATCAGGTTGCTGGGAATAAATGTAAATAAAGCGGCATACAACGCAGTTATGTGGATCATTGTAGCAGTACTTGCCGGTCTTCTGACAATCGGCTTCCTTATGTTCAAACGAAATTATGCTGTCACCACCCATACCAAAAAGGAGTTCGAGGACCTTAACAGGGAATTCGAAGCCTACCGCAAGGCATCAAGGGAGGCCCGCGAGAAAATGTCGATGGCACATTTTAATGAGCTGAAGAAGCTCAGGGGAGGGTGATCAGGTTAACTGTATTATCTAGATGTTATAATAACTTTCCCAACCTTTTCGTGGCGGCCTGTCAGTCAACATTGAATTTGCAAACTTATCGTTGACAATTTCTTTCGTTTCACGGTTGAAAATCAGCTTTTTATTCCGGCGGATTGCAATAATCCCAAGTGAAAATAACTGGGCCAGTGGGGCAAATGTCTGGAATGGTGAACGGGTTTTCTCTTCTCCTATACAGGCCTTCAGGAAATTCACGTAGTGATCGGAGGGGCTTTCAGGATACGAAGGCAATCTGGGGGCCATTTCCTTTGCCCTGGCGTCAGGGAAGATAAACAGCGGAGCTGAGTGAGTACCCCCCTTGAAATTCAGTTCCTTGCTGAAGATGATCTTACCGGCACCAGGCAATTTTTGCTGGTTTGCAGGCCTTCCCTGAGGTTTAGCACCCTGCTGGGTAACACCACCGGGAGGTGGAATGGTTTTGTCGGTAGAAGCATTAACCGAAAAATATCCTTCGGGCACAGGCGGAAGGTTTTCCACACCGTCATACCATGTTATATCACATGCAGGCATATCTCCACGGCTCGGAAAACGGAACCTTATTGTGGATTCGAGTGGAAAGAAATAGTCGTTAAGGTTTCGTACATGTACAGGTTCAATCTCATATGGCAGGCCAAGGTCAAGGAATTGATGGATGGTATCAAGGATATGCGCACCCCAGTCCCCGAGTGCACCCAGACCAAAATCGTACCATCCGCGCCAGTTGCCGGGGTGATACTTTTCGTTGAAGTCATGGTATGCTGCCGTTGTGAGCCAGGTATCCCAATCCTTGTCGGTCATTCCTTTCGGAAGCGGTTGTGCCTCAGGGAATTTTGTGATATTCGGGTCGTAGGGATGCCATCTGCGGCTGCCGTTCATGAATGCCGTAACTGCCGTGACATCTTTTATGATCCCTGCTTCTTTCCAGGCTTTAAACTGGAAATAGTTCTCGCCTGAATGTCCCTGGTTACCAACCTGGGTAACAAGCTTTGGATTTTTTTCTGCCTCCCGGGCCATTAATTCCGCTTCAAAGAATGTCCGGCACATTGGCTTTTCAACATAAACGCTCTTCCCGAGCTGCATTGCAGCCATCACCACCGGGAAGTGTGCAAAATCGGGAATAGCTACCTGAACGGCGTCAATGTCGCCTGCCATCGTGTCGAACATCACCCTGAAGTCCCTGAACTGTTTTGCCTTTGGAACTAATTTGATTATTTCCTGGCAACCCTGGGAATCAAGGTCCACGTCGCACACAGCTACAATATTTGCCAAACCCGATTTGATAAATTGCCTGGCATCGCCAGCCCCCTGATTTGCTATTCCGATAAGAGCCAGATTTACCTTTCCTGCCGGACTTCCTGCAGTTTTACCCGGGATTATTTCAGGCCGGACTATTTTTGCAGAGGCGCTCCCTCCTATTATGATACCTGAAGCTGCCATTCCTGCAGTTTTCAAAAAATTGAGCCTTGTTAATTTGTCTGCCATAATATAACTTCTTTTTATGATGTGATTAAGAAATGTCTTTCTGATTGCTAAGCTTATTCTTCTCAAAAGATTATTTCAATATCTGGCCGCAAAATCGTTTGCGAGGTCATTAATTGATTTGTCATCAATATTAAATCCTGACGTAATGATCATCCGGTATCTGAAAGTAACATTTTTGCCGGATGGTATGGAAAAATTAACTACCTCTTTCCCGTTTGTAAAATCGCTCCCCCCCAGGGGATTTGCAGAAAATAATCCATAGCCTCTGGCATGCCAGTAAGTTGGGTATGAGGGATTTTTCGGATGGTCGCATATCACAACCGAAACCTTCTCATTGTTAATAGTTCCGTACAGATCCATCCATTTAGCCCGGGTGCTCCAGACGGCCTCACCTGTAATGCCTTCACTGCTCCGGTAATTACCTGTGACCCCTTTGTTTTCCATCGCCAGTTCAGATCCGGGCTGACCCTGTGCATCAAGAAGCGGTACTTTTTCTTTTGACGGCAGTTCAAGCTGGCGGGCAACCCGTATAGCAAACATCCCCTCCTTTGTGTCCTTCATTGAGATAGTATTTCCGGTGGCAGTGAGGTTAGTTATCCTGTCAATAATGTACAAATGTTCTTTTACAATAAAGTGAAATTCAGTTCTTTCCGATAACAGCTCCTTACCGGTTGGGTCCTGCCAGATTGCTTTTACTGTCATGGTCCCTTCCCCGTCACCATCCCTTGTCTGTTCTATGTCGAGATGCTTAATTACACCCCCGTTTTCACTCTTCTTACCAGTTGAGCCATTTCCCCAGAAATCGAATCCGTTTACATTTCCGTAATTTAGCCAAACTCCGACCTGATGTATATGATCATTCCGTTCACCTGCTCTGGGTCTGAGTGGAAAACCGCGTGTTATTTCAGTTCCGGAAAGCGTGTAAACAGGATATAACACCGGTTTGTAGACATCGTCAGGCCAGCAGTAAGACGTAATCAATCTGCCTCCGATGGTGACATCAACCTTCTTTTGTGCTTTAATAACCAGAAACTCAACTTTTTGGCTATTCCGAACCTGGGCTTTTAATTCCCCATTTCCGATGAATATGAGGAAAAGAACAAAAACGACGGGAGTGGCAAGCCGGTATTTATTCATTGTTTCAACGATTTAATGTTTATAGCTTCATTTTACTGTCAGCTTCCCTTTCGGCATCTTTTAACACTTTTCCGAGCATTACATGGTCCCCGTTCAGCTTTTTACTTTCCGCAGCGGCGGCCATGAATGCAAAGATCTCAATTGTCTCATCCGGTGTGACTGGAGAAATACCGGTCCGGAAGAATTTCACAATTTCGATTAGTAAAGGATTATAGCCGTTGTATTTGCCAAGTACTGAAATTCCTTTCTCGCCGAATACAGTGCCGCCATAGTCAGATTTCCCCTTGCGTATTCCCCTGAATGTACCAATTCTGTTATCTGCCCAAAGGCCGGTAACATGGTCAACTCCTTCCGTAAATTCCCCTGAAACACTTTGACATCCGGTCCCCATAATTGTGAATAAGGTCTCAACTCCATGCACCCCATACCAGAACAGGTCGGGATGTGTCTTCTCCAGGGTGGCAGGACTGTAAGTATCAGCTCCGAGCACTTTCCCGATCAGGCCACCTGCGATTTCGCCTGCACCCTGGATATACCTCAGGGATGAGGACGAAAAACGGGCACCTTGTAATGTTCTGCTGCCCTGAATATTGCAATTGCATCTGAAAGGGAGGCGGCGACAGGTTTGTCAATAAACAATCTTTTTCCTGCTTTCATGACCATCAGGGCCTGCTCCAGGTGAAGCCTGCCGTCATTTGTTTCAAGCAGGATAACGTCTGTTCTGGCTAAAAGATCTTCAATTGAGCCTGTTATCTCAACGCCAAGCTTCTTAACATCTTCAGTGTATCCGGGTATCCTGTCGACGCTTGACTTAATGTCGTTGCTTCCCTTCGGGTAGGCAGCTGTTACTTTATAGCCTCCAAACTCCGGACCTGCTGAGGGATTATTCAGCTCCTTAGTGAATGCCACGCTATGGGATGTGTCAAGGCCTATTATTCCGACCCTGCGTGATCCCTGATCGGGTGAACTTATCCCCGAAGCTTTTCCTGACAGGCCAAGGCCTGCGACAGCTGCAGCCGATGTCTTTATAAAGTTGCGGCGTTTGATTTTGTTTTTTTCTGACATATATTTCAATTAAAAACCCATGATCCACGGAGAAGGGGCTGTTGAAAAACCATTTTAACCGCAAAGAACGCTAAGATGTCGCAAAGAACGCAAAGCTAAAGCCCATATATTCAGCTCTTTGCGAACTTTGCGTTTTCCCTTTGCGACCTTGTCGGTTAAGGGATTTTGACTTTTTCAACAACCACTATATTTAAGTCCCCTTCAGGGCCTCCTGCCGGTAGGCAGGGATTTAGGGGTCGACTTCTCTGTGGACCTATATGAAAGTTTTTATGATCAAACTACTTTCGGAACAACATAAGGTTTCCTGTATTCCCTTGTCAGCATTGCATCAGCTTCCTTACACTTTACGAATTTCTCCTTTTGCCCGTCAAAGGCAAGTTCTTTCCCCAGCAGATAGGATATATTTGCAAGAATCGGCAGTGCCGATGAATAGAATCCCTCCTGGATCTGACAATGAAGGGTTTCATCTTTACCCGAGCGGATTGCATCAAGGAAGTTGGCAAAATGTTCTGTCCCTCCCGGCGCTGCAAGGAAAGTAGGGTCAGCTGTTTTTGCGGCGGCTGTCTTTGATCCGGCAAATGGCTCCCGTTCACGTTTGCGGAATGCTTTCCACGTATCACCATCGAGCTCGAGATACCCGTCAGTTCCATAAAACATGTTGCCAATCCTGATCCCCAGGCTTGATTCATCGTTGGTGAACCGTCCCCTGGTCTCAAACTCAAGAACTTTACCGTCTTTATATTTAAATAATGAAGTTTGTGTATTAGGTGTCTCCTGTGCACATTCTGCAGGATTTATCCCATATATTCCACCCATTGAAAAGACCGAAACCGGATGTTCGCTCTTGTTAAGACCCCATCTTGCAATATCAAACTGGTGAGGCCCCTGGTTGCCTGTGTCACCATTGCCAGTGGCCCAGAACCAGTGCCAGTTGTAATGGACCCTCTTTTCGTTGTAAGGTCTGTAGGCTGCCGGACCGAGCCACATATCGTAATGCAGGGATGCGGGAGGAGTTCCGTCGGGGGCGATGCCAAATGAATCGCGTGGTTTGTAACAGAGACCTTTAGCCATAAAAACTTCGCCGATACCGCCGCTGTGAAGGAATTTAATTGCTTCGATTACGTTGTCAATCGACCGGTTCTGGCATCCTGTCTGAACGCGAACGTTGTATCTGGCAGCAGCTTCGATCATCCTCCGTCCTTCTGACAAATTGTGACAGGCGGGTTTTTCAGCATAAACATGTTTTCCTGCCTGACAGGCCCAGATGGCACTTAGTGCATGCCAGTGGTTGGGCAGACCGAAGGAGACGCCATCGATGTCCTTGTCATCAAACACCTTGCGCATGTCCCACTCAGTATTTACTTTCTCGCCTGACTTATCAAGAATAAGCTTTGCGGTCGGAGCGAAGAACTGTTCATCTACATCGCAGATAGTCTTGATCCTGACATTGCGGTTGTCCTTCAGGGCACACCAGCTGTTAATATGATCGCGGCCCCTGCTGCGGAGTCCGGCAACAGCCAGGGTGATACGGTCGTTGGCACCTTGTATTGAAGCATAACTTTTTGAGCTCATACCCAATCCTCCGATTGTGATCCCGGCAGCTCCAACGACGCTGGTCTTAATAAAATCTCTCCTTTTTGTCATTTTAAAGAATTTTTATGTTATAAATATGTTTTGATTTAAATGAATAAAATAACCTTATTACCGGACTATTTCCCCCCATATCCTGCCATTTTATTGAAGATTGAAATTTGCTCCTTCATAGCTGCAATCCTGTCTGCGGGCTCGGTTCGTGCTTCGAGCAATATCCATCCCTCGTATTTGATCTTGTTAAAAAGATCGAACAATTCCTGGTAGGGATAGTTTCCAACATTGAGCTCGCGTATATGAACTGTGTCGCCAAACCATTTTTTTAAGGTCATAAAATTTCCCTCAAGTCCGGGAGGCAACAAATCCTGGTCATTACAATTCCAGTTTACTTTCACATTCGGTTCAGTAACGTGATCAAAAATCGCTTTCATGTTTGGTATTTCCTGGGTAAGGTTACCATGTACTTCAACTCTTATAAGCTGACCGTAATCACGGGCAAACTTACCTATCTCATTAAGGGATGCACCGATCTGGGCTATGGTTTTTTCTTTGGGTACGCCTGCAGGCAGATCGTTTGGTTTCACTTTTAATCCCGTCGCACCGATATCCCTGCAAAGTTTGATGTATTCCTTTGATTGTTCAATGTTATTGCGGAGCTGTGCCGGATCCGGACTGTGAAATTCGAAGTTTGAACCATAGCCAAGACACTTGACGGAACTGTCGGCAAACCGTTTCTTAACTTCAGCTCTCTGTGCCGGGCTCAGATTTGTTTCAACCTTGTGGGCATGCTGGGTTCTCAGCTCAACGCCCAGATAGCCTGTTTTTTCGCAGTTAGCAATAAGGGTGGGAAGATCCCAATCGGCACCCCACATATATGTTACCAGGCCAAACTGCATGTTCTGCTTCGCCATTAATGGTATCGGTAAGCTATTTTTAAAGGCTGCCAATCCTATTCCGGCAGTAACACTCTGTTGAATAAAATGACGACGTGAAATAATTTTCATAAGGATAGGATTATATTTAATGTTTCTCAGTTTATATTAATCACTCAAATGCTTTCATCCAGGCTTTTGCCATGAGTTGTGCCCCTGCAAGTGTCGGGTGAACCCCGTCACCAGTCCAGTAAGCACCCGGAGCCCTTTTCTGTGCTTCATCATAAACGCTTTGAAAGGGAATGAATGTTGCCTTGAACTTATTGGCGATTTCCTTTGCAGCCTTCTGATACTCATAGAACTCCGGGTACCATTTATCATCAACAGCCTTCACGCCCTTTACTGCAAATGGCTCGCATATAATCAGCTTTATATCGGGAAGGGTATTTTTGGTTCTCTCAAGCAAGGCAATGTAGTCAGTCCTGTATATTTCCGGAGTACCGCTATAAGTGCCGTTAAGCTTGTGCCAGATATCATTTACTCCAATCAGAATGCTTAAAACATCAGGTTTAAGATCAAGGCAATCAGTATTCCATCTTTCGGCAAGCTGGTATACTTTGTTTCCTGAGATCCCTTTGTTATAAATTTTCAGATTTAGTGCTTCATATTTATTCAACAGAGCCGCGCCGGCAAGCATTGGATAGCCGGAACCCAGGTTTCTGGCTGTATTAAATCCCTGATCTTCCTTGTTCCTTCCGGAATCGGTTATTGAATCACCCTGAAAAAGGATCACCTGGTTTTTAGCCAGCTTAACCGCTTTTATCTTATCTTTTGGCATTGAAGCTGAGAGGATCTGTGGCACAGAGACAGCAGCAAGTGTTCCAAATGCAGCTTTTTTAATAAAACTCCTGCGTGAATTAAAATTATTGTCCATAGACTTTTTAAGTAAAGGTGATTGATTTCAATTTTTCACAGAGGGTTTCCTCTGCTCCCTGTGTAACTAATCGGGTCAATTAAGTGGTAGTTTGTACCAGCTTATGGCATTTCCGCTGTAAATTTTGTTGATGACCTCTTTGGGCAGCTTCAGGCCGGTAAAGTTACCTCTGAATTTATCTGATGTCATTTGATCATCAGTCGCAAAATACTTCCAGTCATCCAGCCAGGTATCATGCATGCCCTTTTTGAAAGACTCCGGATCGGAGTCGCCGTTGTCACCGGTATCGGTTCCGTACAGAAGCCTGTCCTGGTACCTGATGCAGAAATCCCTTACCCTGTCCCGGTCCTGTGCCGATTGATACTGCAGGTGACAAACCCTTGCCGACATATCAACTGCCATGTTCGGAAATTTATCGAGCCTCTTTGCCAGTGAATCCACATTCCATTCAAGGCTTCCCAGGTGACATCCGATAAATTTCAGATCAGGATTCTTTAAAAGGAGATTATCGCGTGCATTGATCTGATCTTCATATGAGGGGTATTCCGGATGCAGGAACATGTGATATTGCGGATTGCGTGCAAAATAATTGCTATCGCTTGTAACAGTCATCTGGTCAGAGGAAGCCAGCAATTTCTGGGCTCACCCAGATGTCCTGTAATTGGGAGGCCCTTACTTTTAATAAAATCTATTACCGGACCGAGACCCGGATCATCAACCATAATAAATTTTCCGGACCTGTCACGGACTGTCATGCCGATATTCTTCCAGATTTTTACTGATATGGCACCTCCTGACAAATCCTTATCGAGCTGTGAAATTATTTTTCTGCTCCAGCTTTCTGTTCCCCAGCCGGCAGTGTCAAAAAAGAAAGTAGGTCCGTAGAAAACTCTTCCCGGATATTTTCCGACCGAAAACAGAGCATCGTCCTGCTGTTTCCTTACAGAGGCCGAATCACTGTGATCGACTCCAAAGGTTAAAAGGATGAAGTTGTCCTGTATGGCAGCTTCCTCAAAATAACCTTTGTTGCTGTTTATGTGAATATGAGAATCAATCTTTCTTACTGCAGAAAAATCTTTAGAAGTGTAAAAGTTACCCTGGCAACTTGCCAGCAAAAGAGAAGTTGTAAGGAAAATGATGTTTTTAAGTTTCATATGTGGGAATGAGTTTATTCGGGCATAACGACAAATTCCGAATTATTAAGGAATTCAAGGCTTTTCTGACAGCTGGTAAACTCGTCGAAATTATACTCTTCAACCTCAACAACTCCGTATTTCATGCCTGACTGAGCCGCAGCAGCCCATATTGCAGCAAAATCCATCAAGCCGCTATCGCCTAACTCCGCTTTATCTTTAATGTGCCACAATTCAAAACGCCCGGGATATTTATTAAAATAGTCAACAGGATTTGCGCCTCCCATAACGGTCCAGTATAGGTCCATCTCGAACATCACTTTGGCAGGATCAGTATTCTGAAGCATGAAATCATAAACTGAAATCGTGCTGTCAGGTTTTGTCGAAAACTCCCTGCCGTGATTGTGGTAACCGAAACGTATTCCTTTTGCATTGCACATTTCGCCAACCATATTGAAATAGTCGCACCATTGTTTCAAACCACCCAGGCTCTCATAAGCAGACGCCTCCATTGAAGGCTGAACAATAAATTTGGCGCCAACGGCAACGTGTGCATCAATGCAGGTTTCCCACCAGGCCATAGTTTCGTTCATATTGGACGAATCCGGAACAGGTCGTCCTGTATGGGAACTGAGAACCGACATGCCATTTTCTTCGCATAGCGCCTTAAAAGCCACGGGATCCATTCCGTAGAATTTTCCGTCGCCGTAACCTGCAGGTTCAACAAATTTATAACCCATTTTCCCCACTTTCTCAATTGCTCCCGGAACATCATTTTTAATCGAATCACGGACGGAATAGAGCTGCAGCCCTATGTACTTTCCCGAAGGTTTGCAGGAACTGAAAGTTGAAAAGATAAGACCTGTTATGGCAATTAACAGGATGATTGAGATGATGCTTCTTTTTTTCATTTCGGAAATGTTTGTTGATTTGGTTTAGATCTGGTTATTATCATCTGTAAATGTAATAAATCTTTTTAATCGGATGTTGTCCCAAAAGCCCTTGAAAAGAAATTAAGGGCTTACACAGAGGTCCACTGAGAAGTCGACCCCTAAATCCGCTGAATGGGACTTAAATTATAGCCCCCTTTAGGGGATAGCTGTCAACCTAATAATCAGTCTTAGACTGATAATTATATATTAGCTGAAATACAATTAAATAAGTTTCCCCTCCTTTTGAAGGGGGCCGAGCGTTAAGAAATCAGCCAGTGGCTGATTTTAGCGAAGGAGCCAGCCTGCAGGGGAGGCATGTGGTGGAGGGGTGGCCAGACAGTGAAATCATCTCACAGGCAGAAACTAAATTCGTCTGGCCGGGGTGGTTGATTCAAGTCTTTCTTTTACTATTATTCAAATGGATAGACTTGAAACAGAAATTAACCACCCCGGCCGGGAAAGCAGAAAGATCGGCTATGCCCTTTAGGGGACCGAGCGTTAAACTACTTTTGAGACAGCCGCATTAACACTTTGCGTACTGCTTCAATCCCTTTTACTGCGTTTGGAGGAAGCTTTCCATCCTTCCCGAAAACAAGCAGCGACTCATAATTTTCTATAGTTACCTTCGATTCGTCAATCCTGCCGGCTTTATCCCTGACAGCATCGATATTTAAACCAAGATGCCTTGCCATAAAATCATACATTGCAATTCTCTTTGAGATCCCGTAATCATGTCCTTCATCTGCAAGGTGAACATTTTCAATATTTTCAGGCTTCCCATAAAGTGCATACACCTTCTGAAGATAGGGAAATTCAATTTCCGGAACATTTTTTGTCCAGTCGCTTCCGTCAGAGATAACAAGCATGGGCCGGGGAGATGCCATTGCTGCAATCTCTGCGTTGTTTGTCCCTGCATCAGAGCACGAATGAATGGGCAGTCCGCTTTCGCAGGGACAGCCTCCGAAAAACCAGGATGACACCATAACAACCGGCACACTTACTGATATCCGGTCGTCAAGAGCGGTAAGAAGAAAGGTCTGGGTACCTCCGCCCGATTCGCCTGTAATGCCAATCCTTCCGGCATCAACATACGGCAGGGATGTCAGAAAATCTACAACCCTGATAGAATTCCAGGTCTGAATTATAAGTGAAATGCTTGTTCTATGGTCTTCCTCATTAACCTGCAGACGTGATTCTCCATAGGCAAACATTTCATAGCTGAAGACAACTGCACCCATTCTCGCCAGCATAGCGCATCTGTACTGCTGATCAGGTCTGTACCTTCCATATTTATTTGGGTCAGGATCGTTGAAATGCCCATGAGGGGAAAGTACGGCAGCGAACGGCCCCTTCCCTTTTGCAGGTCTGTAAAGGGAACCTGCGAGATAAACACCCGGCAATGTTTCAATGCCAACATTCTGAACGGTATATCCATCCATTTTCCTGACTGGTGTGTAAACCGGGTTCAGTGGTGTCTTCTCCGGAAGCGGAGAGAGGCCCAGCTGGCTTAGAAAACAATTCCTGAGCTCAGTTTTACGGTTTTCCCACTCCGAAACACCCTGATAAAGGGTTAGAAGCCGTTCAAGGTGTCGCTGGCCTTCTGCGACAGGACGCTGATAGTAGACAAACCTGCTGATTGTGTATTCTTTTTCCCCTGTTTTCTCAAAGATCATGTCAAGAGGCATCAGGATGTTGGCAAGGGTCGCTTCAGTATCGCTCCGATAACGCCAGGAGGGATAGAGGACATCGACACCTTTTACAAGACTCTCGCTGTACTTCAGGCCGATCTTATATTTCTTTTCAATATCTGTAAGGACATCCTTTAATGGTTTCCTGTAGATGTCCTGTGGCAACTGGGCAGAGGTTAACAAATTCAGAGCGAAAAATGAGGCAAATGCCAGGAGTTTTAGCTTCATATGGTTCCTGTTAAAATTATCAGCGGAATTTATGAAGAATTTAATTTGTATGTCTCCCTTCTATTACATATTTTTATTCGGTTCTATATTTAACTTATTTGGCCGACATTTTGGTAAACCTGTAATCACATATGAAAAAGTTCATAATTATATCACTTGGAATTGCATTATGTGCAGTTCAGTCCTTCAGCCAGAAAACCCCTACGGGAAATCCATCGGATTTCAAATTAAAAACATGTCTTCACTCTGTCAGCTATATGGGAGTATGGCGCGGACAGGCAACCCTGACTGTTGATGAATTCCTTCTAAAGGCAAAAGAGCTTGGCTTTGACGGGGTAATGCTTGCAGCTAAAAGGCCGCATGTGTCTCTGCTTGATTATGATGATGAAGCAAGGAAGAAGTTGAGAGCAAGGATTAAAGAACTGGGACTCGAGCTTGTATGTCTCGCCGGATATACGGATTTCACGGCAGGGATCGATAAGGCCGGAATTCCCAATGTCGAGATCCAGGCTATCTATGTCGGTGAACTTGCACGTCTTGCCAGGGACCTTGGAACAAATATGGTCAGAATATACACAGGTTATGAAAGACCTGATATCGGATACGACAAGCAGTATGCGCTGGTGGCAGAGGGGCTTCAGCTGGCAGGAAAACAGGCCGCAAAGTATGGTGTAACACTTGCAGTCCAGAACCATCATGATATTGCTATTCACCACGAAGCCATGAAATGGCTCCTTGATGAGGTAAACCTGCCAAATGTCAGGGCAGCTTTCGACTGCTGGTCACCCACTCTGGAAGGACTCTCATCAGAGGAAATTAAAGAAGCAATTCATATTATGCAACCTTATATTGTTCACACCACAACTGCCGACTACAAGGAGTTGCCAAGGTTCCGATATGAGCTCAACAATACCAATTATCTGCCACAGACATCCCAAATGCGTGCCGTCCCGATCGGAGAAGGATTCCTTGACTATAAAACCTATATTAACACCCTTAAGGAGATCGGATACCAGGGTTATATCGCGTATGAGATGTGTGAAGTCCTCAGGGGAGGCGGCTCTGTTGAGAATCTTGACAAAACCGCGAAAGCATTTCTGGAATATGTAAAACAGTTCAGGTAGGCACAACCGTTCACGGCGTAAAATTGGAGAAATCAATAAATGAAAATATACTCCATTCTTAACTGCATTTTGATAATCTGTTTGCTGATCTCTGCTCCTGCTGCCGTAACCGGATTTGAAAATCAAATTAAAGCAGGTAACTGAGATTTTTAAGAACGGAAATTATTATCCGTGCCGATAAAGTTTGTAATGAACAACCTCTGACTGTTACAAGCTTTATCTGTAAACGTAGTGCCGGCGGAATACACGATTTTTTCAGCGAAGCCGACTATTTCTGGCCTGATCCTGCAAATCCTGATGGTCCATATATACAAAGAGACGGCATGAGCAATCCCGGCAACTTTCGCTGATCACAGGAAGGCTGATGATAAGATTAAGCCAGATTGTCGGTTCACTCGCTTCTGCTTATAAGGTGACAGGTGATGAAAAGTATGTAAAACAGGCATTTACTCATCTCAGGGCCTGGTTTGTCGATACCTGCAACACTGATGAATCCTTCACTGCTCTACTCTCAGGCGATAAAAGGCAGGTATACAGGCAGAAGCTATCGGAATTATTGATGGTATTCACCTTATTGAAGTTGCGCAGGGTATTATTACTATGGAGAATGCAAATGCGTTGATAAGGGGCAGCTTGAAGCTATAAAAAAATGGTTTTCCGAGTACCCCGCATGGCTTACTTCACATCAATTCGGGACAGATGAAATGAATGCAAAAAACAACCATGCTGCTTGCTGGGTAATGCAGGTTGCTTCATTTGCAAAACTGACAGGAAACAAAGAAATGCTTGAATTCTGCCGGAAAAGATACGAAAAGGTGCTGCTCCCCGATCAGATGGCAATAGATGGAAGCTTTCCGCAGGAAATTCGTCGTACCAAACCCTACGGATATTCACTTTTTAATATGGATGCCATGACTATGATTTGCCAGATTTTATCGGACAAAGATCATGACCTATGGAATTATACTACTTCTGACGGGAGATCCATTTCTAAAGGAATTAAATTTTTATACCCTTACGTTGCCGACAAAACAAAATGGCCTTATAATCACGATGTTATGTATTGGGATGAATGGCCCAGTTGCCCACCCCTTCCTCTTGTTTGGCGCAATGCGATTTAACGTAGGAGAATGGTACAAAACATGGAGTTCGCTTAACCATTTCCCGGAAGTTCAGGAAGTGATCCGAAATCTGCCGGTACGTAACCCGGTAATATGGTTTGAATGAAAGGAGAATTATTACAGAATATCAGCGTAAATCAGCGAGATCTGCGGGAAACTAGATATGACAAAATTTCCCGCGATTACGCGGATTGGCGCAGATCTACTGACAAACAAAAAGATAACATATTGACTTAAAACTATTTCCTATGAAAAAAACAATTGTTGCACTATGTTATTACTCTTTATTATTCAGACAGTACCTGCACAAAAGGTTCTTACAAAGG
This sequence comes from uncultured Bacteroidales bacterium, assembly GCA_963849615.1. GTDB lineage: Bacteria > Bacteroidota > Bacteroidia > Bacteroidales > VadinHA17 > LD21. The sequence goes on from CAWKIC010000074.1 coordinate 78,107, forward strand.
ATGAAAGAATGCAATGGTGGCGTGAAGCCCGCTTTGGAATGTTCATACACTGGGGCGTATATTCAGTTCCTGCCGGAACGTGGGATGGTCGCCAGATTGGTGGAATAGGTGAATGGATAATGAACCGGGCAAAAATTCCGGTTGCAGATTACCAGACGCATTGGCAAAGCCAATTCAATCCGGTTAAATATGATCCGGATGCATGGGTTAGAATGGCAAAAGATGCCGGCATGAAGTATATTGTGATTACCTCAAAACATCATGACGGGTTTGCCCTGTTTGAAACAAAGCGAGCAAATGGAATGTAGTCGATGCAACCCTTTATGGAAAGGATCTTATTAAAACCCCTTGCCGAAGCCTGTAAAAAATATGGTATAAAACTGGGATTTTATTATTCGCAGGCTCAGGACTGGAATAATCCTGGAGGCTCAGCTGCCGCGAAAAGTGACAAAAGAGGGATGGGCAAATCCCGATTCTGTTATTATCGATGCATACACCAAAGAACATAAGGGTCATTGGGATCCCTGCTCAGGAAAAAAGAACCTTTGCGGAGTATATCGATGAAGTTGCCGTTCCACAGGTAAAGGAACTTCTTACAAATTACGGTGATGTGGCTGTTCTCTGGTGGGATACACCCACGAATATGACCGATGAAGCAGCAACTGAAACTGCAGTCACTTCTGACACTTGCAACCTGCAATAATTACCAATGACCGGTTCAAAAGTCCGAATTTCCCGGGTGATCATAAGACTCCTGAACAAAGGATCCCCAACCTGACAGAGCTTGATGGCACCGACTGGGAAACCTGCATGACAATGAACGGAACATGGGGATATAAAAGTTATGATCATAATTACAAAACACCTGAGACACTCATCAGAAATCTTCTGGATATTGCATCAAAAGGAGGTAATTTCCTGCTGAATGTCGGCCCGACAGCTGGGCGAATTTCCGGCGGAAAGTGTTGATATACTTTCAAAAATCGGAAAGTGGATGAAGGTAAACGGAGAGGCTGTTTATGGGACAAAGGCAAGTCCCTGGGGATTTTTCCGCTGGGGACGGTGCACTAAAAAAGAGGCATAAGAACGGTACAATTCTTTATTTTTCGGTTTTTGAATGGCCGTCAGAGGGAAAAATAGTGATCCCGGAACTGAAAAATAAAGTCGTTTCTGCAAAACTCCTGGCAAATGGGATCAGGCTCAAAACATCGCTCGGGAAGGATGGCACACTGACAATAGGCCTGCCCGCTGCGGCTCCTGATCCGGCTGCAACGGTTATAAAGATCGATGTACGGGGAAAAATATGATTTCTGACTTCTGACACTAGTTTTGACTTCTGACTTCACAAAAACATAAGAATGAAAAAAACCATCCTTCGCACATTGATGTTGATTATTACAGGGCTGTTCGGGTTTTCACTTCCATCATTTTCGGCTTCTTATCAACAAGAAATTTCAAGCCCTGACGGAAATTTACATTGCCTGCTTGAAATTGACAGTCGGCTTTTTCTTTCCGTTACTTTGGATTCCAAAACTATCCTTGAACGATCCCCGCTTCTGATGTCAGTTGACGGACTTGACATAACAAGCAGTGTTAAAGCTGGAAAGATCAGGAAATTTAAAACCAACGAGACCTATCCGATTTACGGACTGCATGCGTTTGCTAAAAACAACTTCAACGGAACAACTGTCATATTATCCCATATCGGATCAGGTTTACAATATACCCTGGAGGTAAGGGTCTTCGATGATGCCGTAGCTTTCCGTTTTTCAGTTCCGGGTGATGAAAATATTATGAGGAAACCGGATGAATCGACAGTTTTCAGGTTTCCTGCGCAAAGCAGAGTTTGGTATCATGACCTTTATATGCACTATGAAGGTGTTCATTCAAAAAAAATGATCGATACAATTCCATCCGGACAATGGGCCGCTCCTCCGCTTACAGTTAAACTTGCAGGAAACACAGGTTATGCTGCTATTACAGAGGCAAATCTTGTTGGTTATGCAGGAATGGCCCTGCAAAGCGATGGGGAAAAAGGTTTCGTGATGAGACTCGGACACTCTCATCCTGCATCATATCCGTATGTTCTAAGGTATACAAAAGAAGATGTGGAGAGATTGTCAAAAATAGCAGAAGTTAAAGGAACCATCACTACCCCCTGGAGAGTGATCATGGCCGGGAAAGAGTTGAATACACTGGTAAATTGTGACGTATTGTTTAACCTTTGTCCTCCTCCTGACAAAACACTTTTCCCTGATGGAATTAAAACTGAATGGATCAGGCCAGGACGGGCTGTCTGGAAATACCTCGATGGTGGTGGTGATGGCACCCTGACGGTAATGAAAGAATTTTCAAGGCTGGCGGCAGAACTGGGTTTCGAGTACAATATACTTGAAGGTTTCTGGAGCCGTTGGCCTGATGATTCAATAAAAGCTCTGGTCGACTATTCAAAAAACCTTGGCGTTGGGATTATTGTCTGGAAACATTCAAATACGACTTTATGACGCGAAAGCCAGACTGGAACTATTTAAGAGATGTCAGAAGCTTGGCATAGCAGGTCTTAAAATTGACTTCTTCGACCATGAAGCAAAGGAGGTTATTGATCTGTATGAAACTATCTTAAAAGAGACAGCAGCATTCAGACTTATCTGTATTTTTCATGGAGCCAACAAACCCACGGGATTATGGCGAACCTGGCCTAATGCTGTTATTTACGAAAGTGTAAAAGGGATGGAGGCCAGCAAACTTCTGGACAGAGCAACTCACGAAACTACCATACCTTTTACCCGGATGCTGGCAGGACCCGCAGATTATTCCGTTTGTCATTTTGGAACCCGGCGTCAGAACACCACCTGGGTACATCAGGTAGCAACAGCTGCAATTTATTCAGCTCCTGTAATTACGTTATGCGGCAACACCGGCACATATCATTGAAAATCCCTGCGTTGAGATGATAAAAAGTATACCCTCGGTATGGGATGAGACTATCGTTCTTTCTCCTTCAGAAATAGGGGATCTTGCAGTATATGCACAGAGGAAGGGGACAACCTGGTTCCTTTCGGCTATTAACGGATTGCAACCCAAAACCATTAAGATACCTCTTACATTCCTTGGCAAGGGAAACTATACTTCATATATTTTACGCGATGATCCTCCTGACCCTGCATCGGTAAAAATTGCCAGCGAAATTGCAAAACAAGTTGACATATTGAATATTGATCTGGTATCCGGCGGCGGTTACATGTCAAGATTTGAGCTGAAATAAAAATTTATGAAGAAATCATTCTTTATCAGAAACAGTCTCATCATAATATCTGTTTCATTTATCATTACAAATAAATCTGTTGCACAACCTGCAATTGATCTCAGGAGTCTGATCTCCGCTGCTGATCTGACCTATAATGAACCTGTTGTACGAAGTGAGGAGGGGATGCCTGTCGGTAATGGCAGGATGGGTAGTCTGGTCTGGACGACTCCATCTTCACTCAAATTCCAGATTAACCGGGTCGACATTTTCGGGAACAATTGTGCATCCAACAATTTCTTTGAACGCAACACTGACTATTGCAGCGGTGCAGGGTTTGTTGATATTGATTTTGTAACATGGGGCGAAGATGTGTTTGACTCACCCGGATTTAATCAACATCTTTCGTGTTACGATGGGATTGTTTCGACCACTGGCAGAAAGGTCAGCACCCGGACAATGGTCTGGAATGAACAGGATGTTATGACTGTTGGCATTCAGGATCAAAGAGAAATCCCCCAGGCTATCTGTATCAGTCTCAGGATGCTGCGGGATACAGTGGTAAAGAGGGGCAACCACACAGCCACATCACGTCTTAAAATAGTTGATAATCAGATTGTACTTACACAAAGTTTTGAAGAAGACAGGTATTATTGCGGGTCCTCAGTGGCGATAGGCATCTCGGGCAGACAAGTTCGTATACGCAGGGTTAACAACTCCGAATTACAGTTAATAGTAAAACCGGGAAATGAACCTTTTACAGTCTATATCTCAAGTGCTGCAACATTTAATAAAGACAAAGACATAATTACAGTTTCAAAAAATCAACTGAAAGCTGCAATTTCAAGGGGATTTGAAGACATCCTCCTTTCAAACGGCAAATGGTGGGAAACCTTTTGGGGAAAATCTTTCATCCACATCACCAGCCCGGACGGTGAAGCAGATTTCATCGAAAAGAATTACAACTACTTTATGTACGTTATGGCTTCAAGTTCACTGGGTGATTTCCCTCCAAAATTCAACGGTATGATATGGACGACAGGAGGCGATTCCCGTAAATGGGGTAATATGTATTGGGGGGCTAATCAGAGCTGTATGTACAATGGATTATTCCCCGCAAACCGAATGGAACTTCTGGATCCAATGTTCAGAATGTATAATGGTATGAGTAGTTCACTCGAAACTGCCGCCCGGCAGCAATGGGGTTCAAAAGGCATATATATACCTGAAACAGTGGCTTTTGACGGTTTGTCTGAACTGCCGGAAAATATTGCTGCCGAAATGCAGGAGCTTTATCTGTGCAGAAAACCCTGGAACGAAAAGTCTGCAGACTTTGATGAATTTGCATCTACAAAATCTCCATTCCTAAGCAGGTGGAACTGGAAGCAGGATAAAGGATGGAAAGACGGGAAATGGTATTTTACAGATAAGGGCGCCCAGACATTCGGGCATGTCACCCACATTTTCTCCAGAGGTGCAAAAATAGCCTACCAGTACTGGCAGAGATATGAGTTCACACGGGATATTGATTGGTTAAGGACAACCGGATACCCCATGATAAAAGGAGTCGCCGAATTTTACCGGAACTTCCCAAATGTCAGAAAAGAAAAAGACGGGAAATACCATATATATAATGTTAACGATAATGAATCAGTCAGAGGCGGACATAACACAATTGAAGAGATATCCTCAATGATGGGAATATTTCCTGCTGCAATCAAAGCCTCTGAGATCCTGGACATCGATTCCGGAATGAGATCAGTGTGGAAAGAGTTCCTTCAGAACCTTTCTCCGATTCCTTTAAATACTGACTATACTGAGACCTACAAAACGGGTACACCTGTTACTTTTGTAAGATCACTGCCTCCTGTTGTGCAGGGACCAGGCCAGGGAAAACCTGATGGGAATACAATGCCTGTCTGGTTCTTCGATCTGTGCAACCCTGTTGCAGGAAACAATGAAATGGACAAGATTGCCACTTCGACCTTTAATTCTTATTTTCCGGAGGGAATTAACAGGAATACTCAGGTTTTTGTGTTGTCAAAACTGGCAGTAACAGGAGCAATGATGGGCAGAAAAGACGCTACGAGATATCTTATTCCGAATCAGATACGAACTGCTGAAATTGAAACCATGCGAAACAGGATGACTCTCCGGGAAGGGTACCAGACCACGGGCGTCCAGAATCTGGGAAGAGTTGCTGATGCTCTTCATTACGCCCTTATACAGAGTTCTCCTCCCGGACCTGGTGAAGATCCTGTTATAAGCCTCTTTCCATCGTGGCCTGAAGATTGGAATGCTGATATCAAACTCCTTTGCAGGGGAAACTTCCTGGTGACGGCTTCTTTTGGATATGGCTTTGTCAGTTATGTCGGTATTCTATCTCAATGCGGGTCCGAATGCAGGATCATAAATCCGTGGCCAGGGAAAAAAGTAATTCTTTACAGGAATAATAAGAAAGCAGAAACAAAGTCAGGTAAGCTATTGATTTTCAGTACTGAGATAAATGAACAAATTAACTTAATTAAAGTAAATTAAATAAAGAATAGAAGAAAAAAGCATTTCTTCTTTGAAATATTAAAAAAAGAAATACATTTGTCATTCAATTTAAAGAAAAACTTGTATAAATCTTTAATCCATATTATAGCCCTCATCCTCATTATTGCCAAGAGCACATAATCCGGGAATAATATGCTATACTGTAAACATACTAAAGCTTCCCGGAAAGACGGGGAGCTTTTTTTTTAAAATGATTTAATCCATATGAAAATCGAAACAAGGAGTTCCAGAACGACATCAGGCAGGAATATGGCCGGAGCGAGAAGCCTGTGGCGGGCAAACGGAATGAAGGAAGATCAGATGGGAAAGCCTGTTATTGCGATAGTAAATTCATTTTCGCAATTTGTTCCAGGCCATGTTCACCTTCATTATATCGGGCAGTTTGTAAAGAAAGAAATTGAGAAACAGGGATTATTTGCTGCCGAATTCAATACTATTGCAATTGATGACGGAATTGCAATGGGTCATGAAGGGATGCTCTACTCCCTCCCCTCGAGGGAGCTGATAGCCGACAGTGTTGAATATATGTGTAATGCCCACCTTGCAGATGCCATGATCTGCATCAGCAACTGTGACAAGATCACACCCGGGATGATGATGGCTGCAATGAGATTAAATATACCGGCAGTTTTTGTTTCAGGCGGCCCGATGGAAGCTGGCAGAAACAAAAAAAGGAACCTCGATCTGATTGATGCCATGGTCTCAGCAGCTGATAGTTCAGTTACCGAGAGCGAGCTTCTTGAAATCGAAATGTCAGCATGTCCGACCTGCGGATCATGTTCAGGAATGTTCACTGCTAATTCAATGAATTGTCTTGTTGAGGCTCTTGGACTTGCTCTGCCCGGTAATGGGACAGTTGTAGCAACCCACACTAACCGTGTGAAGATCTTCGAAAAAGCAGCCGCACTGATAGCCGATATCACAAAGAGGTATTACTATGAAGGAGATAATAGTGTCCTTCCAAGATCGATTGCCGTGAAGCAGGCGTTCATGAATGCGATGTCGCTAGATATTGCAATGGGCGGCTCTACAAATACTGTTCTGCATCTCCTTGCAATTGCACATGAAGCCGGAGTTGACTTTAAAATGAGTGATATAGATAACCTTTCACGCAGAATCCCTAATATCTGCAAGGTATCACCAAGTTCTAAATATCATATTCAGGATGTCAACAGGGCGGGCGGAATCCTCTCAATTCTGGGTGAGCTTGAAAGAAATAACCTCATAGACACTTCAGTAAGACGAATTGACTACACAACTTTGCATGAAGCTATTTCAGATTGGGATATCCTGGGGGGAAACGCAAAACCTTCAGCCTTTGATCTTTACAGGAGCGCACCCCTGAATCAAAAAAACCTTGAGATGGGTTCTCAAAGCAGTGTTTATGAAAGGCTTGATACCGACAGGGTAACCGGTTGCATCAGGAGCGTGCGACATGCCTATAACAAGGACGGGGGTCTGGCAGTACTCTATGGCAATATTGCAAAAAGCGGATGCATTTTAAAAACGGCAGGAATTGATCCATGCCTGTTTAAGTTTAGTGGTCCGGCAATAGTATTCGAATCGCAGGAGGAAGCCGTCGCTGCTATCCTTAATGGCAAAGTGAAAGCAGGCAATGCCGTTGTAATAAGGTATGAAGGTCCGAAAGGCGGACCGGGAATGCAGGAGATGCTCTACCCCACTTCCTATCTTAAATCAAAAGTCCTCGACAAAAAATGTGCTCTGATCACCGATGGACGCTTTTCAGGCGGAACCTCCGGGTTGTCGATAGGCCACATATCGCCTGAGGCGGCAGCAAAGGGAGAGATCGCAATAATAAGATCTGGCGATACCATAGAGATCGATGTAATGGAAAGGAAAATCAACGTTATGTTATCCGCTGAGGAAATTACACCTGCGGCCGCGGGCGGACCGGGCGCACCTGTTCGATCCCGAGACGGAGGTGACTCTGATGGCCGAACGCGTGGTCCTGGCTTACGGCGACTTCAACACCCACGGCACGATGCCGATGGCGACGCTGGAGGACATGGGCCGGTTCGGCCCGCGACGAGCGCTGGCCCGGGGTGCTGGCGGCGGCGCTCGGGCCGGCTGGCTGGTGATCGAGGAGGGGCTGCCGGGACGCACCACCGTGCATCCCGACCCGGTCTCGGGGGTGCACAAGAACGGGCTTCGCGCGTGCTGCCGGCGGTCCTGGAGAGCCACCGGCCGCATCGACGTGGTGGTGCTGATGCTCGGGCACGAACGACCTCAAGCACCGCTTCCAGGCGCCGGTGGTCGAGATCGCCGAGTCGGTCGCAGTGGCTGGTGCTGGCGACGCTCCGGCAGCAGCTGCGGACCGGACGCCGGGCGCGCCGGCGGTGCTGCTGGTCGGCGCCGCCGCCGGTGCTCGAGGCCGGGCTGCCTCGCCGAGATCTTCGCCGGCGGCGCCGACAAGTCGCAGCGGCTCGGCGCCGCCTACGCGCCGATCGCCCGGCGGCACGGCACCGGCTTTCTCGATGCCGGCCAGGTGATCGTGTCGAGCCCGCTCGACGGGGTGCATTTCGACGCGGCGCGAACACGGCAAGCTCGGCGCGCGCGGTGGCCGCGGCGCTCGGCCGCGATGGACGGCTGAGGGAGGCGACTGACATGCTGAAGGGGATCGACCCGATCCTGAACGCCGAGGTGCTGCGCGCGCTGCTGCGCCATGGGCCACGGCGACGACCTGATCCTCGCCGACACCAACTTCCCGGCGCAGTCGGTGGCGCGGCAGCACCGTGCTCGGGCGGCTGCTGCGGATCGACGCGCCCGTCGGCGCGGGTGGCGCGGGCGGTGCTGTCGGTCTATCCGCTCGACGGCTTCGTCGACGACGCCGCGGCGCGGATGGAGGTGGTCGGCGAGCCCGACGAGATCCCGCGAGGTGCAGCGCGAGGTGCAGGCCGAGATCGACGCCGCCGAGGGCAAGCCCTGGCCGATGATCGGCATCGAGCGCTATCGCCTTCTACGAGCGGGCGAAGCAGGCCTACGCGGTGATCCAGACCGGCGAGCGGCGCTTCTACGGCTGCTTCGCGCTGCGCAAGGGCGTGATCCCGCCGGAGGCCTGAGATGGGGCGCGACGAACCGGGTCGTCATCCTCGGCGTCTTCGTCGCCGACACCGCCTACCGCGCCGAGCGCGCCGCCGCGGATGGGCGAGACCATCCTCGGCAACGAGCTTCGTGCTCGGGCCGGGCGGCAAGGGCTCGAACCAGGCGGTGGCGGCGGCGCGGCTCGGGGCGGAGGTGACCTTCATCACCCGGCTCGGCGCCGACGCCTTCGGCGAGATGGCGCTCGCGCACCTGGGAGGAGGCGGGCGTCGTGCCGGCGGTGACGCGCGACCCGGACGAGCTATACCGGCGCGGCCTACATCTTCGTCGAGGAGGCGACCGGCGACAACGCGATCATCATCTGCGCCGGGCGCGGCGGCGACGATCGCGCCGGCCGACATCGACGCGCAGGCGGGGCTGATCGCCGAGCGCCGCGGTCTTCGTCACCCAGCTCGAGCAGCCGCTGGAGGCGGCGGTGCGGGGGCTGGAGATCGCCCGCGACAACGGGGTGACCACGATCCTGAACCCGGCGCCGGCGCCGGGAGCTGCCGCGACGAGGTGCTGGCGCTCTGCGACTACCTCACGCCGAACGAGACCGAGGCGGAGGCGCTGACCGGGCTGCCGGTCGGCGATCCTCGACGACGGCGCGGGCGGCGGCGGAGCGGCTGCTGCGAGCGCGGCGTCGGCGACGGTGGTGATCACGCTCGGCGCCAGGGGGCGCTGCTGCACGGGCACGGGCGCTCGGCGCTGGTGCCGGCGGTGCACGGCCGGGCCGGTGGTGGAGACGACCGGCGCCGGCGACGCCTTCAACGGCGGCTTCGCGACCGGGCTGGCCCGCGGCATGGACCCGACCGCGGCGGTGCGCTTCGGCTGCGCCGTCGCCGGGATCTCGGTGACCCGGCCCGGGACGGCGCCGTCGATGCCGACGCTCGCCGAGGTCGAGGCGCTGCTGGCGCAGGCTTGAAGGAGGCGGCATGGAACGGCGCAGGCTGGGGGCCGGCGGGCCGGAGGTCTCGGCGATCGGCGTCGGGGCGATGTCCTTCGCCGGGTTCTACGGGCCGACGACCGAGGCGGAGGCGCATGCGCTGCTCGCGGCGGCGCTCGACCTCGGCATCGACCATATCGACACCTCCAACGTCTACGGCATGGGGCTGTCCGAGCGGATGATCGGCAGCTTCCTCGCCCGGCAGGGCAAGGCGCGCGACCGCTTCCGCATCGCCACCAAGGCCGGCATCCGCCGCGACCGGGACCGGCGGGCGGGCTACGACAACTCGGCCGGGCATCTCGCCGCCGAGCTCGAGGCCAGCCTCGGCCGGCTGGGCGTCGAGACGGTCGATCTCTTCTACGTCCACCGCCGCGACCCGGCGGTGCCGATCGAGGCGGTGACCGAGGCGCTGGCGGGCCTGGTGCGCGCCGGCAAGACCCGCACGATCGGCTTCTCCGAGATCGCGCCGTCCTCGCTGCGGCGGGCGGCGGCGGTGCATCCGGTGGCGGCGGTGCAGTCGGAGTACTCGCTCGGCACCCGCGCGCCGGAGCTCGGGCTGGTGCAGGCCTGCGAGGCGCTCGGCACCGCGCTCGTCGCCTTCTCGCCGGTCGGCCGCGGCGATGCTGACCGACACGCCGCCGACCCCGGAGCGGGTGGCGGCCTCGGAGTTCATGCGCGTCGAACCCACGCTTCACCGAGCCCGAACTTCGCCGCCAACCTCGCGCTCACCGACGGCTTCCGCCGGCTCGCCGCCGAGATGGGCACCAGCGCCGCGGCGCTGGCCATCGCCTGGCTGCTGGCGCGGAGCCCGGCGGTGATCCCGATCCCCGGCACCCGCTCGGTCGCGCATCTGCGAGGAGCTCGCGGCCGGCGCCGAGCTCGACGCCTCGGCCGGCGAGGACCTGGCGCGGATCGAGGCGGTGCTGCCGGTCGGCTGGGCGCACGGCGACCGCTACCGGCCGGCGCAGATACGTCGGACCGGAGCGCTACTGCTAGCCCATCGGGTCTAGTCCCACATCGCGCGAATGCGCGCGCCGAGATCGACGCCAGGAGGCTGATCCGCCGGCGGCCGCGGCACCCGGTTGGCAGGACGGGCAGGGGGGCCAGGCGACGGCCTCGAAGCGGTCGGGGATGCGGTCGGGAATGAAGCGGCTGCGCGCGGCGTAGACGTGGCGGTCGCCGCGGCGGGCTGGCCGTGGACGTAGAAGCGCTGCGGCATCATCAGGTGCAGCGCGTCGCGGGCGCGGGTCATCGCCACGTAGAGCAGCCGCCGCTCCTCCTCGATCTCGGCGCTGGTGCCGGTGGCGAGGTCGGAGGGGATGCAGCCGTCGACGCAGTTCAGCACGAAGACCGCGCTGCCACTCCTGGCCCTTGGCCGAGTGGATCGTCGAGAGGATCAGGTAGTCCTCGTCGCGGTGCGGCGCGCCGGCCTGGTCGCTGGTCGCGCCGGGCGGATCGAGGGTGAGCTCGGTCAGGAACCGCTCGCGCGAGGCGAAGCCGGCGGCGATCTGCTCGAGCTGCACCAGGTCGGCGCGGCGCACCGCGGCGTCCTCGTGGAGCCGCTCGAGGTGCGGCTCGTACCAGCGCGCGCACCGCCTCGAGCTCGGCCGGCCAGGCCGGCGCCGCCGCGCAGCAGCCGCGAAGAGCGTCGACGAACGCCGGCCCAGTCGCGCGCCGCCCGCGGCGGCACCGGCGCGCGCGGCAGCGCCAGCGCCGGCTCCGGCCGCCGCCGCCATGGCGGCGAGGACCGCCTCGGCCGTCGCCGGCCCGATCCCGGGCAGCGAGCTGCAGCACCCGGAAGCCGGCCACCCGGTCGCGCGGGTTCTCGGCGAAGCGCAGGCAGCGCCAGCACGTCCTTGACGTGGGCGGCGTCGAGGAACTTCAGCCCGCCGAACTTCACGAAGGGGATGTTGCGCCGGGTCAGCTCGACCTCGAGCGGGCCGCGAGTGGTGCGCGGCGCGGAACAGCACCGCCTGCTCCTTCAGCGCGCGTGCCGGCCTCGCGGGCGTCGAGGACCTCGCGGCAGACGAAGTCGACCTGGCCGGCCTCGTCGCGCACGGTGACGAGCGCCGGCCGCGCGCCCCGGCGGCCGGTCGGTCCAGCAGCCCCTTGGCGAAGCGCTCGCGCGCCTCGGCGATGACCGCGTTGGCGGCGGCGAGGATCGGCTCGGTCGAGCGGTAGTTCTGCTCGAGCGTCGACGATGCGCGGCCGGCGGCGCGAAAGGCCGGGGAAGTCGAGGATGTTGCGCACCTCGCGCCGCGCGGAAGGCGTAGATCGACTGCGCGTCGTCGCCGACCACGGTCAGCCCGCGGCCGTCGGGCTTCAGCGCCGAGCAGGATCGCGGCCTGCAGCCGGTTGGTGTCCTGGTACTCGTCGACGAGCACGTGGTCGAAGCGGCCGCCGATCTCGGCGGCGAGCGCCGGGTCCTGCCATCATCTCGGCCCAGTAGAGCAGCAGGTCGTCGTAGTCGAGCACCGCGCTCGCCTGCTTGGCCTCGACGTAGCCGGCGAAGAGCGCCTTCAGCTCCGCCTCCCAGTCCGCGCACCAGGGGAAGTGCCGCCGCAGCACCTCGCCGAGCTCGTCCCGGCCGTTCACCGCCCGCGAGTAGATCGCGAGGCAGGTGCGCCTTGGCCGGGAACCGGCTCTCGGTCGCGAGAGCCCCAGCTCGGTGCCGGACGAGGTTCATCAGGTCGGCGGAATCCTCGCGGTCGTGGATGGTGAAGGCGGGGTCGAGGCCGATGGCGCCGGCATGCTCGCGCAGGAGGCGGGCGCCGATGGCGTGGAAGGTGCCGGCCCAGGTCAGGCCCGCGCCGAGCACGCGCGGCCTCGCGCCGAGGACCTCGCCGGCGATGCCGCTCGACGCGCCGCGTCATCTCGGCGGCGGCGCGCCGCGAGAAGGTCATCAGCAGGATCCGCCGCGGGTCGGCGCCGCTCGAGGATCAGATGCGCCACCCGGTGCACCAGGGTGTTGGTCTTGCCGGTGCCGGCGCCGGCGATGACCAGCAGCGGCCCGGCGACTTCGCCGTCGCCGTGCAGCACCGCGGCGCGCTGCGCCGGGTTGAGGCGGGCAAGGAAGGCGGGTTCGGGACTGCCGATCGGCTCGAGGCGGCTCATGCCCGCATCAAGCCCTGTTTTCGCTTTGTTCGCAAGCGGCGCGTAACCGGAGGTTGCGTGCAGGGCTTGGGGAACGGCGGCCCGCGGAAGGTGCGTCAAGCGCGGATCAGGCCCATGTCTCGATGAAGGCGCCGTGCTTCTCGACCCTCGGGCACCGTCACGCGAATGGCGCCCTTTGGAGGTTCACGCGGCCTTCGAGGCGAAGCTGGAGCGGCTCGGCTTCCAAGCGGGCGTTGGCGTGCCGTCATGGCGACGTGCGCGAAGGGGCGTTAACCTTTCGCCCCGCGCACGCCGCACGCACACGCTTTGTGCATGCGATGTGCCGTGCATCTAAGAAATGGCTGTTAACCTCTGAGTTTCCAGCGAATTCCCGTCTCGCGCTCAGGCGCGGATCAGGCCCATGTTCTCGAGCTTCAGGATCACCTGCTGCGGCGCAGTAGTCGACGTCGAGGTTCTCGGTGTCGAGCCGCAGCTCCGGGCTCGTCGGCGCCTCGTAGGGGTCGGAGATGCCGGTGAACTCCTTGATCTTGCCCTCGCGCGCCAGCTTGTAGAGGCCCTTGCGGTCGCGGCGCTCGCATTCCTCGAGCGGGGTCGCGACATGCACCTCGACGAAGGCGCCGTAGGGCTCGATCATCTCGCGCACCGCGCGCGCGGGTCGCCGCGTAGGGCGCGATCGGCGCGCAGATGGCGATGCCGCCGTTCTTGGTGATCTCGCGAGGCGACGTAGCCGATGCGCCGGATGTTGATGTCGCGGTGCTCCTTGGAGAAGCCGAGCTCCGAGGACAGGTGCTTGCGCACCACGTCGCCGTCGAGCAGCGTCACCGGGCGCCCGCCCATCTCCATCAGCTTGACCATCAGCGCGTTGGCGATGGTCGACTTGCCGGAGCCGGAGAGGCCGGTGAAGAACACGGTGAAGCCCTGGCTGCGCGCGCGGCGGCTGCGTGCGGCGCAGCTCCTCGACCACCTCCGGGAAGGAGAACCAGTCGGGGATGTCCAGGCCTTCCTGCAGGCGGCGGCGCAGCTCGGTGCCGGAGATGTCGAGGATGGTCTCGCCCTCCTCGACCTCGTCGCGCGGCACGTACTGCGCCTTCTCCTGGACGATAGACCATCTGCTTGAAGTCGACCATCTCGACGCCGATCTCGTCCTGGTGCTTGGCGAACAGCTCCTGCGCGTCGTAGGGCCCGTAGAAGGGCTTGCCCTGGCTGTCCTTGCCCGGGCCGGCATGGTCGCGGCCGACGATGAAGTGGGTGCAGCCGTGGTTCTTGCGGATGATGCGCGTGCCAGACCGCCTCGCGCGGGCCGCCCATGCGCATCGCGAGGTGCAGCAGCGACAGCGTCGTGGTCGAGGCCGGGTACTGGTCGAGCACCGCCTCGTAGCAGCGCACCCGGGTGAAGTGGTCGACGTCGCCGGGCTTGGTCATGCCGACGACCGGGTGGATCAGGAGGTTGCGCCTGCGCCTCGCGCGCGGCGCGGAAGGTCAGCTCCTGGTGCGCCCGGTGCAGCGGGTTGCGGGTCTGGAAGGCGACGATCCGCCGCCAGCCCGAGCTTGCGGAAGAACGGTCCGCAGCTCGTTCGGGGTGTTGCGCGCGGCTGCGGAAGTCGTAGTGCACCGGCTGCTGGATGCCGGTCGATCGGGCCGCCGAGATAGACCGGGCCGGCCCGGTCGTGCAGGTAGTTGACCGCCGGGTGGGCCATGTCGTCGGCGCCGAAGACCTGCTTCGGCCTCGGCCGCCTTGTCCGGCGTGCCACTTGTCGGTCACCGACATGATCGCGAGGATCACGCCCTCGTGGTCGCGCAGCGCGATGTCCTGCCCGGGCTCGACCTTGTCGGCGAAGGCCTCGGTCACGTCGAGCGTGATCGGCATCGGCCAGAGCGTGCCGTCGGCCAGCCGCATCTCCGGCGACGACGCGGTCGTAGTCGGCCTGGCCCAGGAAGCCCTTCAGCGGGTGGAAGCCGCCGTTCATCAGCAGCTCGAGGTCGCAGATCTGGCGCGGCGTCAGGTCCCAGGAGGGAAGGTCGCCCGCCTCGTGCTTGAGCTTCGCCGCGCTGTCGTAGGAGACGTAAAGCTCGGGGATCGGCACGAGATTGGCTGCAGTCATCTGGAAACCCTCACCACTGATTCGACGCTCCGGGCGTGGTAACAGCCGCGCACGGTCGGGTCAAAGCGGCCGCAGGCCGGTAAGCATGATTTTTCTGCCGCAGCGCAGCATAACCACCGGCGCTTTGAAATTATTGTCAATTGCCGCGCGATCCGGCGCAAGATCGCTGCGCGCGCGATCTCAGCCGGCGAGCAGCCGCGGCAGGAACAGCGAGATCGCCGGGAACGCCGCGACCAGCAGCGTCACCCGCACCATCTCGGACAGGAAGAACGGCATCACGCCCTTGAAGGTCTCGCGCATCGGCACGTCCGGCGCGAGCGAGTTGATGATGAAGACGTTGAGGCCGACCGGCGGCGTGATCAGGCCGAGCTCGACCACGATCAGCGCGATGATGCCGAACCAGATCTTCAGGTCGTCGACGGGCAGGCCGTAGTCGAGCGCCGGAGACCATCGGCCAGAAGAACGGGATGGCCAGGATGATCATCGACAGGCTGTCCATCAGGCAGCCGAGGACGATGAAGATGAGGATGATCAGCGCCATGACGCCAGCGGCGGCGAGGCCGCTGTCGCTGCAGCAGTCGCCGCGGTCGCCTGCGGCACGCCGGCGCGCGCCATGAAGATCTTCAGGAGCTCGGCGCCGAGCAGGATCAGGAAGATCATGCCGCTGGTGCGCGCCGTCTCGAGCAGCGCCTCGACGGTGTCGCGGCCAGCGATCAGCCGCCGCGGGCGAAGCCGTAGAGCGGCGACCAGGAACACGCCGATCGCCGCGGCCGGCGTCGGGTTGTAGATGCCGGCGTAGATGCCGCCGATGACGATGCCGAAGATCGACGAGCGACCGGGATGACGGCCGAGCGTCGCCGCCATGAACTCGTCGCGGGCCGACCGGCTCGCCCTTCGGGCCCGACGCCCGGGCACCAGGCGCACGTAGATCGCGACCGTGGGATGAAGAAGAGCGATGGCGAGGAGGCCGGGAATCAGCGCGGCGGCGAACAGGGTGACGATGTTCGCCTCGACGATGATGGCGTAGACGATCAGCACGACCGAGGGCGGGATCAGGATGCCGAGCGTGCCGCCGGCGGCGAGCGTGCCGGTGGCGAGCGACGGCGAGTAGCGGTAGCGGCTGCAGCTCCGGCAGCGCGACCTGGCCCATGGTCGAGGCGGTCGCGGTGGACGAGCCGCAGACCGCGCCGAAGCCGCCGCAGGCGGCGACCGCCGCCATCGCGATGCCGCCGCGGAAGCGGCCGAGCCAGGCGTTGGCGCCGCGGAAGAGGTCGCGGCTGAGGCCGCAGCGCGAGGCGAGCCCGCCCATCAGGATGAACATCGGCAGGACCGACAGGTCGTAGTTGGAGAACTGCGAGTAGGCGAGGTCCTTGAGCTGGTTGAGAGCAGGACGCCGGGCCGGACTGAGGATGAGTCCCGACGACGCCGACCAGGATCATCGTGTAGGCGATCGGCACGCGGATGGCGATCAGCGCGAGCAGGCCCGCGAGCCCGGCGCAGCCGGTCGCCAGGGCGTGGGGCACCGGCCTCAGCGTCCGCGCACGGCGCGGCCGGACCGGCCGAGGGTCAGCAGGCAGGCGGCGGCGAGCAGGACCAAGGCGAGAAGCGCCGGCCCGTAGGCCCACCAGACCGGCAGCTGCAGGATGGTGGTGGTCAGCCGGTAGGCGCGCTGGTCGAGGAGGCCCGCCCAGGTGCGCTCGGCGAGGACGAGGGCCACGGCGAGCGCGACCGCCGCCCGGGCCAGCGCCAGGCCGGCGCGCAGGCGCGGCGGCAGCCGGGCGGTGAAGATATCGGCGGAGACGTTGGCGCCGGTCAGCTGGCAATAGGGCAGGAACAGGAAGACCGCGACGGCAGTGCCGAGCTCGGTCAGCTCGAAGGTGCCGGGGAAGGGGCGGCCGAACAGCGCCCCGGCGAGGATCGACCAAGCGTTCACCGCGACGACGGCGAGGAGAACGAAACCGCCGAGGAGCGCGGCGGCGGTGGCCAGCCGGTCTAT
>CAWKIC010000075.1:0-30080 GCA_963849615.1 uncultured Bacteroidales bacterium
GCAGGAAATGGGAGTTTGGATCATTGCGCCAGTATGAGGGGCTAGGTGGATTTCCGAAACGTTCAGAAAGCTGTCATGATGTGTTTGACACGGGTCATAGCAGCACATCAATTTCTGCTGCCCTGGGAGTGCTGCATGCGAAAAGGATGAGAGGTGATGCACATAAGGTGATAGCCGTGATTGGGGATGGTGCCCTGATGTCCGGTATGGCTTTTGAGGGGTTAAATTATACCGGCCATTTACAGGATGACCTGGTGGTTATTTTAAATGATAACAAAATGTCCATCTCTGAAAACGTTGGTGCTTTAGCCTCATATCTTTCAAAGCTTATCTCAGGCAACATGTATTACAAATTCAGAAAAGAATTGAAAGCCATACTGGAAAGGATACCCGGGATAGGTGATCCTGTCAGGAGAGTGCTCGCCAGGTCCGAAGTATTATTTAAAAGCCTTTTCATCCCGGGCCTTATTTTTCATGAACTGGGATTCAAATATATCGGGCCTGTTCCCGGTCATAATCTTGAGCTTCTGATTGAAAATCTGGAAAGTTTAAAAAGAATCAAAGTGCCGGTGCTGATGCATATTGTCACGACAAAAGGCAAGGGGTATTCACCGGCGGAAAAAGATCCGACTTCGTATCACAGTATCAGTCCCGGGTTCAAAGAAACCAGTACGCACGTACAGAATACCAATAGTTGTACGTATACAGAAATATTTGGGGAAACGTTGGTCAGGATTGCCGCGGAGAGACCGGAAATTGTGGCAATTACTGCGGGCATGGCTGATGGGACAGGTCTGAATTTGTTTAGGAAGACATACCCGGAGCGGTTTCATGATGTTGGTATTGCCGAGCAGCATGCGGTGACGTTTGCAGCAGGAATGGCGTGTGAAGGGTTGCGCCCTGTTGTTACCATCTATTCAACTTTTTTACAGCGGGCATATGATCAGGTCCTTCACGATGTGTGTTTGCAGAATCTGCCTGTAGTATTCATGATAGACAGAGCCGGGATTGTGGGTGAGGATGGCCCGACGCATCATGGTTTATTTGACATTTCTTATCTGCGAAGCATGCCAAACCTGGTTTTTATGGCTCCCAAGGATGAAAATGAGTTGCAGCATATGCTTCATACAGCGTTGCAAATGGACGGTCCTGTGGCAATCCGTTATCCACGAGGGTATGGATATGGCGTAACTCGCGATACCAGGTTAGCAAATTTTCCCATTGGTCAGGCAGAGATACTGAAAAATGATGGTGAAATTGTCATCCTGGGAATCGGATCGACGGTTTATCCGGCTCTTGAAGCTGCCGGGATACTTGAAGTGGAAGGTTTCCCATGCACCGTGATCAACAGCAGGTTCATTAAACCTATTGATTCTGAATTATTTAACAATCTTGCTTCCAGAGAAAACTGGATATTTACAGTGGAAGAAAATGTTATCCATGGGGGATTTGGATCTGCTGTAATTGAGTCGCTGCAGCCAGGGTACCGGTCAAAAACTTTTTGTATAGCTGTTCCTGACAGGTTTATAGAGCAGGGCCCACAGAATCTGCTGCGAAAAAAGTACGGGCTGGATGGCAGAGGAATCGCGAACAAAATAAGAGATTTTCTTGACAGCATGAAAAATTCCCCGCGCGGGTTCATGGTCTCATCGGATCTCGTTTTATGATCCTGGAGGCAAACCTGATTTTGTCAGGGATTTGCGGAATTATCCTGGATACGGTCCAGTATATCGATAATTTTTTGGGATAATTCAGAATCATGCACGGATTCAGCGTTTTTGAGCATTGATCGCAGAAATAGTTTCAGTTCTCCCGTTGATTTTGCTTCAACATCGCATCCACGAGGTTCTCCATTGCAGTGCCTGGTTTCGGGTTTAATGCAAGCGCTGCTTCAAACCGCGGAATAGCTTCAGCAATCCTTCCCAGCTCGTAAAGAGCAGCTCCGCAATTATTCTGCACATCAGCGTTATCAGGACTGATTTTCAGGGAATTTGTGTAATAGGGGATTGCTTCCTCAAGCCGGTTTTGGCGTGCCAGGAGGAAACCGGTCCTTGCGAGTACATCAGCCTGATTGGCATCGAGTGCGAGCGCTGCTTTGTATTGCTCAATTGCCATATCAAGATACCCGCCAGCATCCAAAACCCGGGCAAAATTACGGCGTGAAACAATAATTTCAGGATTGAGTGCAACCGCCCGGGAATAATACAGTATCGCCTGCTCAACATTTCCCGATTGCTCCGCGATAACTCCAAGATTGTTGTAAGCTTCCGGATAATCCGGTTGGAGCTGGATTGCCTGTTGAAACGCATGCACTGCCCGCTCCATATTTGCTTTGTTTTTTTCTTCCACCCCAACACAATAATAAAGCTCTGCGTCGTAGTTAGTTTTTTCCTGGGTGTAAGGCCCTGAAAAAATGCTCAGCAATACCAGGATCAAAATCACGGCAGCACCCGACCACTTTTTCACTGTAAATTTTTCCTGCATCAAGTTCCTGATATTAAAAAATCCGGCTGAAGCCATGATAAGCAGCACAGGAATGACTTCAATCCTGTACCGTGACGTAACGAGGACAAGAATAATGGACAGCGGATACAGGATGATAAATGACCACACAGGAAACGGAATCCGGCGCCAGTAACTGAAGATACCAATCAGGGCAAATGGAAGCACCACTCCAAACGGGAATCCGAATCCGTTAATTTTCCATGTCAGCAGGGTAAGCAAAACGGACCATTTGCGGTAAACATAAACATCCGTGCTTCTTGGCAATTCCCGGGAATTAATGAACTGATTGGTTTTGCTTACCAACCCTTTGATGTAGCCCGTTGGATCTGACTTCACATACTCGATGAATAACCGGTTGAAAAACTCAATGGCTTCTTTTTTGGTTTTAACGCCTTGTTGAGAAGCCATGTAACCAAGACTGTCCCAGCTCCATCCGGGCGGATAGCAATGGTTTTATCGGTATCCGGATTGTTACCGATATACAGCGCTATCCCGCCGGTATCAGGCATAATAGTGAATTTGCCTATCACCTGGTAGCTTTTCCAGGCAAGAGGAATGGCAGCAACGCAAAATCCCAGTATGAGAAAGAAGATAATCTTCGTCAATTGAAGCACGGGAACCTTGTTTCTCAAGTATACGTTTATCGCCAGGCGGTTGTGATGACAAAAAACGGGGCAAACGTGGACCTTGTGGTAATGCTCAAAGCGCCGCATAATCCCAGGATGAGATGAAAATGCGACCTGAAAATAACCGGCGCGCTCATGAACATGAGCAATAAAACCACTGCCCAGAATGATGCCCACACCGTCGCCAGCAAATCAGTCTCGTAAAATATTATGGGTCCGTATGCAGCCGCGAGAATGCCTGCAAGAAGCCCTGTCCGGTGATTAAACATTTTCTCGCCCAGTTTGCAGGTGAGCACACAGGTGATTGCTCCCAGAATCGACTGGATGATCCGGGCAAAAAGTATGGATGAATGGCTGACCATGTACACAAGTGCAAGGAAAGCCGGATAAACGAGGCTTGCCAGAAAAATGAATCGTCAATCGGTTTTCCGGCGGCAAGTGATCGCGCAATGGCATCAGAGTAGCTGCTCGCATCCACTATTGGCGTATAAAATGTGGGATTGCCTGAGATTTCATATATAAGCAGCAGGCGAAGCACCAGCGCAATCACAAATACTGATACATAGCTTTTGAGATGTTTGCTTACCATGGTTTGTAAAATCATAAAAAGTTCATTACCTTTATTCTAGCAGGAATACTTCTCGTAACCATAGCTGTTTCTCAAGAGCGCTTTACAATCTTCATGTTTCGGTTTTATGCACACGAAAGAAACAGGGTGCTAGCTTCAAGGTTTGCTTTTTAAATTTTAAGAGTTCCAGTATGCCGCGCTTCGCGCGTCATAGTTGAAGAGGAGACGATATATTGATCGATCTTTCTTTTAACATGGCAGCGAAGCTGACATACCAAAAACTCCTAAATTCCTAATCTGTAATAACAACAACAAGTTACAGGAGCTGTTCTAAAAGTTATTGCAAAATTAACTCCAATGCCATAGAGTTTGCCTTCAACCAATTGCAAGCTTTGATATCCAGGATGCGATAATTCATATGAATGAAACACCAAAGGATTTTGGACAGTCACAAATTGTAGAATCTGCCGGCATCGTAAGTATTGCGGTTATTGGATCACGGGTCGTGGGAATAATCCGGGAAGTTGTATTAACCTATTATTTTGAAGCCAGGTTTGCTCTTGACGCATTTTATGCGGCATTCAGAATTCCGAATTTGCTCAGGGATCTTTTTGCGGAAGGTGACCTGAGCAAGGCGTTTATAGCTGTTTTTGCCGATGTAGAAACAAAATCCGGAGAGGATGCTGCCTGGCGGCTTGCTAACCTCGTATTCACCGCGCTAACCATCATTTTGTTGTTCGTAGTTTTTTTAGGTATCGTTTTCTCACCGTTTATTGTCAACCTGTTCTTCATGGGCAAAGGGTTCGATACGGCTTTGCCGGCAGCATCAAGTTTTGGGTTTGTCAGCAAACGTGAATTAACCATTTATTTAACAAGATTGATGTTTCCTTTTTTAATTCTGGTATCTCTGGCAGCTATCTCCATGGGATTACTGAACTCCAAGAACAAGTTTGCTATTCCGGCATCTGCATCTGCATTTTTCAATATTGGTTCGATAATCGTTTCAATCGCAGGTTATTATGTTGCTCCTCGTTTTGGAATTCATCCGGTGGCCGGTGCCGGTGCAGGAGTGCTTGTGGGTGGGGCATTGCAGTTTCTCATACAGGTACCGTCAATGCACAGGATCGGGTTCCGGTTCAGACCAATTTTTGATTTTCGGGATCCTCATCTGAGAGAAATAATGGTGCTTGTCGGACCGGCAATCATTAGCTCGGCTTCAATGCTAATCAGTGTTTTTATCAGCTCCTACTTTGCATCTCAGTTCGAAGGATGGTTATCCTGGATAACGGTGTCTTTCAGAATCATGTATTTTGTCGTGGGTGTAGTCGGGGTCTCATTTTCTACGGCAACCTTGCCCGTGCTTTCGCGATTGGTTGCAGAAAACAGCATGGATAATTATAAATCAGCTTTTTCAGGAAGCTTGAAAATGATATTTGCACTCGCGATTCCGGCTGCAGCAGGATTGATCGTATTGAGCAAACCCATCATCGCATTGATTTACCAGCATGGTAAATTCACTGAATATGATACGGTTCAGGCGGCTGGTGCGCTCGCCTGCTATTCATTTGGCCTATTCGGGTATGCGAGTTTCCGTATTGCAAGAGACGGTTTTTATGCCCTTAAAGATATCCGGACACCGGTTATTATTAGCGTTTTTACCGTGGCATTAAATGCATTGTTAAACTATATCTTCATTTTCCGGTTAGGATTTGATCACCGGTCGCTTCCTATAGCAACTTCCTGCACGATAACGTTAAACTTTCTGCTGGTGTTGTTTTTTCCTCGGACGGCGGGTTGGAGGATTCGAGGGTCAAGATCTGGAAAGAGTTTTATCAAATCAGTTATTGCGTCAGCCATCATGGGAGTGTTGGTGTATTACATATTCAGTTTCTGTCATAGTCATGCAGGCAATGCGTTATCGGTAATGATAGCGATTGGCTCCTCATTCCCATCCTCTATGTGCTTTTTGCTATCTTAAAAGTAAACGAATTCGAACAAATTATCCAGTTGCTCAAACGCAAACTGCAAAAGTGATATCGGAGACAGTTGCCGTTCTTTTAAAATAGCGGCTTTCTAGAATTAGAATTTTCGGTTGCTGTAGCCTGCATTTCTTTATTCTTACCGGAAAATACCAAGAATGCTGTGAGTAATGCGGATTTAGTAGCTCTTGACCTGGTTAAAAAAATAATATAATCTTTTACTTGTACAAAGTCTGATATATAAATTATTTAAGTTCGAAACTTAATTCGGTTCATCCCGAATATCGTGAAAATTTGAAGCTTGCGTTGAGGAAAATTTAAGCTATTTGAGGTGATTAAAATATGAATCCACTACTGGCACGTATTTCTGTTGATCCCGATATTTGTTTTGGAAAACCTTGCATTCGTGGAACAAGAATATGGGTATCTCTTATTCTTGATTTTATGGCAAATGGCATGAGTATAGAGGAAATCCTCGTAGAATATCCGCATTTAACCGAAGAAGATATTCGTGCAACAATCGCTTATGGAGCAGAGATGTCCCGATGCCGATATGTTGAATTTCATAGTGAGCCAACAAAATGAAATTCAAACTTGACGAAAATTTTGGTGCTCGTACGCAAGACCTTTTCTTCAAAGCTGGGCATGACATTCAGACAGTTCGAAACCAGATGCTTCGGGATCGTCAGATAAACATCTTTTTGAAGTATGTCGTACTGAAAATCGCTGCATTGTTTCACTAGATCTGGATTTTCAGACATTACACGTTTTCCACCCGAGCAATCAAATGGTATAGCTGTCATTCGGGTTCCTCAAAATCCAAGTATTGTGTTATTGGAACGACTGATCACGCAGTTTTTAGAAGCGCTTTCACGATCGCCAATAGAAAGGAAGCTATGGATAATTGAAGTTTCCGGAATCCGTGTCTATGAACCAGAAATTGAGGAATTTTAACTGAGAAGGATGATCTTGCGCCATCCAAGAAACTCGCCAGGATGAAATCAGTGAAACAGATGGACAAAGTAGAGGGGGTCGGTCTGCAGCGGAATGATTCTTCACGCGACATCCCAAAAGACCATGTGAAAAAGATTATTAGGTTGCTGTTCATGGTTTCGCTGTAACAGATGGGAAAATAAATCACTCGTAGGGGCAAGCCCCTGTGCTTGCCCTCTCCGTAAAGGGGAGCGTATCCATCAGCGCGGGAATACTTTATTCCCAAATTCTCATTGAATTGCATTGATTTCTTTGATAAAGTGCGCTCAGTTGAAGTATCAATGATCTGGTTTTCATAAGTGAGGAGTGGACGAATTCACGCGTATGGTGATCCGGGAATGATTAAAAAAAGCCTTTCAGAGAGGGACATTTGCACGAAATATATAACGCTGGCGCTGGAGAACGCGGGATGGGATAAAATGTCTCAAATCAGGGAGGAGGTCTTCTTCACAGCAGGTAAAGTTATTGTGCGCGGGAAAATGGTATCGCGAGGGAAGGCAAAACGCGCCGATTACATCCTCTATTATAAACCATATATCCCCATCGCTCTAATTGAAGCCAAAGATAACAACCAAACTGTGGGAAGCGGGATGCAGCAAGCCCTTGCGTATTGATAGCGGGGACAGTTACCTTTTATTTCAAAAATAATAACTGTCCCCGGAAACGCAAAAACAAAAATGTTTTTTTTTTGCAATTTATTTTTAAAGGACCGCAACAGCCGTTTCCAGCTGTCAATTCCGCGGCTGCTCATTATTATTTCAGATCTGACCTTTGCTATTACCCACGAGTTTTCCTTTATCTCCCGTTCCAGCTGACCTGCTGACCATCCCGAATAGCCAAGGAAAAATCTTATCTGGGAGGGGCTTACCGATCCTGACCTGATCATCTTTCTTATAACATCGATATCGCCACCCCAGTAAATATTTCCTTCAACCTGAACACTTTTCGGAACTGCTGCTCCAAGACTGTGAAGATAATGGAGGGTATCGGGAGCCACGGGTCCGCCCATATTCAGGGTCTCATTCCATCCTTCAAAACCTTCAACAGCATCGCTGATCTTTATGTCAAGTTTTTTGTTTAATATGAATCCTACCGATCCCTTTGGTTCATGGTCGGTGAGATAGACAATGCTCCGGTTAAAAAATGTGTCAGGCAGAAAAGGCTCCGAAATCAGTATCTTGCCTTTCTCCGGTATCTTGTCTTCTGGAAGAATAGCAAAAAGATCAATTTCTGGTTTCATGTAATGAAAATTACAGACACAATTTACTAATTTTTATTAATCAGAAGAAAAAATCGTGCCAAATGATTTGTAAAAAAAATATTTCTTAAAACATAGAGACATTAATCATCGCTGCTTATAAAGAAATTGATTCATTCTATTATTACTAACTTTAGGCACTCCAAACTCATGGCACGGAATAGTTACAAATAATGCTATTTTAACAATCACTTAAACCAACTGATGCAGAAAAGTACATTACGAATTGTAGGGAATAAAGCAGTTCTGAATATCCGCGAGCGGATGTGTGAAACTGCCGAAGAGCTGTTTGCAAGCGATAAATTCAGAGCTGTTATAGACCACTGTATTAATCATTTAAAGATTAAAAACTCGCCGCTCCTGGGGATATTTGAAAATGGGGACACAGGTGAAGCAGCTGTTGATGACCTGGTAAAAACCCTTTCACTTCTCGTTAAATACGAAAGTAACGTTGTGCCGCATATCTTTGACCGGTCCGCCACTTTCCTCAGAGAACTTCAGCTGCTTAACGATTTTGTTGAACATCTTTACGATTACTGGCGACATTTTGACAGGTTCATAATTAACGATTCCGAGGGCGACCGTCTGGATAAACGGCCTTACAGGACCTTCAATGAAACCATTGAGCAGCTCACTCATCTCATTCGAACAGTTTACCGGCATATCCAGGAGAATATAACAGGAACCCACCCGACAGTTTACAGGCAGGTTCGGGCCGGCGCTGAAATGGCTGTCATTTCCCTGCCAAAGGATATTGAATGGAATGACGAAAAATACAATAAGCTGAATTCAATCCCTGTTATTCGGCAGATGCTGATCTATCCGCCACTTGTCATTCAGCAGCCTATGAACAAACGGACAGGGCATTTTAAAAAGATTTGCGAGAATCCGGTCGATATGGTGGAGCTTAATCCTGCAGACTGGCTTTGTTATCCGGCTAAAGTGGGCAAGCTCATAATAATGACATATTTCCACATCAACTTTTTTGATCTGGGATTATCATTGTGTAACCTGTTCCAGCTTGCAGAAGATGCTGATCTGGAGAAAAAACCGGATGCTGTTTTTATCTATGGTGTTCCAGGAAATGCACTTGACAATCTTTCAACCTATTCCACAGTATTCTACAATGACGAAGAGAATTCTTTGTTTGTCGGGGCAATTCCTGGCAGACCCGAATTCGGATATTTCGGTTATCTGAAAAAAATGATACTTACCCTTCATAATTCAATTGTTATGAAAAAGGGTAATATGCCTTTTCATGGTGCTATGGTGAAGATCCTTCTGCATGGGGACAAGGAGGCGACAATCCTTATGATGGGCGATACCGGGGCCGGTAAATCAGAGACTCTTGAGGCTTTCAGGGTCCTGGGTGAAATGCAGATCAGGGAGCTTAAAATAATTGCTGATGATATGGGATCTATCGAGCTTGATGCAGACGGAAACGCCATAGGCTACGGAACAGAAATTGGTGCTTTCCTGAGGCTCGATGACCTTCAGCCGGGTTACGCTTATGGTCATCTTGACAGGTCTATAATAATGAATCCCAGCCAGGTAAATGCAAGGATAGTTTTCCCGGTCACCACATTTGAGACCATTACCCGAGGACATAAGATTGATTACATCCTCTACGCCAATAATTATGAAGAGATTGACAATGACCATCCCGTTATTGACAGATTTGATTCGCCTGAATGGGCTCTTGACGTATTCCGTAACGGTGCTGTGATGAGCAAGGGGACCACTACATCAACAGGGCTGGTACATTCATATTTCGCTAATATTTTCGGACCTCCCGAATACAGGGAAATTCACGAAGAGATAGTGAAGAAGTACTTTGCATCGTTCTTTAAGAATGGAATTTTTGTGGGTCAGATGCGTACCAGGCTTGGGATTCAGGGTTACGAAACTTCCGGACCAGGGGAAGCTGCATTGGGACTTCTTAAAATCATAGGTGCCACCCCATAAACCCTTTAGGCTATTCCTAGTATTTCCCGGGAGTAGTTTCCTTTACCATTGCATACACCACATCGAAAATATCTTCAGCGCTTGGTTTTGAGAAATAGTCTCCATCGGTGGTATAGGCTGGACGGTGTTCTTTCCCTGTCAGTGTTTTCGGGGGAACGTCAAGATAATTCCACCCTCCCTGTCCTTCAAGCACCTGCTGCATCATGAATGATGTTGTCCCTCCCGGCACGTCTTCATCAAGGAAAAGAACCCTGTTCGTTTTCTTCAGGGAATTAACTATAGATTTCTTCCTGTCAAAAGGTACAAGAGTCTGGACATCAATCAGTTCAACTGAAATATTGTGCGCCTTAAGCTGTTTCGCTGCTTCCGCAGCTATCCTTACAACCGATCCGTAAGTAACGATCGTAAGGTCAGTGCCCTCAATAATTACCTCCGGAATACCCAGAGGAAGCCTGTACTCTCCAATGTTATCAGGCATTTTTTCCTTAAGTCTGTAGCCATTGAGTGGTTCTATAACGATAGCCGGATCATTCCCTTCAAGGAGGGTATTGTAAAAACCTGCTGCCCGGGTCATGTCCCTGGGAGAAAGCACATAAACGCCTCTTGCTGAGTTCATAAGCATGCTCACCGGAGAACCTGAATGCCAGATGCCCTCAAGACGGTGACCGCGGGTGCTGATTATAAGAGGAGCAACCATCCCTCCTACAGTCCTGTAGTATGTTGTTGCAAGATCATCGCTGATCAGCTGTATGGCATACATCATATAATCGAGATACTGGATTTCGGCAATCGGTCTCATACCCCTCAGCGCCAACCCGATACCCTGTCCCACGATCGTTGCCTCCCTGATACCTGTGTCGGTGATCCTCAGTTCTCCAAACTTCTTCTGTAATCCCTCGAGCGATTGGTTTACACCTCCTATATTGCCGGTGTCTTCACCGAAAGTGACAAGAAGCGGGTACTTCGAGAATAGCTTTTCATAATTATCCCTCAGGATCTGCCGGCCCGGCACTTCAGGTGAATCAGCCGAATAAACAGGTGGAATTGGTTTAATATTCAGAACCGATGTTGGTGTTTCGTTATAAAGAAATGAATTGTAGCTCTTATCTGCATCCTTGTAGTTACGCCTCAACCATCCGTACATCTGGTCCTTCAGAGTATCAGATTTAAGGCAGGTGTTGCAAATGTTCCTCAATACTTTACGTGCAGCCATAAAATTATCCTTCCTTATGGGAGTCAGGATCTTTAGTAAGCTCATCTGCAATTTCATCAATTGAAGCCTCTTTTGCCTCATCGGTACACCGGCAGCTACGTTCACGGATTATTTTTACGAGCGCGTCCCTTTCTGTTTTTATGGGATTCTGAAACATATCCCATGCCTTTTTCCTTGATTCCTTAACCTCTTCGGCAGCATCTTCAACAAGAGCATCAAGTTCTGAAGCCGTTGCGATTCCGGAGGAAATGATCCATTCACCCATTTTCTTAATAGGATCTGAATCCACCTCCCACTTCAGGCGCTCCTCACTTTTATATCTTTCGTGCGATCCGGAAGTCGAATGACCCAGC
Organism: uncultured Bacteroidales bacterium; assembly: GCA_963849615.1. Taxonomy (GTDB): domain Bacteria; phylum Bacteroidota; class Bacteroidia; order Bacteroidales; family VadinHA17; genus LD21. The sequence continues at coordinate 11,461 of CAWKIC010000075.1, forward strand.
GGCTGTGTAACCTCCTCAATGTGAAAAATGACGGGTTTATGATCGCGCCGGCAAATTTCAATTCCTTTTTCATAAAGCTTTAACAATCCCGGATAATCCCATCCTTTGCCTTTAAAAATCAGTATGCCCGGCTTGCCGGGTTCATCCTGAAATCCTTTAAGTAACTCGGATATGCTTCCTTTGGTTGTCTGTAATTTTTTGGGTACTGAAATACCATACCCGTCATCATAAATTGAAAGAGCCATCGGAACCTGTAAAACCCCGGCTGCATTTATTGTTTCCCAGAAATGACCCTCCGAAGTGCTCGCATCGCCTATCGATCCGAAAGCAACCTCATTGCCCTGAACCGAAAGGGTAGTAAACTTATGGAGCTCCTTATTCTGTCTGAAGAGCTTTGATGCATAGGCCAGGCCCAGCAACCTTGGCATCTGACTTGCCGTAGGAGAAATGTCAGCCGATGAATTTTTCTGCTTTGTCAGGTCGTGCCAGGTTCCATCAGGATTTATAGTGGGGATCGAGAAATGGTTATTAAAAACCCTTCCCCCGCTTCCTACCCTGTCAAGTGACTTGTCGGTATTACCGTACAACTGATGGAAAAACTCGACGGAGTTATAAAGGTCCATTGCCATCATCCAGGTCTGATCCCTGTAATATCCTGATCTCCAGTCACCATTCCTGAATTGTTTTGCTATTGCGATCTGAATTAATTCTTTTCCGTCGCCAAAAATTCCGAATTTTGCTTTCCCCGAAAGCACTTCCCGGCGACCGGTTACACTGAGCATCCGGCTGAGGTTTGCAAGCCTGAAGTCGGAAAGAATTACCTCTTTATTCATTTTATGCTCTTCATTCGCTATGTGCTTTGAATTCATTATCTGTTCTGCAGTAGTCTTATTTTGGTTCATAAAATTGAGTGATTATTTTTTATCCCATCACAGGTTAAACAAACTAATCCGTCGGTTGTTTAATCAGATACAGTAAATGATGGCTATCTTAGCGGTGATTAACGGGTCAAAAGACCTTTTTTCTTCTTAATAAAGAGCGGAATAAGATTAAAAATTATTGAAATGTTTTTAAAACTGTTGATAATAAGCGCCCTTCTCCTTTTGGTTTCATTTGCCCTTTTTGGCATCAGGATACTTATAAAGGAAACAGGACGGTTTCCCGAAACTCACGTGGGCAGGAATAAGGAGATGACAAAGCGGGGTATAAAATGTGCCCAGCAAACCGATATCGGATGTTTGCCCTCGAAAGATTTTGATTATTGTCTCACTTGCGGGTCAAGAAGGTTGTAAGAGCCTGACTTTTACTCACCTCCTGATTCGGAGATGTAGTTCTTCAGGTTTTCTGAGGTCCAGGTAATGAAATTGCCGCTCTCGTCCGAAAACACAAGGAAGGCTTCGAATTCCGGGTGAAATCCAATAAATTCAATTGACTTGTCTTTACCCATTACCATACACGCTGTTGCAATACCATCAGCAGTAGCACAGCTGTCGGCGATTATTGTTGCGCTAAGCAGTTGGTTTCTTGCCGGATAACCAGTCCTGGGATCAATGGTATGGGAATATTTTATTCCGTTTTCAACGAAAAATTTCCTGTAATTGCCCGACGTAGCAAGCGACCGGTCCTTCAGGCTTATGATTGCCTGAAGATCATTCCCCGGAAGCATGTTATTCTCTGATGGCCGGTCAATTCCGATCCGCCATAATACGCCTCCCTTATCCCCTTTTACCCTCACTTCTCCTCCAATTTCAACAAGGAAGGTTTTAATCCCAAGACTGTTAAAATAGTTACTTATGACATCAACAGAGTAACCCTGTGCAATGGCGTTGAAATCAAGCATTATCTGTGGGTCGTCCTTGATTACCCTTCCATCAGTGAGTCTGACCTTGTCCATTCCGACAAGCCTTAAAAGAGAGTCACGTTTCGATTCTGTAAAGTTCTTATGCGAATCAGGACCGAAACCCCATGCTTTAACCAGGGGTCCGACTGTAACGTCAAAGGCGCCATCGGTCAGCTCCGAAATCCGGATTGATTTATTAAATGCTTCAGTAAAATAAAAATCTGCAACAACATCCTCATTTCGGTTTACCATTGACAGTATCGACGAGTCCTGGTAAAGCGACAGAGAAAGGTCAAAATTGTGGAGTATCTTCTCTACCTCCGATTTAAGTTCCACTGCACTGTATCTGCCTGTACTCTCAAATACCATGCTGTAAGTGGTACCCTGTGCAAATCCGGTAAAACTTTCATAGACAGGTGTTTTACTGCACCCTGAAAGGGAAAGTATAAAAAGCAAAACAATTAAAAATATGTTCTTCATTATCGGAGGGGCAGGAGGTGGGTTCTTCTCCATGGTTCCATTAAATACCGAAATCATCAAACGAAATATTTTCTTCCGGTACCCCAAGGTCATAAAGCGTTTTAACCACGGCATTATTCATCGCGGGAGGGCCGCAGAAATAATACTCAATATCCTCAGGTTCATCTATCTTACTGAGATAGTTGTCAAGCAGAACCTGGTGTATGAAGCCTTTAAGTCCTTTCCAGTTGTCCTCAGGCAGTGGTTCCGACAGGGCCAGGTTAAAGGTGAAATTCGGAAATTTCTTTTCAATTGCCCTGAATTCATCTTCGTAAAAGACCTCCCTGAGCGATCGTGCGCCGTACCAGTAGGATACTTTACGGTTTGTCTTAAGGGTATGGAACAAGTGGAAAATATGAGATCGCAATGGAGCCATTCCGGCGCCGCCTCCGATATAGACCATCTCGCTGTTCGTATTTTTTATCAAAAACTCCCCGTATGGACCCGAGACAGTAACTTTATCACCGGACTTTCGGGAGAACACATAGGTCGAACAAATTCCAGGAGGAACATTGACATACTGTTTTTTTATATTATCCCAGGGCGGAGTGGCAATCCTGATATTAAGTTTGATAAGGTTTTTCTCAGCAGGATAATTGGCCATTGAGTACGCCCTGAAGGTCTCAGTTGTGTTTTTAATACCGAGATCCCACATTTTGTATTTATCCCAGTCGCTCCGGTATTCTTCTTCAATTGAAAAATCCCTGAAACTTGCGTGAAATTTAGGCACATCGATTTGTACATATCCCCCGGGTTCAAAATCGAGCGATTGGCCTGCAGGCAGCTTAACCACAAATTCCTTGATGAATGTTGCAACATTCCTGTTAGAGACCACTTCACATTCCCATTTCTTGATGCCAAGAACAGATTCCGGGACCCTGATCTTCAGGTTTTCCCTTATTTTTACCTGACAGCCGAGCCGCCAGTGATCCTGCTGTTCTTTTCTTGTAAAAAATCCTGTTTCAGTCGGGAGTATCGAACCCCCTCCTTCCGTTATCTGGCATTTGCACATTCCGCATGTTCCTCCGCCTCCGCAGGCTGATGGCAGAAATATGCCATTTCCCGATAGGGTTGTCAGCAAATTCGAACCTGGCGATACTACGAGCTCACGTTCGTTTATCTGCAGGGTAACATCTCCTTTGGGTGAAAGTTTATCCCTGGCAACAAGGAGCATGAACACCAGCAGCATGATAATGAGCAGAAAGACTATGATACTGTATAAAAGCGTACTTAAAGTTGTCGCGGCCAAAACCATATAGTAATAATTTCGTTAGAGTTTAATTCCCATAAATCCCATAAATGCAATAGCCATCAAGCCTGTAAGAATGAAAGTGATACCCAGTCCTTTAAGGGGATCGGGCACATTACTGTATCGGAGTTTCTCCCTTATCGCAGCAAGACTTATTATTGCCAGCATCCACCCTACTCCAGATCCCACACCGAATACAGTTGCCTCCAGAACATTTTCATATTCCCTCTCCTGCATAAAGAGGGCTGCTCCCAGAATAGCACAATTGACCGCAATGAGAGGCAGAAAAATACCCAGTGAATTATAGAGCGCCGGGCTGAATTTTTCAATTATCATTTCAACAAGCTGAACCATCGCCGCAATAACAGCAATGAAAACCATGAACGTAAGAAAGCTGAGATCAACGTCGGCAAATCCTTCTCCAAGCCAGATCAAAGCCCCTTTTTTCAGGACATATTTCTCAACAAGAAAATTAACAGGCACTGTTATCAACAGGACAAACACAACAGCTACTCCCAGACCTATTGATGTCTTAACCGTTTTTGAAACAGCAAGGAAGGAACACATGCCCAGAAAAAAGGCAAAGATCATATTGTCGATAAAAATCGACTTAATGAAAATATTTATCAGGTTCTCCATAAGGCTCTTTTATTATTTCTCAATAAGGCTTTTATTCCTGCTTCTCTGGAACCAGATTATCAGACCAACGAAAATCAGCGCCATCGGAGGGAGGATGACCATCCCGTTGTTTATGTATCCGGTACTGAAAATCCCGAGCTTTTCCAGGACAGGATATCCGTAAATGGTTCCGGAACCAAGCAGTTCCCTGAAAAAAGCTACAATTATCAGGATCAAACCATATCCTGCCCCATTTCCAAGTCCGTCAATAAATGACGGCCAGGGCTTATTGCTCATGGCAAAGGCTTCGAGCCTGCCCATGAGGATGCAGTTTGTTATTATCAGACCGACAAAAACCGACAGCTGTTTGCTTACGTCAAAAACGTAAGCTTTCAGAAACTGGTCGACAAGGATCACCATCGTTGCAATCACAACAAGCTGTACGATAATTCTGATCCTGTCGGGAATGTATTTCCGGAATGCTGCAATCACAACATTCGAAACGGCTGTAACAATTGTTACAGATATTGCCATGACAATTGCCGGCTTGAGCTTTACTGTAACTGCCAGCGCCGAACAGATACCCAGGACCTGTACAGTTATAGGATTGTTCATTCCGATAGGATCGGTTAACAACTTAAGATTTTTAGCCGAAAACAGCGGCTCTTTTTCGGGTTTGCTCATATATTATATTCTGTTTTTTAAAAAGTAGTCATTGTATTTGCGGATGCAGTCAAACAGCATCGACTGCAACCCTTTACTTGTAATGGTTCCGCCTGATATCGCATCAACCCCGTGAATGTCGTTCGGGTCGGCTCCTCCTTTCCGGACTTCAATGGAGACAAAATTCCCTTTTTCGAAAAGCTGTTTTCCCATGAACATTCTTTCAAAGCCGGTTGTATTGATCTCAGCTCCAAGTCCGGGTGTCTCTCCCTTATGGTCAAAGGTTACACCATAAATGGTATTTAGATCCGATTTCAACGAGACGTAGCCATAAATAGGACCCCATAGACCTTTACCTTCAACGGGAAGGATTATTACTGTATCTCCATCTTCAGAGTTTGCCCTGAAAACCGGGAGGTACTGCTCTTCAAGGGGTTTTTTCTGTTCATTTCTGAGAACCACTGTAAATGCGTCAACACCTTCAACAGGTTCACCTTTTGAATTTATTACAAAGCTTTCCTTTATGAATTTATCGTACAACTCTTCTGTATTTTCCCGTGTGGCCGGGATATTGATCGATTCAAGCATGCTTTTTTTCTTTTCTATCTCCAGGTTTTTTTCCTGTGCAGGTTGCAGCAGGGTTGCTGCAAGTGACAACAATGTTGCAACCGCAATAACCATAACTGCTGAGAAAATAAAAATGTATCTGTTACTGAATTGCTTCATTTCATGGTTGTTTTTAATGAAACCTGAGCCCGTTTAAGCCTCCTGTTTATACTGGACCGGATAACAAAGTAATCGATCAACGGGGCAAAAACATTCATCAGCAGGATCGCCAGCATTACGCCCTCGGGGTAAGCCGGATTGATGACCCTGAGAAGAATTGAAAGGACGCCTATTAAAAAACCGTATATCCACTTTCCCCTTTCAGTTTGAGAACCGGTAACAGGATCTGTCGCCATGAATACAGCGCCGAACGCAAACCCGCCCATCACAAAATGATAATAGAAAGGAAGTTCCATATAGGGATTTAGTGAAAATGCATTAAGCAGAAGTCCCATAAAAATTCCCCCGCCGAAAACACTCACCATGATCTTCCAGCTCCCTATACCTGTGACTATAAGTATTGCAGCTCCTAAAAGGATTGCTATTGTCGATGTCTCCCCGACCGAGCCGGGTATTGTTCCGATGAACATGTCCATAAATGAAGGTAGTTTTGTAACCTCTCCGGCAGCGCATAACGATAACGGTGTTGCTCCGGAATACCCGTCGATAATATCCCTGCCTGCAGTAAGGCCCGCAGTCCATACCGTATCACCGGTCATCCATGCCGGATAGCTGAAGAACAGGAAAGCCCTTGCGAGAAGAGCCGGGTTGAAGACATTCATTCCTGTGCCACCGAAGACCTCTTTCCCGAGTATAACTGAAAAAGCAGTTGCAAGGGCAAGCATCCACAACGGGATATCCACAGGCATTATCAATGGAATAAGAAGCCCTGTTACAAGGAATCCTTCATTTATTTCATGACCTCTGATCTGTGCTGAAATGAATTCAATCCCTAACCCGACACCATAACTCACGACTATCAGGGGTATCAGCTTCAGAAAACCGAACCAGAATGACTGAAACATTGTCGGATCCGCACCAACCGACCTGAAATGCTGTAATCCTGTATTATAAGCTCCAAATAAAAGTGCGGGGATCAGCGCGATGATCACAACCGACATTACCCGCTTGAGATCAATGTTGTCCCTGACATGCGACCCCCTGAAAGTAACCTTGTCGGGGACGAAAATGAAAGACTCGATACCTTCAAATACTGATCTTAATTTTGCAAACCTTCCTCCTTCCGAAAACTGAGGTTTAAGCTTGTCTAACTTTTTTCTTAAGGAATTCATTATATATTACAAATCTCAGTTATTAACTCATCTCTTTTATCATCATATCAAGTCCATTTCTTACAATAGTCTGGATCTCGATCTTCGAAGGGCAAATAAATTCACACAAAGCAACATCCTCTTCTGCAATCTCATAAATTCCGAGGTTTTCCATCATTTCAATATCCCCTGTTAGAATTGCCTTAAAAAGTTGCATCGGGAAAATGTCCATGGGAACGACCTTTTCATATTCTCCGGTGACTACAAATGCTCTTTCGTTGCCGTGAAAATTGGTATCGAACCTGTAACTCTTCGCCGGAAAAAGCCTTGAGGCAAATGTCCTGGAAAAACTGAATTTATTGATACCCGGTGATGCCCATCCGAACAGCTCGGAATAATCCCCTTCGGGAATGACTGTCACCTGCGTGTCATAGTATCCGGAATAGCCATCAGATGCGATCTTTGTACCCGTAAGGACATTACCGCTGATATATCTGAGGTTGCCTGGTTTTACGTTATCCCTTACCATTGGAATAACGGAACCGCCAGTTACCATTTTATAATACTGAGGGTGAATAACTTCCGAACCTGTCAGCGCCACTATTTTTTCAGGCTTATAGATCCCCGCCTCAAAAAGCCTTCCTATTGACACTATATCCTGAAGGTTGATGAACCATACAACTTCTCCCTTATTCAAAGGATCAATATGATGAATATGTACCCCGACGTTGCCAGCCGGATGGGGTCCGGAAAAATATGAAATCTCAACCCCCCTGATATTGCCAAGTACCTGGTTTGAAATATTATTTCCATTCAGGACAAGATTTACCGGCCCATCAGTAAGTTTGGAAACGGCTGAAATTCCTGTCCGCAAAAGGGAACCGGAGGTATTCTCCATTACAAAATTAAGGTCAGGGGCCAGTGGGCCTGTATCAAAGCCGGATATAAATATTGCTTTTGGAACATCATCCGGCCTGGCAACTATATGGTAAGGACGCTGGCGCACAGCAGGCCAGAGACCAGAGACAAGCAGCCGAACTTTTATTTCTTCCCGCGTAAGTTGTACGGGGTCGGCTTTTCCAAAATCGATTACTTCATTTCCTTTCTTTTCAATTATTACCTCCAGCATCTTCCTGCGATCGCCCCTTTCCACCGAAACCACCTTACCGCTTACCGGCGATGTGAACATGATTTCAGGGCGTATCTTGTCAACAAACAGAGGTGTTCCCGCCTGTACAAAAGCTCCTGGCTTAGTATTAAGCCTTGGTATCAGACCGGGAAAATCGATTGGTTTTACTCCATACAAGACCGGATCTGCTTCCACAATATGCTTTTCAGCTGTTCCTTCAATCGGGATATCAAATCCTTTTTTTAACTTAAATGATCTGGACATTTCTGAAATTTATGAATGTGTTTAGCTGTTATTTAATATTTTAACAGAAAGATTATCTAAAATCAATTTATCTTCCTTTATTTAGATCAGCGAACCTTCAAACTGTTAATACAACTCTTCACAAAAATAGTTCTGTTAAAAAAATAACAATATAACAAAAGTAAATATAGCTGACTTTCGCTACCGAAAAGTGCCAAATATAATATTAATTAATTGCACTATTTTTGCTGCCAAGATATTAAAATAAGGTTAATGAGGTTTTACCTGTTGATATTGGCATTCGGACTTCTGATTTTTTTCCCTCTCCATTCAGATCAGCCCGACACCCTTTTTTTCACCGATCATGTGTTCAGCGACAATATAAAAACGGTCCAGTTGTACAAGAATGGGTGGATATTGTCTTACCCCATTATCAGGTCTGGCAGCAACGAAAAGCTGATCCTGAATTTCGACCTGCTTGGCGACAGAACAGAGACCTACTATTATACGCTCATTCATTGTGATAAAGACTGGAGAAAATCGGAGATTTTTCCCAACGATTACCTTGAAGGTTTCCCCGAAAATCAGATTGAAGAGTACAAAACTTCATTTAACACAACCGTCAACTATATCCATTACAGTCTCACCTTTCCAAACGACCGGATTAACCTGAGATTATCAGGCAATTATATTTTACTGGTTTATCCCTTCAACAGGCCTGAAAATCCGGTCCTTTCGAAGCGTTTTATAGTAACTGAGGATGCGGTGGGAATCAACATACAGACCCACAGGCCAAGAATGACAGCTGATCTGAATACTAACCAGCAGGTCGATTTTACGGTTGATTATTCGCGCGTGAAAATAAATGATCCCTACCGCGACATTTTTGCCTTTATTCTTCAAAACGGCCGGTGGAATAATGCAAAAAGGAACCTTAAGCCTGAATTTTATGGTAATAATGAGCTTAAATACAGCGCTTTATCCGATAAGAATATATTCCCGGGGGGAAATGAATTCAGGTATTTTGATATTAAAAGCATAAGGTATAAGACGGAATATGTAAAGAACATCGATTTTCTGCTTTCAAACTACCATGTTTACCTTTACCCTTCCGATAACAGGGAGTTCAAACCATATTTTTACTGGCAGGATTTTAACGGTAAATATTACATCGCAATACAGGAAGGAAAAAATCCCGAAACAGATGCTGATTATGTCTATGTTTATTTCACCCTTCCTTCCAAATATCCTGTTGAAGGAGGCAGGATGTATGTTTCGGGAGCATTTAATAACTGGTCATTTGACACCAGTAACTTAATGACCTATAATGCAGACAATGGGGCCTATCGAGTGCATCATAATGCTGAAGCAGGGCTGGTATAATTACGAATATGTCTTTCTGAAAGACAAGTCCTGAATGGGCAGAGGCTACAAAATTTGAAGGCAGTCACTATGAGACTGAAAACGATTACACAGTCCTTATCTATTACAGGAATCCGCGGGAAAGGTATGACAGGGTTCTGGGGGTACAGACAGTCAACACACTGAAGAAAATTACCGACTTAGGGATTTCCGTGCGAATCAATGCCATATTGCATCAGGACGGTATGTTTCAGTGTCTTGAGAATTTCGCCCATATATTCATCAACAGCCTTCAGCGATCCGGGAAGAGTATAGATGAGTGCTTTTCCCGTAACTCCGGCAACTCCTCTGCTTAAAAGGGCATTTGGTTTTTCCGTTCCGAATTTTACCCTTATGAATTCCATTATTCCCGGAATCTGCTTTGTCAAAAGAGGAGTGACAGTTTCAACTGTGATGTCGCGTGGACCTATTCCTGTTCCTCCGGTAGTAAATATTAAATTACAGACTTTACCTGAATTTATTACCAGGTCCTTAAGAGCACCGGCATCATCAGGAATAAGAACACTTTTGATATCTGACTCCCATTTCTCGGCAGCAAAAAATTGATTCAGCCGCTCACTGATCCTTGGGCCGCTGAGATCCTTGTATTCACCCCTTGAAGCCCTGTCGCTCAGAGTGATGATCATAACCTCAAATTTGCCGGGAAGATTCATTTCTTGCTTTTTTCAACGAGGACAATTCTGTCGGCTACCATGAATTTATCAACAGCTTTGCACATATCATAAACTGTAAGCAACGCAACACTTACGGCAGTCAATGCCTCCATTTCGGCGCCTGTCCTGCCGGTGCATTTAACTTCACTCTCGGCAACGATACCCGTCTCGTCCGGAAAGAGGATGACACGGATGCTATCGAGCTGAATATTATGGCACAAGGGAATGAGATCTGAAGTATGCTTTGCTGCATTTATACCCGCAATCTGTGCAACTGCAAGTACATCCCCCTTTTTTAGCAGGTTCTCTTCAATAAGTTTCAGGGTCTCCCTGGCAAGTCTGATATGTCCGGTTGCTTTGGCGCTTCGTTGTTGTATCTCCTTTTCTCCTATGTCAACCATGACCGCCTTACCCGTTTCGTCGGTATGTGTCAGCTTTTCCATAATTATTTATCCTCCAATATTATAAAAACCATCTTTTAAATTACGAGAGCCCTTGCCCGGTTTAACTCCGACTGCCATTTCAATGGCTTTCTGATAACCAAGTTCCCGGACATCAAATTCGGTATCACTGAAAAGGCATGGCTTCAACTTCCCGTTAGATGTCAGCCTTAACCTGTTACACCTGTTGCAATCTCCCCCGGAGCCCCCGTCAACCTCTGAAAAACTGCCGCTGACCAGATCCATTTGCTTTATGTATCTTATTTCCAGGTCATTTTCAGTACAGAAAGCAGCAACTGCACGTGCGTTGTCTTCATCTTTAGATTCCCTGATCACACAATTAATCTTTATGGGAGCCAGGTCAGCGCTCTTTGCAGCTTCAATCCCCCTGAAGACATCGCTGAGATTACCCGACCTTGTAATAAAGGCATACTTTTGAGGATCAACCGTGTCGAGGCTGATATTGACACGTTGCAATCCGGCCACTGAGAGGTCCTTTGCGAAATGCTCAAGGAGCACTGCGTTTGTTGTCATCGACAGGTCATTAATTCCCCTGATTGATGCGATCATCCCCACAAGGGTTACAATCCCCTTCCTTACCAGCGGTTCACCACCTGTGATCCTCACCTTCCTGATCCCATTATCGACTGCTGCCCTGGTGAAATCTTTAATTTCATCGAATGTAAGAATATCTTCGTGCCGGAGAAGTTGAATTCCTTCTTCAGGCATGCAGTAACGGCACCGTAAATTACAGCGGTCTGTGACTGAAATCCTGAGGTAGTCGATCGATCTGTTAAATCTGTCGTACATTTACTATTTCCCCTTTCTCTAACATACTAATCCCTGCAGGCATGGTTATAATTCCGCCAGCATCAGAAAGCGCTGAAATATGCGCTGAACCATGGTATTCTACGGGTGACACAAATCCATCTTCGGTAATAATGACCGGAATCAGGGCCATCCGGCCGGCAAAGCTCCTCGAAAACCTCTCCTTCATTGGCAACCGCATTGTCAGCGGCTTCCAAAAATATCCCATCATCCTGTAGATCAAAGGCCTGACCAACATTTCAAACTGGATGAAAGCTGAAACAGGATTACCGGGAAGTCCGAATACCATTGCCTTCGAATGTATTCCGAATGTTGTTGGTTTTCCAGGCTGGACCGCCACTCTTGAAAACAGGATCTTTACCCCTGCCCTTTCCAGTACCGACGGTATGAAATCAAAATCACCCATCGAGACTCCGCCGGTTATAAGTATAATATCACATTCGGAAATGGCCCGGGTCACAAGAGTAAAAGTCTCCTCTTCATCATCCCTGGCTATCCCATAGTATTTACCGGATGCACCTGAACCTGCCACCTGGGCCATCAGCTGACCCGCATTGCTGTTTCTTATCTGTGAAATTCCCGGAACATCACCTGGTTCAACCAGCTCGTTTCCGGAGCTGATCACCGCAGCAACCGGCATTCTGGCAACCTCCACACGGGTATGTCCGACAACAGCCATAATTGCTATGTCCTGAGGCCTGATTAATTTCCCGGCTTTAAGTACTGTATCCCCGCTTCTCAGATCTTCACCCCTGACGGCAAAATTCTCCTTTATAAATGAACCCTTATATCTCATTCTGCCCGACGGCAGAATTTCCGTGTCTTCAACCATAACCACACAATCGGCTCCGGAGGGGAGGGCAGCTCCTGTCATTATTTTTGAGCATTGCATATTGCCGACTGGTTTTTTGGGCCACATTCCTGCAGGTATCGTTTCAATGATTTCAAGTTCGTTGTCAAGTTCGGCTTTCCGGCAGGCAAAGCCATCAACTGAAGCTTTATTGAAGGGAGGCATGTCAATATCACTTACAATGTCTTCGGCAAGGATCCGGCCCGATGATCCGGTATAGGGAATGGTTTCTTTTCCGGTCGCGAAAACAGAATTCATCACAATATCATACGCCTTGTCAAATGTTATCATTGTAATATCAGTGTTGCCTTTCATCATGTACTCACCCCCTCCCGATAGCTATCGGGACCCTCTCTACCCAGCAAATTTCTTCTGTCTTCTGTCTTCTGTCTTCTGTCTTCCGACTTCAACTTTTTAATATGTCTTTTAATACGTATTTCTTTTTATTTTAATATGTCTTTTAATACGTATTTCTTCTTAATTTAATATGTCTTTTAATACGTATTTCTTTTTATTTTAATATGTCTTTTAAGACGTATTTCCTTTAAATTTAATATGTCTTTTCATCCTTATCTTTATCAATCGAAGGAATCTGCGAAAATCTGCGAAATCAGCGGGAAATTTTTTGTTTTCCCGCAGATCGCGCGGATCTTCGCAGATTTTAATCCTGGTTTAATACGTATTTCTTCTGTCATCTGTCTTCGTTCTTCCGACTTTCAACTTTTATCTTTTTACTTTTATCTTTTATCTTTATCTTCAAATCGTTCCCTGCAAAGCAATCCCTGCTTCCGGGGGAAAGGTAATCCATATTTCTGACATCTCCCTAATATTCAGATTCTTAAAATCATCCACAGAAACATCGACATAAAACATTTCTCCTGCATCAACCATTATTTCCATTCCATATTCTGACGAATTGACCTCCCTTACATGACCCCTGAAACAATTCTCATATTTATTCAAAGGTTCTCCATTATGTATCTTAATAGCATCGCTCCGGAGTATCATAAGCCCCTCATCAGGATAGTGGTTACCCGAAAGATTAAAAACGAGGGTCCCGTCACATTTTGCTTTCCATCTGCCGTCCTCGGAAAAGAATTTAACACGGAAAAAATTTCTTATGCCCGCATATCTTGCTACAAATTTATTGACCGGCCTGCTGAAAACGTATTCCGGTGTCCCCTCCTGTATAATATGCCCGTTATGTATAACCCCCACCCTTTTGGCGAGGCTTATCGCCTCCCTGTAGTCATGGGTGACATGGACAATTGTAAGTCCTTTCCTGTTGAGATGGCGAAGCGTTCTTTTAACGTCATCCTTAAGGCTTGCATCAATTGAAGCCATAGGTTCATCGAGCAGCAGCAGGGCGGGTTCCGTGACAAGGGTCCTGGCCAGTGCAACACGCTGAAGCTCACCACCTGAAAGATTGGTTGTAAAACGGTCAAGAATATGTGTGATGTTAAGGTCCTCAGCTATCTTCCTTACTTTGGGGATTATTTCCTTGTTGCTCATCTTTCTTGAATGCAGTGAATAGGCAATATTTCCGGATACTGTCATGTTGGGAAATATTGCATAATCCTGAAAAACGAGACCTGCATTTCTTTCGCAAATTTTCTTTTTTGTAACATCAGCCCCGTCAATCCAGATCTCTCCCGAATCGGGTGTATTTAGCCCGGCAATAAGCTCAAGAAGCTGTGTCTTTCCCGATCCTGACCTGCCCAACAAAGTGTAATATTCCCCCTTACGTATCTCGATACATATATTTGAGAGTGAAAAATCACCAAGTTTCTTGTTTATGTTCTTAAGCTTCAGCATCAGGTGAAATGTAAATTTCTTTTCTTCTGACCGAAACCAGTCTAAGGAGAATAAAAACGGCAAGTGCAATTATAATAAAAACTACTGAAGCCGGTCTTGCATATTTCAGTCCGAAAGAGCTGAACCTTTCGTATATGAGTACAGGAGCAATCATTGGATGATAAGCAACGATCACCACTGCCCCGAATTCACTCATCCCCCGCGCGAACATCATTATAAAGCCTGTGATAATGCTTCTCCATGCGAGGGGAAGTGAGATTGTAAAAAATACCCTGGAACGGCTGGCGCCTAGTGTCAGGGCAGCCTTCTCGAGCCTTTCGGGTACAGCTGCAAAACCATCACGGGCAGAGTTAATGAGGAAAGGGAGACTGACGAAAGCCATCGCAAGTGCAATTCCAGCGGGATTATTTATCAGCGAAAGTCCGACGGAATCAGCAGCTTTACCCAGTAATCCATCCCTTGAAATAAAACCAAGTATTGCAATACCTGCTGCTGTATGTGGAAGGACGACGGGCAGGTCGATGATACCCTGGACCATATTTTTAAGCGGAAAATTCTTTCGGGCAAGAAGCCATGCAAGAGGAATTGCGCCTATGGCAAAAATAAAGGTCGCCGCAAACGAAACCCATAGTGTTAACCAGATGCTTGACTGAACCTCCCTGTCGTTGATAGTCTCAAGAAGCTCAGAACCTCCTGTCTTAAGGAACATCCCTGCCAGTGGGGCCAGGATGAACAGCAGCACCAGCGAGGAAAGCAACAAAAGTACCAGGTTAAAGGGATTGTTCCTGAGCATAATTAATAATTAAGCTTTAAGTTTCTTTGAAATTAGTCATTCCCTGTATTCTTAAAATATCCCTGAAGCTTTTCGGGTATCAGATCCGGCTGATCCGTACTGAAAGGTATTATCGGATCCTGCCCGTTACTTCTGAAAATTTCCATTCCTTCTTTACTTAAAAGAAATGAAACAAAATCAATAGCCTCATCTTTATTTTCCGAATTTGACAACACTGATAAGCTGTAGTTTATATATTCTCCCTTAACAGTCATCTTACTCCCCGGAGTGCTTCCTGAAACATCGTAAGAAACTGAATTGTAGATATTGTTTTTTTCCGGATCACCAAGGTTTATCTCGTCGGGAAGCTCAATAAACTTCAGATCGTGCTGTATCGCAACTGATTTATACTGAAACATATAATCGACAGCATTGGCTTCTATCAGTCCAACCAGGTCGACCTCCTTTGGTCTGATGAATTCCATGTCCTTTGACAAAAGCTCTTTTGCAAGCGAGGGCCTGCCGTAATGTTTCCCGGCTAACAATAACATCATTGCGGTCCTGTAGCCGCAGGGATCCGAATCAGGATCCGATCTTCCAAAACTCACATCCTGTCTCAAAAGGATATCCATCCAGTTCGTCGGGTCAATCTCTTCTGAATATTTCGCTTTTTCCTGGAAAGCAATAACGATCTCATTCGTGGCAAACCTTATCCCCCATGTTGCATATTCAGGCATAAGAAGCTCATTTATAACAAAATAGTCGGATGAAGCTATTATATCACATGGCTTTTTAAGCTCCGTGATCTTCCTCGCACAAACCAGACTTCCGGCTGGTTCCATTAGTATTTCCACACCGGGATTCCTCTTTTCAAATTCATTTGCCAGTTCCTTAAATGGCACCGAGAGGCTCCCTGCATGAAATATAATAATCTTTTTCTGACGTGAATGACCGGCGCTTTTGCATCCTGACTGAAGGATCAAAAAAGCTCCAAAACACAGAATTATCAGGTTCTTCATTTCCTGTTTTCTATTTTTTAAAAGGATAAAAGCAACTCATCAGGTGGGAAGCTGTTTTCTTTCAGCCATCCCGAGGATTGTATTAATAGTGTTCCAGTTTCTTGCTGTACCGGCAATCTTCATCTTGTTTTCAAAGAAGTTTGTGTAGAGTTTTGTTCTGCCAAATCCATTAGGACAGTAGATGAAAATTTCCTTCCCGATAATCTCAAATTTATCAGGGGGATAATTAATGGACCGCACTTTCTCAAGTTGCTCTTTAACAGGTTTTTCATATAGAAATATCACTGCCGATTTTGAAGGATCAAAATTAGTTTCCTTCAGGAATGGATTGACCGTGATTATTTTCCTGATCTCATCCGGTGTTCTTATCATCGCTGCAATTTCAAAACCGAACTTTAAACGGATGGCAGATTCTATCCCGGGAACAAGTTCAATTCCGGCAATCCCGCCGTCGACGGTGAAAACAACATTACCGCTCTGGATATAAGTTTCTGCATCATTAAAACCTGACTCCTTAAACATGCCAGTAAGATCAGCCATCCTGATCTTGTTATGACCCGTTATATTAACACCTCTGAGGAAGCAGATATAAGATTGCATTACCTGTTATTGATAGTTTTTTACGACATCAATGACTTCAGGCAGATCCATCCCGATCTTCTTCAGAAATTCGATTTTCGGAACACCATTATTATTCCATCCCCGGCGTTTATAAACAGCATCAACGAGACTTTCATACTGGTCTTCCCGGTATTTCCTCAGGACCTTCATTTTCTCTTCAGTGGTTTTCCCGGAAGGATCTATTCCGACCTTTTCCTTAAGCTGTTTGTCATACCGTTCAGCACGTGATTCGTACTCCTCTTTTGTAACAGGACCTGCAGCACGGTATGGCTGCCTGTCGTGAATCCTTGTTCCAAAACCCCTCCGCAGATTAAAGACCCTCTGGAAATTATATACCCTTTCCGAATCCTCAATAAGTCTTTTCTTGTCAAATTCCCGACCGGTAACAGCCTTGTAGATAGTGACATAATTATCTACATGCTCAGGTACTTTGGCCGGTTCATCTGTCTGTGCATTGGTCTCAGGTTCAACATCATTCCAGGGAAGCTTGCAAAGACCGACCAGTCCGAACCAGGTCCGGAACATCGGGAAATAATGAAGCGCTTCGGCTTTCTTCTCAAAGGTGGGTATCTGGTTGTTGACCATATCCATAAAGATCAGCCAGGCTTCATCATGCTGCGGGCCTTTATTGGTCATGGCAAAACCACCCTGCTGTGCAAGTGATTCTTTGGACATATACTGTGAATATTCAAGTCCTTTGTTTTCCATTCCGATATCCTGCAGGAATGCGGCATCACCCCAGCCATTCTTGACAAAAAGCTCTTTCATCTTCCGGACACCCTGTCCGGCAATCATTCCGAAGCCTTCACCGCGGGCAACCTGGTGAAGAAGTTCCAGGGCATCTCCGGAATTGCCGAAGTTCAGTTCCAAGTCCTCCGGTTCGTTCTTTATTCAGAATACCATTTTCGATAACATTCCATTACAAAAGCGGTAAGGTACCCCAGGTAATGGTGCAGATTCCATAAGTGTCGCAATAGAAATTGGCTTCAATGGTAAAGTCGGGATCAAAAATTCCGCAATTGAACCCAGACCTGCAGCATTTTCATATTCCGGACCATCGACAATGACTTTTTGACCCTTATAGGGACCTGTCTGAATTCAAAATTATCGACCCCTTTGCTGCACGACATATTGCAGCCTATCCAGCAGCCATCGGGAATATTCTGGGTGAAATACCTTTTCCAGACAGATGAGTCGATCTTGTAAGCATCGGGATGGCTTCCAAATTTATAGTTATGTACCGGCAGCAGATCATGATCATTCATGATTTCCGTAAGATGGGCTGTTCCTACCTTGCGCATCTGGCACTGTTTGTCGTCAAGTTCACGCATTTCCCTGTTAAACTTCGGCCTCTTTCCATGATGGCCTCCAGGTCAACAACATTATTGAGATTCCCTTTCACACCTGGGATTTTGCATACCACTGCCTTGATCTTTTTATTCCGGAGTACTGTTCCGATCCCACCTCGTCCGGCTTGTTTCAAGACGGACTTTCTTTCGCTTCGTATCGTAAAAGCTGAAATTCAGCATCCCGATCAGTGAATGTTCAGCAGCAGATCCTGAAGAAACAACTCCGATATTTTTCTTTTCGCTTTCATTGTCTGCAAATATTTCTGTCAGGTGTTCAGCGAGCAGATGGCTATCGGAAGTCTCAATCGGAATCTCAAAGATTTCAACTTTATGGTTATGCCATCGATAAATACGATTACATCTTTCTCTGCTTTTCCCTGGAGTTCCAGGGCATCAAATCCTGAAAACTTAAGGAACGGGCCAAAGAAACCACCGACATTACTGTCCATCACAGAATCTGTCTGAGGTGATATACTGACTACCAGCGATTTACCTGTACCGGAATATTGAGTGATACCACCGATCGGGCCGGACGATATAACTATCTCGTTTTCAGGATCATTCCATTTAGTTTCAGGTTTTGTTGCATCCCACAGCAGCCTTAACCCATAACCTTTTCCGCCGATGAACTTTTCCTTCATTTGCAGAGGGACATCTTTTTCCCTTATTTCCGCGGTACCGACATTTATATACAGGATCTTATCGGTATAGCC
>CAWKIC010000076.1:0-57202 GCA_963849615.1 uncultured Bacteroidales bacterium
TGTGATTTTGAGAGCTTTATGGTATTTACACCCTCCTGATCAGTAACTAATCCCTCAACCACGATCAACTCCTGGGTTTCATCCGTCTCAGGGATGAACTTGGTTATGCATCCTGCTAAAGGTAAAAGCAGGAATAAAATAATTTTGAAAATCTTTATGTTCATATTCTTTAAAAATCAAAACTGAATGTAACGGATGGGATAGCTCTTCCAAAAACAGACAGCTGGTAACCATTTATTTTGTCCTTTTCATTTTTAAAATAGATAGAGTAAACATTCTGTCTCCCAAGAAGATTATAAACAGAAAAAGTCCAGTAAGGGTGTGCAATTTTCCTTGATTTAAGGGTTCCGCTTACTCTCAGTGAAATATCTAATCTGGAATAATCAGGGATGCGGTATTTATTCCTGTCGGTGTAATGAATAAGCAAGATATCATTTACACTGTAGGATGAAATGGGATAGGTTATTGGCCTTCCGGAACTCCAGATATAGCTGGATGAATACTGATCCTTCGCGAGAATAGGTAGTTAAAGGTGAAGGCCAGATCATTGGGTTTGTCAAAATTGGCCGGAAACCAGGTACCTCGGTTAATGATTTCGTCACTGAACTTCCCGGTGCTTTTAAGGAATGTTCTTGAGTATGTATAACCCGCACTCCATTGAGTCCTTTCCGGCTTCCTTTTTCAGCAGAAGCTCAAGTCCATATGCCTTTCCCATAACGGAAATAATATCCTTCTCAACATGCTCATTCATTATAAGCCTGGTTCCGCCCTTGAAATCCGCCATATTTTTGATTTGCTTATAGTAAAGTTCTGCGGAAACCTGAAAGGTGTTCCTGGATAACATCTGGTAGAACCCTATTGCAAACTGGTCGCCGGTCTGAGGTTTTATATAGTAATCACTTAATTTCCAGGTATCAGAAGGTGAAATTGATGTGGTGTTTGTCAGGAGATGCAGGTATTGCCTTGTCCTGTTGTAGTTCACCTTAAATGAACTGTTAAGCGAGGTCCTGAAATTAAGAGATACCCTGAATTCGGGACCAGCGTAGCTTTTATATATGCCATGTGAATCATGGTTGATGGTATCGGTAACAGTAGACAGACTCCTGGAAAACTCGGGATTATATACCAGTTGGGACTTTGGACCCAGAGCATGGAAGGATGATAGTCTGATCCCGGCATTGACAGACATGTAGTCAGTTACAACAAACTTGTCTTCAACATAGACTGCAGCTTCAAAAGCCCTCTCCTTTTGAATTAACTTCGGCAATACCAGTGATGAATCACTTGATGGAAGATAATTACCCGGAGAAACTTCATATCTCGTCAGATCCGCTCCATAGTTGATTTCATTCCTTCCCCTGTACCAGTTGAAGTCGGCTTTAAGACCGGTGCTGTTAATTCTATGCGACAGAATAAATCCCTCTGTTACAGTGCTTTCACTTGAAATATCATATTTATAGCCACTATTGTTCACCGACAAAACTGAAAAAAATCTGCTATTAAAGAAATGCCGCCAACTGAATGACACGATGCTATTGTCATAGCTGTAAACAGTATCGGAATTGAACCGGAAAGCATCATGGCTGATGTAGGATGACAGATCGATTTTATTGCTCCTGTTAATATCATAGGTGAGCCTTCCGTTAACATCATAAAATGAAGCCCTGCTGTTTTTAAGGGCAGGATTGTCAATAAGCTTGAACACCCAGTTTGAGTATGTTGTTCTTCCGGTCAGGATATACATAAGGGTATCCTTCTTAATTGGTCCTTCAATCATCAGATGGGTGGTAATGGGGCTTATTCCTGCATTGCCAGCAAATTCCTTTCTGTTTCCCTCCTTTGATGTTAAATCAAGAACGGAGGAGATCCTGCCGCCAAATCGTCCGGGAATGCCTCCTTTATATAGCGTTGCGTCCCTTATAATATCTGGGTTCACAGCTGAAAAGAATCCGAAGAAATGAGATGAATTATAAACTGGTGCACCGTACAGAAGTATCAGATTCTGATCTGCTGATCCCCCTCTCACATTAAATCCTGCTGAACCCTCTCCTACCGACTGGACACCGGGGATCAGCAGAACACTCTTGATAATGTCTGATTCACCCATCGAAGTTGGCATTAGCTTGAATGAGGTTATATTTACCTTTTCGACTCCGACCTCAAACCGCTGGAAGATTACATTTTTCTGTGCCGAGATTGTAGTCTCCTTTATCGGAATAAGCATTGTGTTCATATCAACATTGAGCTCTCCTGTACCATAGAGGTTAACGTTGATCATCTTTTCCCTCATTCCCAGGAACGAAAATTGCAGAAGGTGAACACCTCGCGGAAGGTTGATGCTATAAAAACCATAACCGTTTGATATGGTGCCTGTTGAAAGCTTCTGCACAAAAATTGTAACTCCTGCAAGTGGTTCCTTTGTGTCCCTGTTTGTTAAATAACCCGATATGGTTACAATTCCCGGCTTGTATTTATCAGCCGGGTTCCCTATATCAATGTAAACGTTTTCAGATAATTTCTGCTTGTCCTCTGAATCATAGAAATCTGTAGGGGCAATAAAATTCTGATCCTCTTTTACAGGCACATCAGATACCTTAACGGCAAAATCTTTCGTGATGACCACATTCCCATATCCATCGAAATAGTAATAAAGCGACCTGTCCTTAAACAGGTTATCAAGTAATTGTGTCAGCGATGTTAATCCGGGCCAATTACCCGGTTTGAGCTCTTTCACCCAATCTTCCTTATAAAAAAATCTCAGTTTGTACAGGCTTTCGGTTTTTAGAACGAAATCATTGAAAGTCTGATCTTTATAATCCCACGTAATTGGTAAGTTATCCTGTGCCATAAGGTCATGGAAGGAAGACAATATTAAAAACAGGATAAGAAATCTTGATTTCATTTTTGCTATTCTAGTTTGCAAGACTATTGTAGTATTCAATTACAGGAACTAAGCTCCAGGGGTTTCTTTTCGTTACCATTAACTTATTTGACCTTATAAAACTCCTGACTTGTTTCTTATTATCAATCAGTGTATTTAACAGGTCGCTTTTACTGCTGATAAGGAAAATTTTACCATCCTTTTCAAGATAGACACGATGCGTTTCCTCAAACAGATCAGATTTATGGTCAACCGCAAGAAAAAGAATCTCTTTTCTGTGTTTTACATAAAGCGAAACATTCCCGTCATATAAAATATCTACGTATCCTGAAAGTGCATTTACAGAATCAGGGTCCATGCGTGCGAACTTATAAACCGTATTATTATATCCCAGGCTGAACTTACTGACCATTTCCTTGTTAAGCTGAATTATTATCCCACGGTCAGTAATCGTCAGAATTTGATCATTAAAAATATCATATTTAATTGGCAGATTACGGAATACCTTTCCATCAATAGTCACAGTGCCGGTCATAAATTCTTTGGTAAAAAGGAACTGGTCGCCGATAACTTTTGAATATAGGTTCCTCCAGGCTCTTCCGTTATAGAGGCTCTGTTTGTCAATGGTGTCCTGAACGTCTGTATAGACAGAAGAAGATCCCGGACCTGAAGGTTCAGAAGCAAAAATATCCGGGACACAAAATAGAAAAAGACAAAGAATTATAAAAAATTTGGTTCGGGTCATGTAACATATTTAATAGATTCTCTTACCCGGAGATCCGCCAACTACAGTTCCATTTCCGGGTAAAAGAATATAAAGAGTTAAATCAGATCGGATCTGTTTGCTATTTGACAATCGGGGTGAGTACCATATTCCTGTAAGATACCTTCCCATGATCACCCTGTAGGTAAATCGGGCCTGCTGCAAATACATCGGATTTGATGGCACCTCCCGTGGGACCGATAAATAGGTTGATTATCAATTATTTTTACACCATTGAGAATCACAGTTGCGTGTCTGTCGCAAAGAGTGATATCAAGGGACTGCCATTCACCGGCCGGTTTCTCAGCTGCAACAACAGGTTTGATACGGCTGTAGACTGCTCCCATATTATGAGGATCAAGTTCCTTTTTATAAGAATCGACTACCTGGATCTCATACATCCCCCGAAGGTACACTCCGCTGTTACTTCCAGGAGGTACGTTTACTTCAAGCTTAAGGTTAAAATCCTCAAATTCCTTTTCCGTTCTGAGGTTTCCATAGCTTATATGAGCCGCACCTTCCGTCTGAACAGGATCATTAACAAGTGCGCCGTCAACAACTTTAAATCCGTTAGTTTGTTTTTCATTAATGAGTTTCCAGCCTGTCAGGTCTTTGCCATTAAACAGATTAACCGGATCTGCCGAATTTCAGTTTTGTCAGAGTCAGGAGCCGGAGGAACCGGGGGCAGCTTTGTACCAATGAATGTCGTAGTGTCGACTGATAACCCGTTTCTTCTAGGTGACAGAAGGATACCGCTAATTTTATCACCATCTTTCCGGATCTCCATCCACTCAGTAACTACCTGGGTTTTAAGAGGATTACTATTTTCATCCCTGTTTCTGAACAACATTATTGGATCGTTGAACCGTCAGAACATGACCATTTGCGAGGAAAACAGCTGAAACAGGGAGTACGCTGCCACCACCCCACAGCACATCAGCATCGAGATAATCGTTTTCCTGCCGTACTTCAAGCCATCCGACCGAGCCGCCTTCGATGTCGATGGTCCACTGACCAAGGAACTCAGAGATATCGGTTTTTTGCACCGGTGTTGCTGAAGTATCTTTTGCAGGATTCGAGCAGGAGGTAACCATAAGGGTTCCCAGCAAAATGGAAAAAGATAAGATTAAGGTTTTCATAATTGAGTATTTTAAGTGTAATATTGGTTTTAGGGTGGTTGTTTTATGGATCGCTAAGTTATGGATTTATTGAATGGGTAACATGTTTTTAAAATAAAAGTTACTTCAGGACATTGCTAAGCCTGAAAACATAAGCCGGCTGGTAATCGTCAGGGGTCAGCTTTGGGGGGACAATTACCACGCTGCCACCGGATTGTTTCAAAATGACAGGTAGCTGAGGATCCCATATAACTTGCCTTTGTGCCGGTTCCCGGATTTATCCCTTTTAGAACTATATTATTCCCGGGCCAGGTCAGACATAGAATATACAGGTCCTTTCCCCTCTTTGTAAAAAAGATGGTTTTGTTGGTTTCAGGATTTATCTGCTCTTCCTGTTTATTCCGGATAAACGCCCTGGTGCCATATATTGCTTCGCCATTTACACCGAGCCACTTCCCTATCTCAAGCAGACGCTGCTGCATAATGACAGGGACAGTACCATCTGCAGCCGGGCCGATATCAAGCAACAGATTACCGCCGGCAGAAACCGTTGATATCAGCAACTTTATCAGATCTTCACAACTTGAATAACTGTCCAGGTTCTCAGTCCTGTTATAACCAAAGGATGTCCCAATCCCACGGCACTCTTCCCATGGCCGGGTGTTTTCCTCTTCAATGCCCTCCTTCTCACCTACCAACCCATATTCGGTTGTGTAGAAACCACCATGTTTGCTCCTTGTTTCACTGCCCCATCTGTCATTTACTACAACCGTTTGCTTTACCGGTGAATCATTGTACAGCCAGGCAAGGAATTCTTCACTTTTCCAGTCCCTGCTCGGCTTGTCCCATTCCCCGTCAGTCCATAATATATCAGGAGTATAGCGGGTAACCAGATCTTTCATCTGAGGGATCATATGATTATCTGACATAACTCTCCAGATCGGTCTTATAAACCGGATTATACCATTCATACAATGAATAATAAAATCCCATATGAAGTCCTTCCTTTTTGACAGAAGCTGTGAGATCACCGCAAAGGTCACGGTGAGGACCAACATCCACGCTGTTCCAGTTCCAGCTCTGGGCGCTCGGCCACAAAGTAAATCCCTCGTGGTGTTTTGATGTCAGCACAACATACCTTGCGCCAGCTTTTTTAAATAAACCGGCCCAGTCGTCAGGATTGAACAATTCGGCTTTGAACATCGGGGCAAAATCCTGGTATTTGAAATTCGGACCGTAAGTTTTAAGATGAAACTGCTTAAAGTACTTGTTTACTTTGCTTTCGGTGTTCATAAGCTTGTTCCAGTACCATTCGGAGTATTTATCATAAACTCCTATACTGTCGCCCGTCGGTCCCCATGAAGGTACCGAGTAGACACCCCAGTGGATAAAGATCCCGAATTTGGAATCTTCAAACCATTGAGGCACAGGTCGTTTATCAAGCGATTCCCATTATGGCTTGTAGGTCTGGCATGATAAGGCAAAGATGTAAGAATTGAAATGCGTGAATAAAAAGTCTTTTAACATATGCCGGAATTTTAAGATTTATTGGTTTTACACCTCCCTGCCCACTTCAAAGGGGGATTTGTTCTACGCCCCATGCCTTTTGCCTTCTGCCCTTAACACCCCCCTGCCCCCCTCAAGGGGGGATTCTGTTTACTGAGCCCTGAGCCCCTTACTCGGATCCTTCCTGGATCTCCAGCAGCTCGCTTTTATACTTTCTGTCTTCAAGTATCCTTACATACCTGAGGGCAAGTCTTGTTTTGTAATCCTCCCATGCTTTCTGAGCCCATCCCAGGGCATCGTCAAGATAACCATTAATTTCATTGATAATGGCCATATTGTAACATGCCCTGCCTGCAATCTTCATGCTGGGATTTCCAGTCTCCTTATCCCACAGATCCCCAGCTTCATCCCATTTGCCAGTCTGGGCTTTCCGTTTGGCGATTTTGAAATTATTGGTCCCTTTGACAAAGTAATCCCGTGTCACACTCAGTCTGAATGGCAAAATTCTCATTGCGTATGAGTGACCGGCATTACGGCTTACTTCTTTGACAGCTTCTTTTCTCCCGGTCAGGGCGGCCAGCGGCAACCACGGATTAATACCTCTTCCGTGAAATACAAGCGATTCGGCAAAGTTGAATTCATCAAGGATTATTTTTTCACCAGGATCATAAATCCTCCATCCTGTTTTAATTATTGTTTCCATTGCAGCATCATGTTCCGGGACCGGAATATTTCCCAGAGGAGTGTCAAGTTTGGATGCTCTTGTAGAGTAGTTGACGCGTGTATCAGTGTCAAACCGCTCAAGTGCAAAAAGAGCGTCAGTATTTGTTGCCTTACAGACACTATCAACGATCCTGGCTGACAGCGGAGGAGGCAGGACACCAATCCTCGATGCCTTGAAATCGATTTTGTTCAGCAGTCTGACTTCAGAGAACCTTTCATTGTCCTTTAGCTCTTCCGTGAGACCGGTAATGCTCTCCCAGGCCCCGTCCTTGTCGAGGTCGGCTCCCTCAAGGGAAAGAGCCTTGTCAAGGACATCAAGAAGCTTTGTTTCGTCAGTCGGGATGCTTCTGTTAATTATACCCACCTTCTTGATATATGCAGGCAAGGGTTACGGGAGCAGGCTGTAAAACGTTTATATACAACTCGTTTGTCTTACAGGATGCAATAAGCTACCGCGATAATGATAATAATAAGTACTTTTTCATAGGTGTATGGTTTAATCTTAACATTATCATTAACGTTAAAGCATCCAATAGATTGTATTTTGGTCTTGCGGTCTTGCGGTCTTGCGGTCTTGCGGTCTTGCGGTCTTGCGGTCTTGCGGTCTTGCGGTCTTGCGGTCTTGCAGTCTTGCGGTCTTGCAGTCTTGCGGTCTTGCGGTCTTGCGGTCTTGCGGTCTTGCGGTCTTGCGGTCTTTGCGGTCACAGCAGTCTTACGTTACGGTCTTGCCTTTGGTCTCGTGGTCTTGCAGTCTATTCATACCTTCATACCTTACACCTTAGCCTTAGCCTTATACCTTCATACCTTCATACCTTCACACCTTCATGCCTTAATCCCTTGCACCGCTCACCTTTCGATCTTCTTCAACCTTATGTTCCGTATTGCAGCAGTAGTCCTCCACGAAGCTATTCCGAAAGGCTTTGACAGCTCAACCTCAGGCCTGATGGATATCTTTCTTCCAACTGTCGGCAGCTCCACTACAGGAGTATTGTTGATCCACGCATTGATACTGTCGTTTGTTACTCTCAACCGGATATGATACCATACGTCTTTAGTGAATAACTGAAGCGTCATGGTTTCATTTTCTGATGCATCAAGTCCATCTAAACTGCTGAGCCCTACTACATTCCCGCCCCAGCCTCCGACTATCAGACTGCATGGGTACTTGCCCACTGGGAAGGTCATGCCGCAGAAGAAATCATTTCCATCGACCCTTTTTGCCAGAAGAGTAACTTCATAATCCATTTCAGGAAAGTCTTTCTTCCAGGTAATACCTGTGCCTCCATCACCCATACCAAGTATTATGGATCCCCCCGACACATAAACCGGTCCCTGGGGACCGAAATTTGTTATCTCCCAGCCTTCAAGCGATGTCCCGTTAAACAGGTAACTGCTGTCATTAATCTGCTCGCTTTTGGCATTTACAATGCTTGCAGTTTTCTGATCCTTTTGCTTGCCGAAGCAACAGGTCAGTAAAGCCGTAAAAAGAAACAAAAGGAATATTCTTGTTACCATTCTGTTGGCCATTGTGAGGATTTTTTTATAAAAATAGGAAATTAGCTGGTAATAAGGCATTACAGACCAATAACTTTTTGAATAACTCCTCTCCGTCTGGCCTCCCTTAAAGAATACTCTTTGCGATCTTGGGTTTTAAATCCTAGCGAACTATTATATAACTCTTTAACATAAATTATTTACGATCTGAGAGTAACAGTTATTTAACCACAGAGTTAAAACGGAGTGAAGACGGAGTTCCACTGTTTTAAAACTCCGTGTTTTCCTCTGTGAAACTCTGTGAACTCCGTGGTGAAAGGATTTAAGGCAACTCTGTTCCACCCCACCTGTTCACCCCTATATGGGCTGCCCTTTTTCCGCCTAAAGTTATATTATTGAGTTCCAATAATTCTTTATTGGTGGAAGACTTTGCGGTTAATTGATTTCTTCAAAGACTCAAATTGAAAATCGGAATAAATATTCTAATTTTGAGTCATCAATTCAAAACCATGGAATTCAACTGGTCTCTTGAATATAAGATCAAAATCAACCGTTCCGGACTCTGCTGATCTTCTTCGGGAAAGGCTTCCAGCCATTCTGTATAACCTGAAAAATCAGGTTGATCTCTTCATTATTTCAATTTAAATTCAAAATAATAAATATGGACAAACTTATTATAACCGGCTCCGGCCTTACTGTACAGGATGTGGTAAATGTTGCACGTCATGGAAAGAAGGTTGAACTTCATCCTGATGCAAGGAAAAGGATAAACATCTGCAGGGCTATGCTTGAGACTAAAATCAAGGCCCACGAAACAATGTATGGTGTGAATACAGGTATTGGTGAGTTTTCGGAAATAGTTCTGAACGATGACCAGATAAAAGACTTTCAGAAATACCTGGTTTACAACCATGCTGCCGGGATTGGGGAACCTGCCTCGGCAGAAACAGTAAGAGGAGCAATGCTGGGAAGAATAAACGTTCACGCTCACGGAAACTCGGGTAACCGCCTTGAGATAACTGAAACCCTTGTTGAAATGCTAAACAGGGGAGTTACCCCGTTTGTGTGCCAGAAAGGATCGGTAGGTGCTTCAGGCGACCTTGCTCCAATGTCGCAGATTGCCTTGCTTCTCCTGGGTGAGGGCAAGGCCTGGTTTAACGGTGAACTACTGGCCGGAGATGAAGCTATGAAAAGGGCAGGAATTACAATCCCCGGGCTTCAGGCACGTGACGGTCTCGCGACGATCAACGGTTCCAACATGCTGACGGCAATGAGCGCAATTTGGCTTGTTGATGCCAACAACTGGCTCAAGCAGGCTGAGATAGCTGCAGCAATGTCACTCGAAGCGTTAAAAGCCAACATGAAACCCTACACACCGTTGCTTCACGAGGCAAGGGGATTTAAAGGCGCTGTAAGGAGTGCAAATGCGATCAACAAATGTGTATCAGGAGGCGATCTGAAGGAATGCCGGGTTAAATCAAAAGTGCAGGACGCATATTCAATGAGATCAACCCCACAGGTTGTCGGAGCTGCTCACGACATGCTGGCTTATGCAAAGTCGCAGGTTGAAATCGAACTTAATGGTGTTGGCGACAACCCGATTTTCTTTCCTGAGAAAAACATTCAGCTTTCAGGTGCCAATTTCCAGGGATCACCCGTGAGTGTTCCGATGGATATGGCAGGAGCCTGTGTCACAATGGTCAGTGTCATGTCGGAAAGAAGGATGAACCGCCTGAACAACCAGGCCCTGAGCGTTGGATTACCTGATTTTCTGACTAAAGGCGCCGGGATGTTCTCGGGAATGATGCTCAGCCAATACACAGCTGATACCCTGATAGTTGAACAAAGAATACTTTCAACTCCGGCATCGATACAGTCCATTCCGGCTGCAGCAGATCAGGAGGACTTCGTTTCAATGGGGATGAATACCGCCATCAAAAACAACCAGATCCTCGACTGCGCCTACGGCATCCTCGGAATCGAGTTCATGGCAGCCGCCCAGGCGCTTGATTTCAGAAAGGTTGAATATAAATTCGGCTCCGGAGTCCAGACTGCAAAGGATGTTATCAGAAAGCATGTTGAATTCCTTGATATTGACCGGCCGTTATATCCGGATCATACCACGATGAAGGAGCTTGTAAAATCATGCGAGATACTTCACGAAGTTGAGAAAACTGTTGGCTCTCTCGAATAGGGAAATGACAGCTTCCATATTCATATATATCTCTGATTATTCATCTTTTTTCTATCTTAGCATATAAATTAATATTCAATTATGAAAAGACTTTCAACCCTGACATTTACTCTGATAGCCATCTCATTATTATGGTCATGTATATCAAAACAGGAAAAAATGGAGAACAGGATGAGGGAGTTCATCTCCTCTTATGAATTAAAGGTAATACCTCTTTACCGGGATGCAGCCCTGGCTTCATGGAATGCGAATATCACCGGCACCGACGAAGACTGGGCCAAAAGTGAAAAGGCATCTTTTGAACTTGCAAAGATCTATACGGACAGCCTGGCTATTCGGGAACTGAAGGAACTAAGGGAATCCGGCATGGTGAAAGATTCTCTTCTTACCCGCCAGCTTGACCTGCTTTATAATCTTTACCTGGGTGGCCAGGTAGATACATCCTTGCTTGCAGAGCAGATCAGGATGGAGACTGAAATAAGTAAGAAATATTCAAACTACCGGGCTGTAGTTAATGGAAAAGAGCTTTCTGATAATCAGGTGGAAGAAGTACTCAGGAACTCAACAAACAGCAAGGAACTTCAGGCTGCCTGGGAAGGGCATAAAATGATAGGCCCTGTGGTTGCTGAAGACATAATCAGACTGGTAAAGCACCGAAATATGATCGCCCGAAAGATCGGATTCAGCAATTACCATGAAATGAGTCTTAAGCTCTCTGGCCAGGATCCCGTTGAAGTCACATCAATTTTTGATGAACTTGATAACCTGACAAAAGAAAACTTTGCACATTCTTAAAAACGAAATTGACACCTACTTTGCAAAACGATATAAAATAAAAAATACTGAATTGCGGCCCTGGCATTACCAGAACAGGTACTTTCAGGAGGCACCGGAAATCTATCCGGTAGACTTTGACAAATACTATGAAAAACAGGATCCGGTTAAGCTGGTTGCAACTTTTTATGACGGTATCGGATTAAATGTCGATGCTATCCTCGCAAAAAGCGACCTTTATGAGAAGCCCGGCAAAAACCAGCATGCATTTTCTACAGATATAGACCATGCAGGTGATGTTCGGACTCTTGACAATGTTAAGCCCGACTCATACTGGATGAACACCCTGCTTCATGAACTCGGACACGGCGTCTATTCCTATTACAATGACAGAAATCTGCCTTTCGTCCTCAGAGATGCTGCTCATACCTTCACCACCGAGGCTATAGCAAACATGTTTGGCCGGCTTGCCACCGACCCCCTGTGGATGAAGAACATGGGATTGATGGATGAGAAAGAAAGTGAGAGAATAGCTGATGTAAGCAGAAAGGCATTAAGGCTTGAAATGCTCGTATTCAGCCGGTGGGCGCAGGTTATGTGGAGGTTTGAAAAATCAATGTACGAAAATCCTGATCAGGATCTTAACCAGCTCTGGTGGACTACAGTTGAGAAATACCAGATGCTCGCAAAACCCGAAGGCCGAAATATGCCTGACTGGGCTACAAAGATCCACATTGCATTATATCCATGCTACTATCATAATTACCTGCTTGGAGAATTGCTGGCATCACAATGGTACAGCTACATCGCTGCCAATATCACTAAAAACCAATCGTTCGTGGGTGAAAAGGCAGTCGGCGACTACCTGAAGGAGAAGGTGTTCATGCCCGGTGCAAGATATTACTGGAATGATATGATCGAAAAATCAACAGGTGAAAAGCTTACTGCAAAGTACTATGCCAAGCAGTTTGTAGAGTAGGTTTGGTGGCAGGAGGATGTTGGCAGGGGTATTGGGGAGGGGTAAGGAGTTGTTGCCCTGGTTCCCCTCCTAGGAGGGGTAAGGTGTTGTTGCCCTGGTTCCCCTCCTGGGAGGGGTAAGGGGTGGGTTTTATTGCTCTTAAAAAAAACATATATGAGAAAATTTGTATTCCTGACTTTAATAATTATGACTGCATGTTCATCACCTCAAACCAGAAAAAGCCGGCTCCCACGGCGGATTTATTGATGAATCTGTAATTGCTGCGGTTGTTGACAGCGTAAAAATGGCATATCCCTCAGCAGATACCAGATTACTTGAAAAAGGTGTCAGGCATGCAGCTTCGCTTTGGAGGGCGGAAGATGGCACTCCATCTGAATTCGCCGGATTTGTTAAGAATTAACTACATATCCGGATCAGGGAAAGCGCAAAGCTGTATTCAAAAAGATAAGCGGGTATTTTGAATCTCTTAACGGGAACTTCAACGAGATCACTCTTGATCTGAAGCATATCCTCGATGAAGATGCCGGAGAAATAGACGAAATCGACCGTATGTTTGGAAACTATTCGGTCACCTCACATTTATCCGATGATTTCTATTCAAATAAGATCGCTTTTATTGTTGCTCTGAACTTTCCTTATTATACCCTCGAAGAAAAAGAGAGTCTGGGACCGGGATGGAGCAGGGAGGATTGGGCTATGGCACGTCTCGGCGACTACTTCTTTTCAAGGGTCCCGGCCCCTCTTAACCAGGCTCTGAATACCGCAATCGGAAACGCTGAAATGTATATTGCCGAATATAATATCTGCATGGGACAGCTCCGTACGGATAACGGCAGCCAGCTATTTCCCGGTGATATGGTACTCCTTTCACACTGGAATCTCCGCGACGAGCTGAAAGCTGACTATGCTGACACGGAAAAGGGACACGAAAAACAGGAAATGATTTATAATGTAATGGAACACATTATAAATCAGGATATACCTGGAATTAGTGATTAACAACCCTGAATATGAATGGGCCCCTTTTGCAAATAAGGTTACTAAAAGCGGAAATCCTGTTGAAGCTTCTGCGGAACCCGATACCCGTTATGCACATATAGTCAATATATTCAGGGCTATGAAGGACATCGATCCGTTCAGTTCCGGAATGAACACAGCTATTCTTCGCAAGTTCTCGGTCGAAATGGAGATCTCACAGGATGAAGTTGAATCACTTTTTGATTCATTCCTGAGTTCGCCACAGCTAGTAAAACTTGGCGCCCTGATAAAGGAGACGGCTCGGACGTGATCTCAGACCCTATGACATCTGGTATAACGGATTTAAAGCACAGAGCGGAATCACTGAAGATCAGCTGACCGCCAAAACAAGATCGCTTTATCCTGATCCTGCAGCTTTCAGGGCCGGCATGCCTGTAATGCTTGCAAAACTGGGCTGGAGTACTGACAGGGCAAAATACCTTGCTGATAAAATCGTAGTAGACCCTGCACGCGGATCTGGCCATGCCTGGGGAGCAGCAAATGAAAGGGTCCGTAGCGCATCTCCGGACCCGGATCTCTGAAAAAGGGATGGATTACAAGGGTTACAATATTGCTGTCCATGAATTTGGTCACAATGTCGAGCAAACCATTTCTCTGTACGACGTTGACAATTATATGATGAACGGCGTCCCTAACACTGCAATAACGGAAGCAATGGCTTTTGTATTTCAGAACAGGAACCTGATGCTTCTTGGTATAAAGGACAGTAATCCGGAAGCCGGAAAGATGGAAACCTTTGACGCCGCCTGGTCGCTTATGGAGATAATGGGGGTAGGTATGGTTGATATGAAGGCATGGAAATGGCTTATATGAGAATCCGCAGACTTCTCCTGAACAGCTCAAATCAGCAATTAAAAAAATTGCAATGGATACCTGGAATAAATACTTTGCACCTGTAACGGTATTAAAGACTCCCCTATCCTTGCTATCTATTCCCACATGGTCGATTCTCCCCTTTACCTTGCAAACTATTCATACGGGCATATCGTTCAGTTTCAGCTTGAAGAATATTTAAAAGGTAAGAATCTCTCATGCTGAGATTGACCGGATCTACAGTCAGGGTCGCCTGACACCTCAGCAATGGATGCAGGGGGCAACCGGTGATAAGATCTCAGTACAACCTATTCTCAATGCCCTTGAGTCCGCTCTGAACTAATCTGCGATGATCTGCGATAATTTCACCCCCTGCCCCACCACAGTGCACACCCTGCAGGCCAGGGGGTTGGGGGGTGAGCTTCACGCAGATTCACGAAGATAAAATTTTAAAGATTATAATCAATAAAAGAGCCTTTTTATGAAAATCAAAATCAGTGATTATCCGACATTCAACAAAGAGTGGGACAGAGAAAAAACAGAAGAAAAAACAAAAAAGATCCTTGAAAAGATAGGGAAGCTCCAGAACAAAATGCTTGCCCAGAACAAGTTCAGCCTGCTTGTTATTCTTCAGGGAACCGATGCATCAGGTAAGGACGGAGTAACAAAAGGCCTCCTTAAATACTGCAATCCGATAGGAATAAAGATTTGCAGCTTTAAAAAGCCAACTGAAAATGAATATGCCCACGATTTCCTGTGGCGGGTCCACCAGGTAGTGCCACGCAAGGGGGAAGTTCAGATCTTCATCCGTTCACACTATGAAGATATCCTTGTTCCTTCGGTCGAGAAGTTTATTCCTTCTGACGTTATCGAGAAACGCTATAAGCTTATAAATGATTTCGAACTGCTGCTTGAGCATAACGATACAAAAGTCCTTAAATTCTTTATGAATGTTTCAAAAGAAGCTCAGAAGGGGAGACTTATGGAAAGGATCGAGCTTAAGGAAAAACACTGGAAACATAAAGATGGTGACTGGGATACACGCGAGAAGTTCGATGAATACCTGGCAGTTTATGAGAAGATCCTGAATTCCTGCAACGAGGTTCCATGGAATATTGTGCCATCCGATAAAAACTGGCAAAAACTGTATGTTGTAGCTGAAATAATACTGAAAACCCTCGAAGAGCTCGATTTGAAATGGCCTGAACTGGTAACTGAAAAATTCAAGCCGGTAAAATAGAGCATCCTGATAATATATGTAAATCACCTGAATTACACAGAGTTCCGCTGAGGACACACAGAGGTCCACATGCAGCCTCTGTGGACCTCGTGCAATCTCTGTGTCCCACTGTGTAACAATTTTTAATACAAAAGTAGTCTAAAGCCAGGCTCAGAGGTGGAAGTTACTTCAGGAACACTTCCAGGACAGGAATCTCCACAGGAGGTTTCTGAACCGGAAGCTGAAGAGTAAGGTTATTAGCAGCATCATCCCTGCCCGTACTGAAACGGATCTCGGACGCATCATGCAGAAATTGAATATATTCTACCTTATCCGCCATATTTGAAAGCGTCATGCTGCCCATCGGATATGCAAGAAGGTGAACATATAAACGTTTTGTTGCCGGGTTATAAGTCAGCAGAGTATTATCCGGAGCAGCGAATCCTTGCGGGGCTTCTGTGCAGTTATAAATTGAGCGGTTGTTCAGCTTCATCCAATCCCCCATTGCAACAAGTCTTTCCTGAGCCCTGTTGTCGAAGGTGCCTCTTGCGGTTGGACCAACATTAAGTAAGAGATTACCTCCCTTGCTTACTGATTCAATAAGCAGCTCCAGCAGCTGTGCCGGACTCTTCCATGTGTTTTCATCGCGGAAATAGCCCCATGATCCCGAGAATGTCTGGCAGGTTTCCCAGGGCACTTTTTTACCATTCACTTCCGGCCATTTTGAAACTTTTACCTGCTCCGGTGTTGTAAAGTCCCAGCCACCCTCCACATCCCTCAGATCGAGACGGTCATCCACTATTATTCCGGGTTGCAGCGACCTTGCCAGCTTCAGCAGGTTCTCCGAATCCCAGTCTGCATGGCCTTTTCCGTTCTTCCCGGGAAAAGAGAAATCAAACCAGATGATACTAATCTCCCCGTAATTTGTCAGCAGTTCCCGAACCTGGTTTTTCATATATTCCCTGTACCTGCTCATATCCTTGCCCTTGTTAAGGGGCTCATAATCAGCATCATTTTCCTGACGTTGGGGATGGTTCCGGTCAATTGTGTAATCAGGGTGGTGCCAGTCGATAAGTGAATAATAAAATCCCACTTTCAGTCCCTCAGCCCTGAAGGCCTCAACATATTCTTTAATAAGGTCTTTCCCAAAAGGAGTATTTGTTGATTTGTAATCGGTAAATTTTGAATCCCACAAGCAAAAACCCTCATGATGCTTTGCCGTAAGTACAACATATTTCATGCCTGCATCCTTTGCCCTCTTTGCCCAAATCTTCGGATCATAAAGGTCAGGATTGAAGTGTTCAAAGTATTTCTGGTACTGCTCATTTGTCATTCTTTCCCTGTTCTTTACCCATTCATGTCTTGCGGGTAATGCATATAATCCCCAGTGAATGAACATTCCGAACCGCGAATCGGTCCACCATTTCATACGGAGGGATTTCTGAGACTCAGTTTCTTTCGGGAGCTGTGCCTGGATCTGCTGTGAAATAATTAACAGACAGACCGTCAATAAAATAAGGGTCAGGTTTCTGATTTTCATTGGAATAGTGTTGAGTTATACGATCAATAGTAAAGATATTTAAAAGTCGGAATATTTGAAATGATTTTTTCCCGGTGAGGACTCGTTGTTTTACCCCTTGCAGAACTTGGTTGCTATTTTAGGCGTAAAGTACTGAATTTAAGGTTGATAACTTTCCCCTCCTTTTTTTAAGGAGGGGTGGCCAGACGGTGAAATCACCTTACAGGTTGAAATTAAATTCGTCTGGCCGGGGTGGTTGATTCAGTAGCTGTTTTATGGAGTCAGTTAAAGTCAAAGAATCTTGATGGCAGAAAATTCAGAAGATGACATAGTTCGGTAACTATATGTTTGATTTCTATTGTCCGTCGGAGAAGCTGATAATTGAGCTTGATGGAGATCCTGGTACGAAAAGTTACACTCCGGGAGTATCTTAAACCACCCCGGTCAGGAAAGTTGATTGTTAACCTATCAACATCTATAGTCCCGACCACCCCTCCTTGAAAAGGAGGGGAAAGTTAAGTTACAGAAAATCAATTGCATACAGTCAGATTCATAAGTTTTCCTGTTCTTTAAGATCGCGCTACCCTAAAGGGGGTTCCATAAATCTTTGTTAATCAATAAGTCCCCTTTAGGGGATTTAGGGGCAGATGAATTTATCCTGAAAGTACCCTTTCAATGAACTTCTTCATTCTCTCATAATGTGACCCTTCCCAATAGAGCCTTCTGCACTCCCTGCACTGCCAGAAATCTGAAAAGTATTTCTTTGTTTTTGGTAAAAGATTGTCAATGATCTCTCCCTTGGGCACCACCATTAACAATCCATTGCATTCGAGGCACCTTGTGAAAGGCTTAGGGCTCTTTTTCAGATCAAAGCGGTACAATACTTCTTGCAGCTGCTCCTCCGGATTTTGTGACCGGATCCAGTAGCCATGTGTTACATTTTTATTTTTAAGAATACCCCTGTCGTGTGTAAGTATGATCCTATGGTCCGATTTTGATATTCCGATTATTTCCCTGTCGGTGAAGTGGTTCCTGTACAGGGTGTCCAGCCCGCATAACCTGAGGTACTTCGCCAGCTTACCAAGATGAACATCCAGGATAAATTTTGTTTCCCTGAGAGGTTTCGCTCTGAGTGGTGAAACCCCGGAAATGTCAAAGCTTTCAAATACCGGATAAACCGAAATCCGGTCCTTATTTTTCAGCCTGTATGAGAAATCAACGGGCTCACCGTTTACAAGGATCATGTCCACATCCACATGCGGTACGCCAAGTGCCTCAATAGTATCCTTAACCGGCGGATTGCCTTTGACTATATGTGAAAAGGAGATATCTCTTCTTTTTGCCGGGAGAAAATCGTTCAACTCCTCATAAAACCTGAACCATACCTGGCTACTCTCCATTTAGACGTTATTAATTTTAAATCACGACATCTAACTGATTTAAAGCCTGCTTTTAATTATTTCCAGCAAATCATTCTGATCCAGTGTTGCAGGATTGTTCTTTATCTCAGTAAGCCTGCATATTGATTCTGCATCATTTTCACCAATACCGAATGGTTTCAGCGTCGGCAAATGAAGTTCCTCACAAAGACTTTCAAGGTATTGAATAAAACCATCAATGTAATAATCATCTGTTTTGTTTTCTTCTTTCAGGAACAGCTGACCGAGGCGCAGATATTTTTCCATCGCAGAATAATTTTTATTCTCTTTCCTTAATTTTCTGACAGTCACAGCATTAGCTGACGGCATCAGGGATCCGCAAACCACGCCATGCGGAACCTTGTACAATCCTCCAATAGAAGATGCAAAACCATGAACTACGCCAAGGCCGGCATTTGTAAGGCAAATACCTGAAGTCAAAGCTGCAAATGACATCCCGGATCTTGCCTCAATATCGTTTCCATCAATGAAACTTCTTATAAGCGATGATTTTATTTGCTTAATCCCCTCCCATGCCAATGCGTCGGTATACTCATTTGATTTATCCGACATAAATGCCTCAGTGAGCTGTGTAAAACAATCCATCCCGCTGGCTGCTGTTATGCCCGGTGTACAATTAAGGGTAAGTTCCGGATCAACAATGGCTATGTCGGGGACAAAATTTTCATGCCTCAGAGACTTCTTAAAGCCGTCTTGCCCTATTTTTGAGATAACTGCATTTTTTGTCGCTTCACTCCCGGTACCCGAGGTTGTCGGCACGTGCAATGAACGGTATCTTTGTCCCCGGATGCTCCCTGTCACCCACTCCCTCCAGGAAGCTTTTAACCGGCTCATCCCTGTATATCATAGCAGAAATGGCTTTTCCTGCATCCAGAACACTGCCGCCTCCTGCACCGACAACAACGTCAACCTTTATATCCCTGAAGCTTTTTACCGTAGCATCTATGATTTCCGCTGATGGTTCGGCCGGAATAATGACATTATGATGTTTAATTCCATGTGCGCTTAGTGCATCAACAAGTATTCCGTATTTGGCTGAATTCAAAAATGAACTCTTTCCCGTAACAAGGATAATTGTTGATCCATACTTTTTTACTAATCCGGGAAGCAGGGTAACTTTACCCACTCCGAAATAAATTACAGGCAGTCGGGCAAATTGAAAGGGTTTCACCATTCTGACCTCTCCTTCGGTTCAAGAATATTGTACTTTACTCCATACCTTGTCTCCGCCATCATTTCCTTCACAGTTTCACGCCATTTTAGATAGTGATCAGTTGATTTATGGGCCAGAACGGCTTCCTCCGA
Organism: uncultured Bacteroidales bacterium; assembly: GCA_963849615.1. GTDB lineage: Bacteria > Bacteroidota > Bacteroidia > Bacteroidales > VadinHA17 > LD21. The sequence continues at coordinate 19,766 of CAWKIC010000076.1, forward strand.
TTCAAATGCCTCATAAAGCATAAAGCGGGTCGGGTCATCTGCCTGCTGCACAAAATCGAACCTGAGATTCCCCGGTTCATTCACAGAACCTTTCCGGTTCAGAACCGAGGCTTCTATAAAATCATTTAAAGCCTCTGGTTTTACATGAACATAAACACAAGTTACGATCATAATATGTAGTTTTTTCAGTAAAGTTACGCCATAGGTGTTAAAGTCACAAATTACAACCAATGACAGATAATTATTAATTTCATATGAAACTCCGGAAAAATGTTATCAGATTGCTATTTTTGTTGTTAAAGTGTTGGATTTTCTCAATTGAACATAGTAACTTTAGATAGGATAACTTTTTTTTACTAACCAGTTAAACAGTATGTTATGAAAAAATTGATTTTACTTCTGAATCTGATTTTGTTTTGTGCTTTTTTTTCGCTTCCATGTGCATCCCAAATTGCTGTGGTCTTAGGATTGTCCAAGTCCAGTATTACAGGTAGCGAAAGCTGGCAGGATCCGATCGGATTTCAGGTCGGGGCAATTGTCCCTTTGTTAAATATAAATGATATGTTGAGTATAAGAGGTGAAGCAAATTTATCTTTACAGGGCGCAAAATGGGAGGAATCTAATCTTAAAGGCAGGACAAACCTGTTCTATGTTAATGTACCGCTGGTTTTAAGGTATCAGACAGAGAGCGGCTTCTTCGGTGAAGCCGGACTTCAAGCAGGCTTCCTTCTCAGCGCAAAGGATAAATACGAAGAATCGACTGATGATTATATGGACCATATGAACAAATTTGATTTAAGTATCCCTTTGCAAATTGGCTATGAGTTTGAGAATAATTTTGGGGTTGGTTTAAGGGTAATTCCTGGAGTGAGTGATATAACAAAGGATGTAGACGATATAGATCGTAATCTGGTATTTGCACTCAGGGGCACATATAAATTTTAAGTCAGGTCGCCGGGAGAAGGAAATAAAAGACATTGAAATGAGATTCATTTATAAAAAAATATTTTGGCTTGTTTTATTTATTGGATTCTCCTTTCCCATTTAACAATCCAGGCACAGCTACAGCGTGACAATCTGTTTGATGCCGGTTGGCGGTTTCACCCGGGAGGTGCACAGGGTGCAGAGGATCCTTCTTTTGATGATTCACAATGGAGGAATAATCGATCTTCCCCACGACTGGAGCATAGAAGATCTGCCAGGAACAAACTCACCATTCAACATCAATGCAATAAGCCAGGTAAATGGTGGTTTCACAACCGGAGGTACAGGCTGGTACAGGAAATCATTTACTGTTCCCGCAGAATCTGAAGGATAAACACTTCAGCATAATGTTTGAAGGTGTCTATATGAATTCCGAGGTGTGGCTTAATGGGCGAAGATCTGGGAAGTCATCCATACGGCTATACAAGTTTCTGGTTCGATATTACCGACAAACTAAAATTTGACGAAGCCAATGTCCTGTGCGTCAAGGTTAAAAATGAAGGAGAAAACAGCCGCTGGTATTCAGGATCAGGAATTTACCGGCATGTGTGGCTTCAGGTTGGTTCCGCCCGTTCATATTGACAACCTGGGGTACATTCATAACCACACCTGAGATATCAGAAATCAGAGCTAAAATAAATGTTAAGACTACACTTGTTAATCATCAAGCACAGGATCAAAAATTAACAATTGTCACAAAAATTATCTTCTGCAGATGGCAAAGTAGCTGGCAGCACAAGACTGAAAAGGAAGTGAGATATTGACCGCGGGCAGAAGCATTGAACTTGATCAGGAGGCAATCATTGAAAATCCGATGCTCTGGTCAGTTGATTCGCCCGTTCTTTACAATGCTGTCAGCGAAGTATATGAAGATGGATCACCTGACCGACAGTGCCGAAACAAAATTCGGGATAAGATCAATCTCTTTGATGCTTCAACGGTTTTCTTCTAAATGGAAAATCCCTTAAACTTAAAGGAGGATGTGTTCATCACGATAATGGTCCGCTGGGTTCAAAAGCTTATGACAGGGCTGAAGAACGAAGAGTGGAACTGCTTAAAGCCAAGTGGTTTCAATGCAATCAGATGCTCTCATAATCCGCCCTCTCCTGCATTTCTTGATGCCTGCGACAGGCTTGGAATGCTTGTTATCGATGAAGCTTTTGATATGTGGAATGAACAGAAAAATCCAAACGATTACCATCTGTTTTTTAATGACTGGTGGAAAAAGGATGTTGAAAGTATGGTCCTTCGCGACAGGAATCATCCCTCGGTAATCATGTGGAGCATCGGCAACGAGATACCCAACCGGCATAAGCCTGAAGTTGTGAAGGTAGCAAAATACTTGGAGATTTTATCAGGGACTACTTGATCCTACCCGTCCGTAACTTCTGCTGTCAATGATCTCAAACCGGATAAGGATCCCTATTTTGCCACACTTGATGTCGCCGGATACAATTATGCATCAGGCGGTGATCACAATCAGGAAAGTCTTTACAGCAAGGATCATGAACGGTTACCTGACCGCATAATGGTACGGTACCGAATCCTATCCTCTCGAAGCATTCGGAAGCTGGATGGATGTCGTCGACAATCCCTTTGTTATTGGTGATTTTGTATGGACTGCCTTTGACTACATCGGAGAAGCAAGCATCGGATGGAGAGGTTACTGGCAGAAACAGGATTTCTTCCCATGGAACCTTGCATACTGCGGTGATATTGATATCTGCGGATGGAAACGGCCGCAGTCATATTACCGCGATGCTCTCTGGAAAGAGAACCAGCTGTCAGTCTGGGTAACACCTCCTGCCCTTCCTTTGAACCGAATCCTGAAAGACAATCATGGTCAAAATGGCACTGGCTTGATGCTGTTGATGACTGGAACTGGGACGGTTATGAAGGGAAAACTCTTGAAGTAAATGTTTATTCATCATGCGAACAGGTCGAGCTTTTTCTTAACGGCAAATCACTGGGCAGGAAAACAACCGATCGCTCAACACAATTATTGCCTCATGGCAGGTACCTTACCAGGCAGGCACTTTGAAAGCAGTAGGCTTCAGGGGCAAAAAACAGGTTAGTGTTGCAGCTCCTTCAATCAGCTGAACCGCCATCTCAGATCCGGCTTTCTGCTGACAGATCGACTATTCACGCTGACGGGCAGGATCTGAGTTATATTACCGTGGAATTAACTGATCCAAAAGGTATACGGAATCCGAAAGCTGAAAACCTTGTAACATTCGAAATTGATGGCCCGGGAGTCATTACAGGAACTGGCAATGCAAACCCGGTAAGCCTTGAAAGCTATTCCCTGCCTCAACGCAAGGCATGGCGTGGAAGATGTCTTGTAATTGTTAAATCAGATGTGACAGGAGGTAAAATTACTGTCACGGCATCCTCTCAGGGATTGAAAGCCGGCAGTCAGTGGAAATAATCAGCACAACAGCCCTGGCGGGATAAGATTGTGATAGGTTAACAATCAGCTTTGAGGGTTAAATAGAATGGGTTCTGAATTCTGATAATTTGACTTAATTGACTCATAAACAGTTCTGAATAAACCACCCGGCCAGACGAATTTAATTTCAGCCTGTAAGATGATTTCACCGTCTGGCACGCCTCCTTAAAAAAAGGAGGGGAAACTTATGTAATTGTATTTCTGCTAGTTAGAAATACTAGGTTTACCACTGATTCTTAAGTTAAGCCATGTCTTCATGAGCAGCATGTGAAAGTCTGCTATTTCAATTTTCTTCTTCTCTTTAAAGAAGAATATAAAGCAGATCAGCACTGCAACTGCAATATAGGCAGGAACAAACCATATACTTCTCCACTGGTATTCCTGATTTACAGAATAGTAGGTTGTAACAAAGCCCGAGAACCATGTACCGATGAACATACCAAGGCCATAGGTCACAAAAGTAAATAATCCCTGAGCTGCATTCTTGATCCTTTCATTCGATTTCTTTTCGGTATACATATAACCGGTCACAAAAAAGAAATCATAGCAGACTCCGTGAAGGATTATCCCTGCATAAAGCATCCAGATATTCGGTCCCATATTGCCGAACGCAAAGCAGATGTATCGGAGTATCCAGGCTGTCATTCCGATAAGAAGCATTTTCTTTACGCCTATCCTGTTAAACAGGAAAGGTATGGCAAGAATGAAAAGGCCTTCGGAGATCTGGCCCATTACCATTTTTCCGGCGGCATTTTCCATTCCTGACTGATTCAGGTAGAGGTTGGCAAATCCGAAATAGAATGAGAGCGGTATGCAGACAAATATTGCAGCAATGAAAAAGATCAGGTATGGCCTGTCCCTGAAAAGCACAAATGCATCAATCCCGAGGACTGATTTGGCTGAAGATGGCGTTTTTGCCTGGGGTGGTGTATCAGGAAGCATAAAGCTGAATAAACCCAGTCCGACAGATACAATTGCAGCCATATAAAATGTTAGTCGGAGTCTGTTCAATTCCAAGAATAGCAATCATAAAACCTGCAACTACCCAGCCGACTGTTCCAAATACCCTGATCACGGGAAATTGCTTTCCCGGATCGCTCATCTGCCGGAATGCCACACTGTTTGAAAGGGCTATGGTTGGCATATAGGCAAGCGAATAGAGCAGGATAATCCAGTAAAAAGGTGCATTTGTCGTAACTCTTGAAGCCAGGAAAAGCAAAACACCTCCTATAATATGCAGTACTCCCATCACCCGTTGAGCAGCAAAAAACCTGTCGGCGATCATCCCGATAAAAAATGGCGAGATCATGGTTGCAATGGCAAGGGCACTGTAAGCTGCACCAATCTGAATACCGGTTGAATTAAGGAATTTGGACATGAAAGTTCCCATGGTAACATACCATGAACCCCAGATATAATACTGGAGGAACATCATGAACCCAAGGGTGATACCGATCTTTGGCTTCATAGGGAATAAGGTGTTTTTAAGGTAAAATACAGGTTAAAAGTATCAGGTTAATTTGGCCATAATTAACTGAATTATTTTGAGATTACAAACTTTAAAATTAAAATTTATAAATATTTAACTACCTGTCAGTAATAGCCTACAATCCTGCGAAATCTGCGTTTACGGAAAGTTTTCCCGCAGATCGCGCAGATCTACGTGGTTAACGGGTGAGGGATCCCACCCTGTTTTTTAATAGATAAGAGACTTTGCGGTTAAAGGATTTGGATTTGTCGAATTTTCATACACTATGCTGTCTAATATTTTAACAATTACCAAAAGGCTCAATTTAGTTAATTATCAGATAACATGGCTTTTAACAAATTGGTACACTCTTTGGCATATAAATCCTGGAAAAATAAAATCATTGGAAGAAATGAAAAAAACAATCTGGATAGGTGCAATGTTTTTGATCATCCTGTGCCTGCAAACTTCAGCCCAGGAGAAAAAATGGACACTCGAAGACTGCATCACCTACGCCGTCTCAAATAACACAGAACTTCAGAGACAAATGCTTCAGACAGAAACTGCTCAGACCAATCTGCTAAAATCAAAAATGGATCTGTTGCCTTCTCTTAATCTCGGATCAAATGCACAAATGGGATTCGGGCGATCAATTGACCCCGTGACTAACCTGATAACCTTCAAACAAAACATCAGCAATTCATATTCCTTAAACTCAAATCTGCAGCTTTTTAACGGACTTTCAGCGCTGAACACTATTGCAGCAAACAAGTTTATGTACAAAGCCGGCATTGAGGCTGAGAAAATAGCCAGGAATACACTCATTGTTGAAATAATGGGTCAATATTACCAGGTATTGTATGCCAAAGGACTTGAAAATGCTTCCAGAATGAAACTAGAGCTTTCAGAGAATCAGCTTTTCAGGATCACTAAAATGGTAGAGACAGGAAGGGAAGCATTATCGAAGCAATACGAAATGGAGAGCCAGGTTTCTGCCGATAAGCTTACTTATACTATTGCACAAAACACGGCCAGCCAGGCTGTGACAAATCTTAAACAGATGCTCCAGCTCGAACCCGGTTCCCCGTTTGACATTCTTATGCCGGATCTTGAAAACATTCTGATTACGGATGAAACCTTTAACGCTGACTCTGTTTACCGGATAGCATCCGAAACCCTTCCAAGGTTGAAGGCTATCAATTACGAACTAAGGGCTTCAGGAAAACAGATAGCGGCTTCAAAAGGCGCCATTGCCCCGGCCCTCTCTGTTGGTGGAGCAGTGTTCACCGGATTCTACAGGGTGCTGGGTGAAGATGTTGGAGAGCAGGCCTCATTTTCAAGTCAGCTAAAAAACAATAACAGCCAGGCGATCTACCTTTCGCTCGATATACCAATCTTCAATAATTATACTATCGGCCGCAACATAAGGCTCGCAAAGATCCGGAGGAATGATAATGAGCTGAAGCTCGAACTTGAAAAGAATGCCCTCTATACTGAAATTGAAAATGCCTGCCTCAATTATAACAGAGGGAAAGATGAATTTGCTGCTGCCGAAACCAATCTTGAGTTTAACAGGAAATCATTTTCCGCCGTTGAAAAGAAATTCGAATCAGGACTTGTCGATGTAACCATATATTCGGCGTCAAAGACTGCCCTGTTCACTGCTGAAACAGAGACGATCAGAACAAGGCTTCAGCTTATAATCCGGAAATTTACCGTACAATTTTATTCGACTGGCGAATACGACAAAATAATAATTAATTAATACTAAAATAAAAACTGAAATGGATACCCCTATTGAAAGCATGGATAAACCAATTGCACAGAAAAAAGGTCTTAAAAAGAAACACATCGGTTTTATCGTCCTGGGCCTGGCGATGATAGTCCTGATTTATATGGCGTTCTTTGCTGACCGCACCTCCACTTACAAGGTTGAAAAGGACAAGCTTATTATTGAAACCATAATTGAGGACCAGTTCAATGACTATATAACAGTGCCCGGCTCAGTTGAGCCTATCAGCACTATTTTCCTCGATGCCCAGGAAGGCGGAAGGGTTGAAGAGATCCTTATTGAAGAGGGCTCAATGGTCAAAAAGGGAGATATTATTTTGCGGCTGAGCAACCCCGACCTTTACCTGAATATTCTCGACAGCGAAGCACAGCTTGCCGAAAAGGAGAACTTCCTGAGGAATACTCAGGTCACAATGGAGCAGGAAAGGATATCAATTAAGCGGGAACTTATAAATCTTAAATATGATATTGAAAGAAAGGAGCGCACTTATCAGCAAAATGTTACCCTTATTAAAGATAACCTTATTTCAAGGGAAGAATTTATAAGGTCAAGGGAGGATCTCGATATGGCTATCAGTTCTCAGGAACTTTTCACCGAAAGGCAGAAACAGGACTCTATATTCCGTACTGTCCAGGTAGAAACTATAAGAGCCAACCTCGACAATATGCTGAAAAACCTGGCCCTCGTCCGCCAGCGGGTGGAAAACCTGAATGTAAGGGCAACTGTCGATGGCCAGCTGGGATTGCTAGTGCCTGAAATAGGACAGTCAATTTCACGTGGCGCCAACATGGGACAGATAAATGTGCTGACCTCATATAAAGTTACAGCTCAGATTGATGAGCACTATATCGACAGGGTACGCACCCAGCTTACCGCAACCCTCGACAGGCAGGGTCATGAATTTGGCCTGACAGTAAGAAGGGTTTACCCCGAGGTTAGGAACGGCACCTTTGAGATCGATATGACATTCAGGGACAGCATGCCTGAAAATATCAGGACGGGCCAGACCTATTACACAAGCCTGCAGCTCGGACAACCAAAGGTCTCAGTGCTTGTGCCTATTGGCGGTTTCTTCCAGGAGACAGGAGGACAGTGGATATTTGTACTTGATCCTTCAGAGTCGTTTGCAACCAAACGCAATATCTCCATCGGACGTAAAAATCCAAAATACTATGAAGTGCTTGAAGGACTGCATCCCGGTGAAAAAGTAATCATCTCCGGTTATGAAACCTTCGGTAAAAATGAGAAACTGATACTTAAATAATAAAATAGTTGCAAGTTGCATGTTGCACGTTTCAAGGTACAAAGGATTGATCAACCTGCAACCTGCAACCTGCAACCTGTAACAAACAACAAACGACTTAAAATTTAATAACTTTTAAAATCCACAAAACAATGATTAAGACTAACGATCTGACCAAGATCTTCAGAACCGAGGAAGTTGAGACAACAGCTCTCAACAAAGTCACCCTTCACGTAAAAGAGGGCGAATATGTAGCAGTAATGGGGCCATCCGGATGCGGAAAATCGACCCTGCTGAACATTCTGGGATTGCTCGACAATCCTTCAGCCGGAAGTTATATCTTCAATGGGACAGAAGTTGCCAACCTGAAGGAAAGAGACAGGACAATATTCAGGAAAGGCAACATAGGTTTTGTTTTTCAGAGCTTTAACCTCATTGATGAACTCAATGTCTATGAAAATGTCGAGCTGCCTCTCATCTATCTGAAAATGAAGACCGGCGAAAGGAAAAAAAGCGTTCAGGATGTCCTCGAAAGGATGAAGATCGGACATCGTGCAAAGCATTTCCCCCAGCAGCTTTCCGGAGGACAACAGCAAAGAGTTGCCATTGCCCGCGCCGTTGTTGCAAATCCGAAGCTGATCCTTGCCGATGAGCCCACAGGTAACCTTGATTCCAAGAATGGTATTGAGGTCATCAACCTGCTGTCTGAACTTAACAAGGAGGGAACAACGATTATTATGGTAACCCACTCAGACAGGGATGCAGGCTATGCTCACAGAATAGTTAACCTCTTTGACGGCCAGATTGTAGTTTAGAACTTAGGGGTTGTTGAAAAAGTCAAAATACCTTAACCGCAGAGGGTGCAAAGGGGAAACGCAAAGTTCGCAAAGAGCTGAATTTATGTGCTTTAGCTTTGCGTTCTTTGCGACATCTTAGCGTTCTTTGCGGTTAAAAAGGACTTTTTCAACAGCCCCTAAGCTTTATAATGAATATTTTTTGATTTTATTGTAGAGAGTCTGCCTTGTTATTCCAAGTCTGTCTGCCACAATACTCAGGTTATTCCTGTGTCTTTTAAGTGAATCTCTTATGGTCCTTTTCTCCATTTCTTCAAGGGTAACCTCCTCATCCTGAATTATTTTTCCCTGCCCGGCGCTGAAGGAAAAATCAGAGGGCTTAATCACCTGCGAATCGCTTAATATAACAGCCTTTTCTATCGAATGCTGAAGCTCCCGTACATTTCCCGGCCAGTCGTGATTGGCAAGTTTTTCAAGTGCGTGAGTATTGAACTTAAGGGGATTCCTGCCATACCTCTCCCCGTGTATCCTCAGAAAGTAATTCGCAAGTACCGGAATATCGTCAACCCTGTCGCGTAAAGGAGGAACCTCTATCATTATTGTGTTTATCCTGTAAAGCAGGTCTTCCCTGAATTTCCCCTCCCTCACCTTCAGCGCAAGATCACAGTTTGTCGCGCATATCAGCCGTATGTTAACCGGGATCTGCCGGTTCGACCCGACCCTCACGATATGCCTGTTCTGCAGAACGCTCAGCAGCTTTGACTGTGACTGAAGGGAAAGGTTGCCTATTTCGTCAAGGAACAAGGTTCCATTGTCCGCGGCTTCAAATTTACCTTTGCGGTCCTCCCTGGCATCTGTAAAGGCGCCCTTTACATGACCAAACAGTTCACTCTCAAGAAGTGATTCTGCAATGGAACCCATGTCAACAGCGACCATAAGCTCTGATGCTCTAAGGGACAGATTATGTATTTCCCTTGCAACCAGTTCCTTTCCTGTCCCGTTTTCGCCAGTTATAAGGACGTTGGCATCGGTACCGGCAACCTTTCTGACAATGTTCATTACATTTATCATTGTAGGGGATGCTCCGAGGATAATCTTCTCTCCTGCACTGTTTATCTCTCTCTTTAACTGTTTGTTATCATTCTTTAGAGAAGCTGTCTCAAGCCTTGATAATCGAAGTTTCCAGGCGACACCGAGGGTGGTCAGCAGACGTGACTTATCCCACGGTTTCAGGATAAAGTCGATTGCCCCCTCTCTTATGGCCGTCACTGCAAGATCAATATCCCCTGAACCTGTAACTATTATTACACTTATATTGGCGTCATGTTTAAATATCTCCCTCATCCAGAAGAGACCTTCATTTCCATTATGAAGGCCGGCTTTAAAGTTCATGTCAAGGATCACTGCATCAACTTCATTCCTTCTCAGCTCTTCAGGGATCCTGTTCGGATTTACCAGTGTCAGGACTTTTTCATATTCCTTTTCTGTAACCAATTCCAGGGCATTCAGATCGTCCCTGTCTTCATCAACAATAAGCAGTGTGCCTTTGATCATCAGATTCTTTTTTATAAAGGACGGAATAAAAATTAAAATGTGTCCAATTATTAGACATTTATTTTAACATTTTTTTATCTGTTCCGGTGCAACATTGGACCAGGTTGTCCGTCTTTATAGTGAAAAAAAGGTTTGGACGAAGGATAATTTTGAGTATTAAGGTGTTTTAAAAATTCAGTATCATGACAGTCAAATTAAATGCAAACGAGGTAGTCCTGAAGGCAGGGGATACAAACCAGGTCGTCGAAAACAAGACCATTGAAGGTAAGTTTATCGTTACAAATCAGCGCATTTATTTCAAGTCTCTTAAGGAGGAGTTTGAGAATTTCAATCTTGAGATCCTTTTCGACAACATACTTGAAGTAATTTACTTCAGCAGGGGATTATTCTCTGTCAAGGGATTAAATTTAGTGACCCGCGATGGCAAGTGCCACAGCTTTCCGCTCAAAAAACGTGACGAATTCGGTCAGCTTATCAATAAAATGTATTAACATAAACAGATAGAGCCGTAATTCGACTTAGTTAAGTTGAGGTTGTTGAAAAAGTTGATTTTTGGACTTTTTCCCTTTGTGTTCCTTAGTAGCATACTTTGGGATCCTTTGTGGTTCAATAAATTATGTTTAACCACAAAGTACTCAAAGGTTATCACGAAGGTTCACAAAGGACTTTTTGAACAGCCCCAATGTAAATATTGCATACCTGTTGATTTACAGAATAAAGAGTTCTATTGCGTCAGCAGTATTACTCATACCGCAGTGAAACAACCGGATTCCGCATCGCTGCCCTCGCTATCTTAAAGATGATCGTGAGCAACTGTTGCCACTATCATTATTAAGGGCGGCAGACTATCAGCAAGCCAGCCCTTATATCAACAAAGTAATCCCAGATGCTGTCAAGCAGCATTGTCGACATGTAATAACCCCCGGCGCATCCGAGAACTGATGCAATGAAGAGTATAATAAGGAATTTCCTGCTCATCAGGAACATTATGACGGGAACGGGTGCACCCTGTATCTTTCTTATTCCAACTTCTTTTGTCCGGCGGATGATGTCAAGCGATACCAGGTTGAACATTCCGATCAGTGATAACAGGGTTGCAGCTATGGCCAGGAAGACATTGACCTTCATGATACTTGAGTTTATGTCCTTCTCCTCCTGCATAACATCTTCCTGTGTCATTCCTCCGAAAATACTGTTCGGGATCATGGCCTTCCATTTTGCCCTCAAAAATTCCAGAACTTCAGACAGGTCGCTTTCATTTGCCCTTATTGCAAGATTATAATAGGTTTCATTTCGTACCAGCCGGACCATGGTCGGTTCAATTTCATTCCAGAGGCCGTTAAGGTAAAAATCCTTTACAACACCAATTATCGTAAGCCTGGTCGTGTCGTAAAGCGTTACCACTTTCCCTGTCGCTTCTTTCCAGCCAAAGTCATTCACGAGTTTCTGATTCACGATTATTGATCCGTTTTCACGGTCTGCCTCCAGTCTCAATTCGTCAAAAAGACGCCCTTCAATAAGCCTGAGTCCCATGGTTTGCGCATATTCCGGTCCTATATCCATAACGTCGACTTCCAGCTGCTTTTCTTCATTTTTAACAGGTCTGCGATAACTGCCGAAACCAATATGATTCTGGGTGCCTCCGACTGAGATAACTTTCGGGTTGGTAAGTATTTCAGTTCTCAGGGAGGCGTAGTTTTCCGGAGGTATCGGAAGAATGAGCAATTTTTCCCTGTCGTACCCAAGATCAAGGGTTTTCTGATAATCAGCATTCTTTGCAAAAACAAGGCCCATTACGAGTGCGGTTATTGATATGGAAAACTGAAGGGTCAAAAGAACAGTTGACAGCTTTCCTGATCCCCTGAAGGTGGAGGTGCCTTTAAGTACGGCCGAGGGATTGAATGAACTTACAAACAATAGCGGGATATACCCCTGCTACAAAACCGGTGAGCAAGTAAGAGCAATATCAGAAATACCCAGAAAAAACCATAATCCGTAAATGTCAGTTTTATCGACATATAGGCCCACAGGCTGCTGTAGGCAGGAACAAGAAATTCAGCGATCAGAATTCCGGTAAAAAGCGCAAGAAGGCATACAATCAGGGTCTCAATCATGAACTGGGTTACAAGCTGTCTCCTCTGGCCCCCAAATGTCTTTCGTAATCCAATCTCCTTTAAGTCTTTTACTGAATGTTGCAATTGAGGTATTCGCAAAATTGAAGCAGGCGATCAGCAAAATAAAGAGTGCCATTATCGGCGGAGACATAAGGGCAGCCGGGTGAAGTGACGGAAACAGGCCTGATGACCAGATGTTCCTTGTGTTTTCTCCTACGTCATCCAGCGGGACAAGGTTAAACCGGTTTATCTTGAAATCTTCACGCGCCTTGTTCTGAACAGTCAGGTATTCTTTTAATCCTGTTGATATCGAAGAGAGAAGTGATTTATCCGGGATCTGAACAAAGATGCAGGTTGTAAGGAATTTCCAGTCTGCATCATTTACATTCCACATAAGTAAAAAGTTGTCAAAATGTGAAAGTATATCGATGCGGAAGCTCGAATTCTCAGGGAGATCCTTAAAAACTCCGGCAACGGTAAAGGTAAATTCCTTATTCTGATCGTTAATGACCGAAATCATCTTGCCGACCGGGAACTCATCCCCAAATAGTGTTTTCGACATCGACTCACTGACAATGACATTACCCTGACTCGTCGAGCGTATTTTTTTCACCGTAAATTCAGGGGAAATGTAAAAATATCGAGAAATTCAGGATCGATATAGGAAATCTGTGCCGGAAAGATATTATCCTTTATCTTGACGGGTGATCCGGTTCTCATAATCTGGCGGCTCTCTCTATCCCCGGAATGTCCTTCTTTATCTCCAGTCCCAGGGTCGCAGGAACGACTCCCTGTTCCTGCTCCCTTCCCTGCATATCCCTGAAACTTGTTATCCTGTATATCTCATCGAAATTTTCGTGTGTCCGGTCAAATTCAAATTGAACATATGATTGAAGAATGCAACTATACATACCGATAACCCGATCCCGAGACCAAGAATATTTATGAAAGTAAAAAGCCTGTTTTTCAGTAGATTCCGGAACGCAACAAGAAGGTAATTTCTAAACATACTTTCAAAGTCTTTTATTCGTACTTAAGCGATTGGGCGGGATTTACCCGTGCCGCTTTCATAATCCTGTAGCTTATCGTAAGCAGTGCAATTCCAAGGGCAATCAGTAGATCCTGCGAACAGGCTCAAAACGCCGGCGTTAATTCTGTAATAAAAATTCTCCAGCCATTTATCTGCAACGTAATAAATTATGGGCCATGCTATGATGGCAGAAATTGAAACAAGGATGAAGACCTCCTTTGAAATTTCAAAGTAGATGCCGGCTATCGATGAACCCATTGCTTTTCTTACACCAATCTCCTTGGTTCTCTGTTCAACAGTGAAGGAGGTAAGTCCGAAAAGTCCGAGGGCAGCGACAAAGATTGCCAGAACAGAAAATATCACAGCCAATTGCGCATTCTGCTTTTCCTGGAAATACATCTGCTCAAAGTCCTCATCAACAAAGTAATACTGCAACGGGGAGTTTGATACGAACTCTTTCCATTTGGTTTCAATAGCATTTATCGTTTTTGAATAAGTCTGTGCAGACAATCTCACTGTCAGGTACCCCCAGAACATTCCATCATTCTGAAATTTAAAAACATACGGTTCAATTGGGTTACGCAGCGATTCAAAATTAAAATTCTTTACAACCCCGAGAACCGGTAAATAAGTCCTTTGAGCCGAATCGCCGGGTTCCACAAATCTTACCTTGTCAAGATCGGTAATGTTAAAATTCTTAACGGCAGTTTCGTTGATCAGGCAAGCCTGCTGGTCGGTTGTAAAGGATTCATTGAAATTCCGTCCCGATACAATAGTCATTCCCATAGTCTCCAGGAAGTTATAATCAATCCAATTTGTCGTCATAAGAAATGTCTCATCAGTTCTTCCCTCAATCATGTAACCATTATTGTTATTGTTTCGTCCTGGCACTGCTGTGGAACTGGCAATATTTACAACTCCCGGAATATCTCTGACTGTTTCTTTAAAAGATTTCATTTTAGTTCCAAGTGCTTCGGCGCGGTTTATTACAATTAGCTGTTCTTTATTGAATCCGACATCCTTATTAAGCATATATTTTATCTGCCTGTACATTATCATTGACCCGATAATAAGCAGAATTGACACCGCGAACTGAAACACAACAAGCACCCTCCTTAACCGTCCGTTATTTGTACTGTTTTTAGTACTCCCTTTAAGAACTTCATAAGGATTGAAGGAAGAAAGAAAAAGAGCAGGGTAACTTCCTGCAAGAAACCCTACAATGACAGCAAAGACGATCAGTCCGGGAATTGTATACCAGGCATTAAAAAGACTAAGCGTAAGTTTGGCACCCAACAAATTATTAAAATAAGGAAGGGTTACCTTTACAATAAAAAGGGCCAGCAATAGAGAGATCAAAGACAGTACAAACGATTCTGAAAGGAATTGCGATATGAGCATCCCTCTTGTGGAACCGGAGATCTTCTTTATGCCCACTTCTTTTGCTCTTCTTGAGGCCTGTGCTGTTGAAAGGTTCATGAAATTTACAGCAGCTATCAGAACGATGAGTATTGCAACACTGCCGAATATTATCAGGTATTTTGGGTCGCTCGCAGGCTTAAATTCCTGTTGTACTGACGGATCGAGGTGAACATCGGTAAGGTTCTGAAGATAATATCTGTACTTGTTCCCCTGTTTGATAAAGCCCTCCATATCGATACCCATATATTTTTGAACTTCGGGGCCAACATATTTGATCAGCAATTGAGGAAACTTATCATCGATCGTTTTGTAATTCACATTTGGTTTTAATAACAGATACGTACTGAAGCTGTTGCTCAACCATACAGGATTCTTGGCTCTGGGATTTGTCATCAGGGATGAGACCATATTAGCCTCAAAGTGTGAATTTCCCGGTACATCGGCCATGACTCCCGAAATGGTATATCTGGCTGTATCAGAACCTATTTTGATCAACCTGTCAATTGGATTCTCTTCTCCGAAGATCTTTTTTGCAGTCGATGCTGACAACACAACTTTCCTTGGGGCATTGAGAAGATTTGCCGGATCCCCTTCCAGGACTGGAATTGAAAAGAAATTGAAAAATGATGAATCTGCCTCAATCAGATGATCCTCTGTAAATGTCTGGTTATCATACTCTATTACTGTGGGACCTGCTCCACTCATTCTGAGGAAGTCCTCAATTTCCGGGAACTCATTTAACATTGTTCCACCCATTACAGCCGGCGAGGCAAAAATTGTAACCTCCTGCCCTCCGATCTTACCGTTCAGAACCACTCTGAAAATCCTGTCCTTCTTAACATTGAACCTGTCATAACTTGCTTCACTGATAACAAACAGAGCTATCAGCAAACTACAGGCAATGCCGATTGAAAGTCCAACAATATTTATAACTATATACGCACGCTGTCTTTTGAAAGACCTAAGACTATGGGTCAGTAGGTTTTTTAACATATTAATGATTTATAAATTAATTGATAATCAAATAGAAATAGAAAATTGAATTCAAAATCTCTCAATATAGACGCCAAAAAAAAGATTTTGCTGCAATCAGGTTTTAAATAGTTATCTTAACTTTCAGAATCAAGAATAAGAGTATAATGTTAATCTTCTGTTAATGGTCATGTTAAATTTTGAACCACAAAAGAAACCGCATACTTTTATAAAGTCACACCAATTAAATATTTACACTAACTGAATAAATACAAGATGTTAAAAAACCTTATTAAGACAGCATTCCGCCATATATTAAAGCATTTTGGCTATAGCATTTTGAACATACTGGGACTGACACTCGGGATTTCAAGCGCTTTGTTCCTCGTGATTTATGTTGCAGACGAAATAAGCTATGACCGTTACCACGAAAAGGCTGACAGGATATACCGTGTATCGTCGAAAATAACAGAACCTGACGACCAGTTTACATGGATTGTCGCACAGATTCCTTTTGGTCCGCAGGTCGTTCAGGATTACCCTGAAGTTCAGTCATTTGTAAGATTTATAAACATGCCCCGTGCCCTGTATAAGTATGAGGACAAAGAATTTAATGAGGAAAACTTCTATTATGTCGACTCAACATTGTTCGACATCTTTACCTGTGAGGTCATTAAAGGAGACGCCAAAAATGCAATAAGCGAGCCAAACAAAATAGCTATCACGGAAAGAATAGCCGAAAGGTACTTTGGAAGTGAGGATCCGATCGGCAAAACCCTGACTACAGGTACCACTTCTTTTGAAGTTACCGGAATAATAAAAGACGTCCCGTCCAATTCCCATTTCCGGTTTGATGCTATAGCTTCAAGGAATAACCTGCCTAAACAGATTGGCTCATGGGGCAATTTCGGTGTATATACCTACCTCCTTTTCCCTGATAATTTTGATACAAAAGCCTTCGAAGCCAAAATGCAGGCGATGTATGAAGCACATATGAAAACGATTTTCGGACCATTGAACATCAAGATAGAATACATTCTCGAGCCCATCACCAGGATACACCTGTATTCAACGAATGCAGGGGAGCCGGAGCCGACGGGGAGCATAACCTATGTCTACATTTTTGGTATCGTTGCAATGTTCCTGGTTCTTATCGCCGCAATGAATTACATGAATCTCGCAACCGCACGGTCGGCCGGCAGGGCCCGCGAAGTAGGCATGCGCAAAGTTGTGGGCTCAAGAAGGGGAACTCTTATAATGCAGTTCCTTTCAGAATCAACACTCTTTACCATTATCTCGCTTGTGCTGAGTATTATAATCCTTATAATACTACTGCCCCAATTTAACCTCCTTGCGGGAAAATCATTTAACCTGAGTGTGATTTACAGCCCGGTTGTATTGCTTACTCTTCTCGGGGCTGTTCTTATTGTCGGATTTGTTGGCGGGAGCTATCCTGCATTTTTCCTTTCACGCTTCAGTCCGGTTACCGTCCTGAAGGGCGAAGTAACCCAGGGGTCGGCCGGGAGCCTTTTCCGTAAAATACTTGTCGTGATCCAGTTCACGGTTTCAGTGGTGATGATAATATGTACACTCGTTGTATTCAGGCAGTTAAATCATCTTAAGTCTATGGACCAGGGATTTGATCAGAAGAATGTTCTCGGCCTTCAGCTAAACCAGGGTATGATTCAGAAATACCCGGTTTTGAAACAGGCACTCCTCGACAATCCTGAAATCAAATATGTCGGTTCAACGAACACAGCCGTAGGTGAAGGTTCCGGGAAAGTGATCTTCAATGTGGAAACAGACCAGGGCATGTCTCAAAGAGGTGTTAACTTTGCCGTTGTGGATCATGATTTCGTGGAGGCACTGGGGATTAAAATGGTTGCAGGAAGAGACTTTCAACAGGACATGCCATCCGATACACTTACAGGAGTTCTTGTTAATGAGACTTTTGCCAAACGCATGAACTGGAGTGATCCTATTGGTAAAAAAGTTGAACTCGGCGATGAGAATACTATCCGTGCAAGGGTAATCGGTGTAATGAAGGATTATCATCAGACAGGTATGTATAATGAAATTGAATCACTGATGCTTATTTATCGCTTTAACAATAATATAGTCTACATTAAACTCAGTGAACAGAACATTCAGCAGACCATTGGTTTTATTGAAACAAAATGGAAGGAGATTTTTCCTGACCAGCCTTTTACCTATACATTCCTTTCCGAACGGTTTAACAGGCAGTTTGAGGCTGACGAAAGGCGTGGTCTTGTATTTACACTCTTTACCATACTGGCAATCCTGATAGCATGCCTCGGCCTGTTCGGGCTGGCATCATACATGGTTGAACAGAGGACAAAGGAAATAGGGATCAGAAAGGTATTCGGAGCCAATGAAGGTACAATCCTTCAACTGATAGCCAAAGATTTCCTATTGCTCGTTCTGATCGGAATTGTTATTGCAGTACCAGTTGCATATTACTTTATGAATAGCTGGCTTGAAAATTATGTATACAAGACCAACATTAGTGCGTCCCTGTTAATTGCTGCGGCGATGCTGACGCTTGTAATAACATTTATTACTGTCAGTTATAAGGCTTACCAGGCTTCGGTGATGAATCCCGCAAGCTCATTGAAGACAGAATGAGAAATCAATTGAGTCTGCTGGTCTGCTGGTCTGCTGGTCTGCTGGTCTGCTGGTCTGCTGGTCTGCTGGTCTGCTGGTCTGCTGGTCTGCTGGTCTGAATCAATTTCTGAAATTTAACGTCTTTTTTAAGAGATCCCTGTTTTTAATAAATGACACAAGATGCTAAAGAACTTTTTAATCAACGGACTGAGGAAGATCCGGAAACAGCCGGGTTATTTATTATTGAATGTCGGCGGCCTTGCAATCGGACTTGCAAGTTTCTTCTTCATTACCCTGTATATTGTCAATGAACTGAGTTATGACAGGTTCCATAAGAACTATGAAAGGTCTTCTTTCAAGGGAGGTTATATACCTTATAGTCATATCGTCTCTGCTGGCTTATCCTGTTGCTTTTTTCGGATCGGGATACTGGCTTAAAGGATTTGCAAGCAGGGTGTCGGTCAGTCCGTTTATATTTATCCTTGCAACTATAATCACCCTGATCATAGGCTGGCTGTCGATAAGTTATCAGACTATCAAGGCCGCCAGATATAACCCGGCAGATGCTTTAAGGATCCAATAGAAATCCCAGGTTCGTGGTTTCCGCAAATCGGAATTGTGAATTTATGGTCTTTTGCCCGGTTGCAATCCGTGGCTTAATCAACCTCGTCCGGGCAAGGATTAAACTCCGCTCCACTCCGTTAAATCCGCGCCAGCGGGTTTAAATCCAGTTTAATACGTCTTTTAATACTGCTTTCTTTTAAATTAAATACGTCTTTTAATACTGCTTTCTTTTAAATTAAATACGTCTTTTAATGGCGCCAAGTTTCTGAACCCTAACCCCGAGGGGTTGTTGAAAAAGTCGATTTTTTGTACTTTTTCACTTTGTGTTCCTTAGTGTTATACTTTGTGATCCTTTGTGGTTCAATAAATTATGTTTTACCACAAAGTACTCAAAGGTTATCACGAAGGTTCACAAAGGACTTTTTCAACACCCCCAGCAAGAACCTGAATTCCAAGTGCTAAGGTTCTCACCCAAGCCTTAAGAATTGGGAGAGGTTCAGGGGAGCAGTAGCGCAAGAATATAGAGGCAGAAAGCCCTCCCCTTAGCCTCAAGGGGAGGGTTTGGGAGGGGCTCAAGAGATCACGTGGTGAGATGCAAATAATGTTCTTAGCGTCTTAGCGACTTTGTGGCATCATTTTTTTTTAGCCACGAAGGCCTAAGGCACAAAGTTCAGCATAATCCAGCTTTAGAAAAAATAACCTGTTCCTGCCATTTCTATTGAACTATTTTCCATGAATTCGGTTTTACTACCAGATTAAATCTTATTTGAGATTAATATTGGGAAAACTAAGGGCCCCGGACTTATTAAATTTACAGAATGGTTCAGGGGCTGGCGCGGGAGGTATTTTGATTAAAATATCAACCAGGTTCCACAGGACTTAAGTTCAGGACTTTAACAAGATGATGTAAGTCCTGAAGAAAAGACAAAGTGGAAATTTGTTTTATATTTTAAGGTATAACTATTAAATCCAAAATCATGTCAAGAGGAAGTGTTTTATTAGGAGCTCTGGCAGGCGTAGCCGCCGGTGCATTGTTTGGCATTCTATTCGCCCCTGACAAAGGTTCTTCTACCCGTAAAAAAATAATTGATAAAGGCGAGGATTATGTTGATAATCTTAAAGAGAAAATCAATGGTATTCTGCATGATGGAATCAAACGGGGAGAAAAGGTAAAAGAAACTGCAGCCTGAGCAGTGAAAGATTCAATCATCAGGCATTACTTTTTAATGAAGCTATTCTATTCATTTCGAAATGGCAGGTATTAAAGAATGATAATTCAATAATACTCCTGCCATTTTAATTATTAACAAGAGTTTAAGTAACTCCCCCAATCACATTCCCAAAATCATGAATGAAGATTCCACCTTAATCGACTCCCTGTTCAAAAGGGTGACTGAATTCAGTGTGACCTATATTGAACTTTTGAAGCTTAAAGCGATCAGCAGGGTTACAGCTATTGCTTCAACTGTTTTTCCGGATATTATTGTAAGTGCCCTTATCCTGATTTTTCTGGTTTTTGTCAACCTGGGATTAGCGTTCTGGCTGGGTGAAGTATTAGGCAGGATGTACTTTGGATTTTTAGTGGTTGCCGCCTTTTATCTTTTACTTGGTCTTATTTTCCATATTTTTATGCGTGGATGGTTAAAGAAAGTTGCAGCAAACTATTTTATAAAACGGATTTTCAGATAGAATAAAGCATGTATAATATAAATAACACCCACGATCTTAATGAGGCAATCCTTCTTCTTGAAAATGAAGTGGATGAACAAAGACACAAATTAAATGACCAGCTGAACGTACTTTACGAAAGCTTCAAACCGGTCAACGTAGTTAAAGATGTTTTCAGCGAAGTGGTTACTTCTGATGATTTCAGAAGTAATCTTATTAGTGCAACAATGGGTATTTCTACAGGTTACATTACAAAAAAACTACTTTTCAGGAAAAGCCGCAATCCTTTTAAATCACTTGCCGGAAACCTGGTACAGTATGGCCTTGCAAATTTGATTATACATCCATCGAGAACATTGAAAACAATATTTCTTCCATTGCTGGGGCTGGTGCTTAACAATGGCGGGAAAAAAGCCTGACACGTCTCAGCTACTTTGGATAATTCTTCAACGTGTCATTAGTCGTTTTCAACCTTAAAATTTAAAGGATAATCCTCCATTTGCCCTGAGGTAAACGGGACAATAATCAATTATTATTGAGTTTTTAGTAACTTTGTACTGGCCGGCATTCTGTCCAAAGTGTTTTCATCTGCAAGGTTTTAACACTATAAACATATCAGGATGCCGGCTTTTTAATTAAAAAGGGTACCGTTTAACAGCACCCTCATCCCACCCAAATGATTTTTGGAATCTTCACTCATCCATCTCAATTACAACAGATGCTCCGACAGGAAATGTTGAGGGGTCATTCTTTGCAGTATCTTCACTTCCGTTTCTTGTTCGGCCTGAAAGTAAAATTATAAAAACAAGGATTTTAATAGCCAGGAGAATCGCCACAATGTAGTACGTCTTTCTTCTCCTTTGAGATCCGTCTCCACGGTTCATCTTCATTCTCATCATAATTACTTTAACTTTTAATAAGATCAGACAATTCCTATGAAATAAGAACTTGAGAAACCTGCAATTATTGCCATTATTCCCGGGTCACTGATATCACTTCTATCATAAAGCCTGCTATTATTCTGATTCACAATATCATATCTCCTGGCAACGACTTATAATATAAAAGAATACCCTGACAGAATGGAGTTATGTGCGATCCATTATAAGGCATAATAACTTTATTGTTTTTGAAATTCGCTTTGCGTGCTATTATATAACTCCTTTGCAAATATTAATAATATTTAGTTTTAATTAATTATTAACCACGGAGTTACACCGAGTAAAGACAGAGTTACACTGTTTTAAAACTCCGTGTCTTACTCTGTTTAACTCCGGGCGACTCCGTGGTTAAAAGATCTCATGGACCTTGATCAGAACCGCAGATCACACCTATATCCGCAGAAAGAGCCCCCTATTCAGGTCTTTTGTTTTTATTCCTGATGTTCCTATAGGTTTTTACAGGTGAGCGACTTTGCGTTTAAGAAGGACCATTTCGAAATGAAGGAATTTACTTAAACGCGAGTTTCAACGTTGAAATGCAATATAAAATGGGTACGAAAAGTCCTGATTTGAATCCAAAATCTAAATTCTAATCTTTTTAAATCAACCGTTTGTCAAAATCGATGTTATGGAATTAAATTGATACTATTTCCACTAATATTTTGATTATAAATGATTTAACCCGCTTAATAACCTGACCTGCGATTTCTCTCCGATTTTCCTTACAAATTTCAATGGCTTTTTGATGAATGATTTCTTTTTATGGGTCAATCTCTACTCAACAACGATGATCCGGCTGATTTTATAGACAGGTGGAAAGCAAATCAGAAAATATTTCAACTAATTAAAGATTAGTCACTTGACAGGGATAGCAAGGTTTGTTACCTTTACTTTGCCAGGACATCTTAAATCATGATGGTATCTTTAAGAATAGTGATCTATCAGGTTAAACACAGTTAGTCAAACTAAATGCTGAACTAAAATGAAATATCTTCTGATAATAGTATTTACGGTTTCAATGATCTCATGCAGTACGGTAAAAAGAGCTCCGTCAGTAATAAAAGAAGATGAATTGATAAGCAGAAGAAAATATATTGGCGAGTTTGTTGATTATCGTCATACGGGTCCGGAAACCCTTGGCTGCATGCATCTGATCTGGATTAAAACCACTTTATACAATACTTTTGGCAAATTAGCGGCATACGGGAAAAACTGTGATTTTACACCCGGAGAAAAAATTTACTTAAAAAGACTCTATTCCACCCCGGGAGCAAATGGAAACTGGGAGTATCAGATCGAAAATGATTCCATGGATTTTTACCTGGTCAGTGATTTCCGGTATGAGAACAATGCCCTGGTACAGGCGTCGTTCTGAAACAACACCAAAATTGGTTGTCGCTTAGCTGATTTCAGCACTCCGGCGGTTCTGATCTTCTATGAAGTCTCTACCTTTTTAAAGCCTTCGACTGTGTGCCGTGTCCTATATATGCCTGTCCGGTATATGCAGAACAAAGTCTGTCAGCACAAGCGTACATGAAAATCAGGAATATTATCAGAATAAAGAATAAAGCAGGTTTCCTCTTTTTTGTTTCGCCTAACATTTTCATCTGTCTCATATTAATTTAACCTGGAAAGCGTTGATTTGTTCATACATTCAAATTCTTTGCACAAAGTTCGGGCCATTAATTACCAAAGCCTACCTCATTTGTAACATAAAATGATACTTTGGTCAAATTTTTCATGGGAAAACATAGATTAAGAACGAAAACGTGCTTGCCAAAGATCTATCCAGTCTCTCAATTTGAACTCAAAGGCATTTTCCTGTTGCTCATGCGATGTTTTAAACGCTGACAAAAATATTTAATCTCAAATAAATACGATCTGTTTAACGTTTTATTGCAGACCCAGGCACTTTACAAGAAATAGTTTTATTAAAGTATGAACCGGATAGGATATAAGGATAAGAATCAATCGACTCATAAACAATTCTTTAAACCAACGCAATTAAAGTGGCTTACCATTTTCATACTGTTCCTTTTTCTTATGATAATCACTGACAGCTGCGCTGCACAATATAAACACAGAAAAATTAAAGCGGTCCCCTGTCCTGCCGATACAAGATACAGAAGATGATATAACATGTTCATCAGGAGATTGCCAGACAGGGTTTCAGACTTTTGCAATCAAAAGAAATACATCAAACTGTTTTGTTATTGTGTCCGATATTTTCTTGTCTATAACAAAGCATTTAGTATGGCTAATATCTCTAAAACCTTGTCTTGCTATCTGTTTTGATAAAATCGCGACATCGAATCCTTTATACACGGTGAATTCTTCACCATGAAATGAGCCATCCTCCAGGTAAAGATCTGCTATTGCCAGGTATCCGTTCGGATTCAGCAGATTGCAGAATTTTCTTATAATCCTCTCAACATCATTAACGTGATGAAGGACCATCAGGGTAAATATGAGATCAAACTTCCCCTTGGTATAATCTGAACTCTCCAGATCGTGGTTTAAAGGTCTCAGGTTTTTAACTTTTTTGCTTTTTATCTTTTCGTTCATTACCCTGACCATTTCAGATGAGCTATCCATCAGTGTGATTTCCTTCAGGAAGTCTTTAAGAAGGAAACTGGCAATCCCTGTACCGGCGCCATATTCCAGGGCAATCATCGTTTTTTTTAAAGGTATGAGTTTCTTTATCTGATCTGTAATAGCCACAGAACGATCCCAATGCATTGGATCATTGTCCCACCCGGCTGCTTTTTTGTCAAATTCGTTTATTTTGTCATTCATGAGATCTTAAAGGTTTTTATATTACGCTAACCCCGATTAAAGACTATAATTCAACAATAATGGGAAGAAATTGTTGATTACTTGAATTGAGGGTCAGCAATAAAGTCTTGCTTCAAAAAGATGAACCTGAGATGAATAAGAATTTCTTTGCCCGATCTGGGAACCACCAGAAAATAGTTAGTGTTTCAACAGCTTCGATATTAGTTGAATTCTCTGGTGGCCTTCACCACCAGGAATACTGTTTAAAAGATCTATAAAACAAACGGCAATGAAAAAGCTTATAATGTTGTTTATGCTATTCTTACATATATCGTGTGTACTCAGTCAAAATATATTTAAAGCCATAATCAAAGACAGCCACACAGGAGAGCCCCTCACAGGCGCAACTGCTGTTGTCCCGGGCACAAGGATCGGTGCAGTTTCAGATATCAACGGCATTGTTGAAATTAAAAATGTCCCTGGAGGGAAACAGGTCATTATCTTCAGTTTCATAGGATTTAAAGAGCGTTCAGACACCATTAATTTTCCTTTGACAAATTCAGAGCTTCAGACTGTCTTAATGGAAAATGAAGCTGAACAAATAGAAGAAGTTACCATTTCTTCCACAAGAAGTACAAGAACAATAGAGAATATTCCCACACGTGCCGAATTAATCGCCGGCGGAGAGCTCGAAGAGAAAGCAAATATGAAACCCGGGGATATCAGGATGATGCTTAATGAAAGCACAGGGATTCAAACTCAGCAAACTTCAGCTACTTCATACAATTCAAGCATAAGAATTCA
The DNA here is from genome assembly GCA_963849615.1 of uncultured Bacteroidales bacterium. Classification (GTDB taxonomy): domain Bacteria; phylum Bacteroidota; class Bacteroidia; order Bacteroidales; family VadinHA17; genus LD21. The sequence goes on from CAWKIC010000076.1 coordinate 44,965, forward strand.
GGGACTTGACGGAAAATACACTCAGATATTAAAAGATGGAATGCCTTTATATTCAGGGTTCTCCGGAGGTTTAAGCCTTCTTCAGATCGTTCCGCTCGATCTGAAACAGGTAGAGGTCATTAAAGGAGCTACGTCAACTCTTTATGGAGGAGGCGCTATCGCCGGTCTTGTGAACCTCATCTCAAAAACACCGGAGGAGGAAAGCGAATTTCGGTTCCTTTTTAACGGGACATCGGCGTCAGGGTTTGATGCCAGTGGATTTATTTCCCGGAAATTCAATAAAACAGGTATGACTCTTTTTGCTTCTTATAATGCAGGTTCACCATATGATCCTGCCAAAACAGGTCTGACTGCAATTCCAAAGTTTCATCGTTATACAGTTAATCCCAAAATGTTTTTATACTTTAATAAAAAGACAGTTCTTAATATTGGCTTTAACAGTACAATCGAAGATCGCATCGGAGGAGATGTTAAATATATTGAAGGTAAAGGGGACAGCCTGCATTCATATTTTGAAAATAACATAACTAACCGTTTCAGTACCCAGACAGGACTCGACCATCAGCTTAACAATAAATCAAAGGTGTCTTTAAAAAACAGTGTAAGTTATTACGACCGTATCATTAAAATGCCCGGTTTCAGATTCTCAGGAGTTCAGCTTTCTTCTTTCAGTGAGGCGAACTTCACTTACAAAAACGAAAAAATTGAATTGGTGACAGGATTGAATTTATTGACAGATAAATTTTCCCAGATAAAAACAGACACTTCCCGGGTTGTTGACTATAACCACAAAACTTTCGGAATGTTTGTTCAGAATACATGGAGTGTTACTGATATATTCACTGTCGAAGCCGGTTTCCGTAGCGACTATCAGAATGAATACGGGTTCTTCGCACTTCCGAGGGTCTCTGCACTCTTAAAACTAAATAAGAAACTGACAACAAGGATCGGGGGTGGCCTGGGTTATAAAATTCCGACTGTATTTACTGAAGATGCTGAAAGAATTCAGTTTAGAAATGTGCTGCCTATTGATGTCTCAAAGACCGTTGCTGAAAAATCAATCGGAGCAAATCTTGATATCAATTTCAATACTTTAGTCAGTGAAAAAGCATTCTCAGGCATTAATACTTTGTTTTTTTACACCAGAATTAATAACCCATTAGTATTAAATTCAACAATCTCAGGTCAATATGAATTTCAACAACCGGAAGGATTTATTGACACAAAAGGAATTGAAACAAATATCAAGCTGACTTACAATAATTACAAACTTTTTATTGGCTACACTCTGGCCGATGTAAATCAACATTACAATGGCATTAAAACAGCATTCCCATTGGTTGCGAGGCACCGGTTAAATAACGTACTGATGTACGAAATCGAGGACAAATTAAAGATAGGCGTGGAAGCATATTATTTCAGTTCCCAAAAGTTAAATGATGGAGCAACAGGCAGGAGTTATTGGATTTTCGGTCTGATGGCTGAAAAGCTATGGGAAAACTTCTCTCTGTTCGTTAATCTCGAAAACATTACAGATATAAGGCAAACAAAGTTTGATACAATCTATACGGGAACAATAACAAATCCGATTTTCAGGGACATTTATGCACCTGTCGATGGATTTGTCATCAACGGGGGACTTAAATTAAAATTTTGGTAACAGAGGCTCTCTTAAGCTACCTTTAGTAACAATCAAATCCGGTACGGTTGCTATTATTTTTCTCCGTTTCTAAAAAGTTGGAATCCTGACCACATTTGAAACCGGAAATCTACTTTTAGAGCCTGACTTCAACAAATCGCCTGTTATAGTGTTTTATTAGTTGAAACCCTTATAATTATTAAGGAATCCAATAATGTGTTACCCGATACTAACTGCAATAACAGCTGCTTTATTTTTAACAGTTCCAGCTAATCTATTGTCACAGATTGATACGATTCCTAAACAAGATTCGGTCTTATTAAAACAAATTGAACAAGAGCTAAAAGATAAAGAATTACAGGTTACTGCTTTACGATCAGGAACAGCTCCCACAGCACTCCCCGATATCAGTGTGATTGGCGACTTTCAGTCCTCATACCGGAATAATGCCGGAAGGAATTATAATGCAGGGATCAACGAAGTTGAGTTTTCTTTTCAATCAGTTGTAGATCCCTATGCCAGAGCTGATTTCTTTCTGACAGTCGGGAAAGACAGCGATACAGGCAAATTCAATCTGGATCTGGAGGAAGGTTATATAACCACACTTTCGTTACCTGCACATTTACAACTAAAGGCAGGCAAATTTAAAAGTGCAATGGGCAGGATCAATTCTGTACATCCGCATGCCCTGCCATTTATAAGCCTCCCTGATGCATATGAGAATTATTTTGGCGAAGGAATAAATGATGAGGGAGTTTCGCTCAACTGGCTGGTTCCAAATTCTCTTTTTTATCAGGAGCTGGTGGTACAACTTACAGATGGTCCAATCAACAGTCCGAGTTTTTCGAGAAGTTTTGGAAACACATACCTCTGGCTGGCACACCTGAAGAACTTTTTCGACCTGTCGGCAAATGCCACTCTGGAGTTTGGGCTATCAGGTATAACAGGAACCAACCATCCTGATTTCAGAACTAACATAGCAGCTATTGACCTTACTTACAAATGGAAACCTGTGCAGTTCAATACTTACAAATCCTTTACATGGCAGACTGAAGCCTGGTTCAGCAATGCAAACATTTCGAAAGATAATGTTGTTAATTCTTTCGGAATGTATTCTTTTATCAATTGCCAGTTATCAAAACGAATATTTTTTACGGGCATGTACAGTTATTCGAACCTGCCCTATTCAGAGAGTACCAGGGAAAACTCTTATTCGGTGACCATTGGATGGTATGCCACCGAATTTCAGAAATTAGAAATTGAAGGAAAAACCACCTCAGGTAATGTGGAAAGAGAACAAAACAAAATCCTGCTGCGGTGGATTTTTGTTATCGGAACGCATGGAGCCCATCAATATTAATAATAAGAAAAAAATGAAACTGAAAATTGTATTTATTCCTCTCTTCTGCATTGTGACTTCTGTTGTTACCGCAACAAAGATAAATGTAGTTACCACAACTACTGATTTAAAGAGTATTGCTGAATTAATCGGCAATGATAAAGTAGATGTATTTTCTATCGCTACAGGTTTTCAAAATCCGCATTTTGTTGATCCTAAGCCAAGCTATATCATCAAACTTTCAAAAGCAGATATGTTTGTTACCGTCGGATTAGATCTGGAAACAGGCTGGTCACCACAACTTCTGTCAAGTTCACGTAATCCGAAAATTCAAAAGGGGAGTAATGGCTATGTGGATGCTTCTGTTGGTGTTGCATTGATGCAGGTACCATCCAGCATCAATCGTGGCGAGGGTGATATTCACATCTATGGAAATCCGCACTATTGGTTAGATCCGCTAAACGGTAAACAGATTGCAAGAAATATCTGTGACGGCCTGGTAAAGATTTCTCCGGAAAATAAAGACTTTTTTGAAGCGAATCTCAAAGCTTTCACCACTAAAATTGATTCGAAACTGAATGAGTGGAACACGAAAATGTCTCCATATAAAGGTTCAAAAATTATCGCATATCATAACGAATGGTGTTATTTTGAAAAACGATTCGCGTTGATAATTGTTGATTTTCTGGAGCCAAAACCAGGAATACCTCCAACTCCAACACAGCTTGTAAAAATCATCTCTGAAGTAAAAAGCAACAATATAAAGGCAATCATTTCATCGCCCTATTTTACTACATCATCTTCATCGGTGTGTTTCAGGGCAGACCGGTGCTAAAGCCATTATACTTGGCACCTCTGTCGGAGCATTTGACACTATCAAAGATTATTTTGATTTATTTGATTACAATATTGACAAGTTAATTCAGGGATTAAAATAGGTATTTATTTGGGCAACTGCTTCATTCTGAAAGTTTAATATCGAGGTAGCTTGCAATGAAATCAGATCAATAACAATTTACAAAACGAAAAGTATGTTTGAGATGCTCGGATTGAATTTTATGGTGCAGGCATTCATAATTTCATTGATAACCGGTTTGTTTCTGTCCTATTTAGGATTACATGTTGTAGGCAGAGGGATCGTCTTTGTTGATCTGGCGCTTGGCCAGATTTCATCTTTTGGGGGTGCGTTTGCAGTCTTTCTGGGTTATGGATTGACAACAATTCCCCTGGCATTCACGCTGCTTGGAGCTTTGCTGATATCGTTGATTGATATCAGGGACAAGCGGTTAAAACTGGAAGCAATTATCGGCATAATTTATGCTTTCACATCAGCTGCGACAGTTATGCTTATTTCAAAGACTCCTCACGGGGATACTGACATTCAGGAGGTATTATTCGGGAATATTCTGTCGGTCAATAAGGAAGTGATTACCAGTACATCGATTATTTTTGGCACTTTGCTTTTTATTCATATTATTTTTCGTAAAAAGTTCTTTGGACTTACCGAAAGCTTCCAGTCAGGGAATCCTAAAATTAAAGTTTTCAATTTCTGGAATTCCCTGTTTTATATCTCGCTGGGTTTATCCATTGTTTTTGCTGTTAAGATCAGTGGAGTGATCCCTGTTTTTTCTTATTTGATTATCCCGTCCGTTTGTGCAATAATGCTTGCGCGATCAAATAAGACAGTAATTATTATTACAATGGTTATAAGCTTTTTTGGAAGCTTTATTGGCTTAAATGTTTCTTTTCATTTTGACTTTCCGGCAGGATCATCGATTGTTGCAGTGTTAGGAAGTTTCATTATCCTCGTATCAATGATCCGGTTAATAAAATATTATTTCCGGCGAACAGATAAATCCATTTTACCCCAGCAGTGAATACAAAGAACACCTGCAAGATAACGGGTGTAATTGTCTGATTTTCTTGTAGCAAGAAACCCGTCTTCCATAAATAGCATAAGTTGGTGTAGTTTTATTTTTACTTATCCTAATCTTGGCTGGATAAGCTTGGCGATTAAACCAGTCCATCCGGTTTGATGAGATGCTCCAAGTCCTTTTCCGGTATCTCCATCAAAGTATTCATGGAACAGGATAAATTCTTTAAAGTATGGATCATTGTTAAACTTAGTTTCTTCGCCAAACGCGGGCCTCCTTTCGTTTCCATCAGGAAGGAAGATAGCAACCAGTCGTCTGGTTAATTCTTCCGATACCTTTCTAAGTGAAGTAAAATTTCCGGTTCCGGAAGGGCATTCAATCCTGAAATCATCACCATAATAATGATGAAACCGCTGAAGCGATTCGATGATAAGAAAATTAACAGGAAACCAGATCGGGCCTCTCCAGTTTGAATTACCTCCGAACATTCCCGTTTCGGATTCAGCAGGGGAATAGTGCACCGTAAAATGCTCATCATCGAGAAAGAATGAGTAGGGATTGTCTTTATAATATTTCGAAAGGGATCGGATTCCATAAGGGGAAAGAAATTCGTTTTCGTCGAGCATACGCTTAAGCAACTTTTTCATCCTGCTACCGCGTAAGAGCGACAGCAATCTTCGTTCACCCACTCCAGGTTCATTCCAGCGTGAAACCAGAGAGGCTAATTCCGGCTGATTATCCAGGAACCAGTTCATCCTTTTTTCGAACTCTGGCATCTGAGCCACCAAATCAGGCTCAAGAACTTCAACCGCAAATAGAGGGACAAGTCCGACCATGGATCGTGTTTTAATTCTCAAAGGATGTGTGCCAGAACTTTCAAGCACATCATAATAAAACCCATCTTCTTCGTCCCAAAGACTGATACCGTCCACTCCGCCTTTTGTCATGGCGCCTGCTATATGCAGGAAATGCTCAAAGAACTTCGAGGCCATATCCTGGTAGCTGGGATTTGTCTTTGCAAGCTCAAGGCTTATCCGCATCATGTTTAATGCAAACATGGCCATCCAGCTGGTGCCATCGGACTGGTTGAGCCTTCCGCCCGATGTTAATGTAATGCTCCTGTCAAATAAACCAATATTATCCATGCCCAGGAAACCGCCCTGGAAAATGTTCCTGCCTTTTTCATCTTTTTTGTTGACCCACCATGTGAAATTTAGAAGCAATTTGTGGTATACCCTTTCGAGGAATTGAACGTCGGGATTGCCATTTATCTTCTCATCAATTTTAAATACTCTCCATGTAGCCCAGGCATGAACAGGAGGATTCACATCGTTGAAATTCCATTCATAAGCCGGAAGTTGACCGTTTGGATGCATGTACCATTCCCTTGTCAGAAGAAGGAGTTGCTTTTTGGCAAAATCCGGATCGATAATGGCAAAGGGAATGGTATGAAAAGCAAGGTCCCACACAGCATACCAGGGATATTCCCATTTATCCGGCATCGAAATAATATCTGAGTTGTAAAGGTGGAACCATTCAGAATTCCTTCCCTTACTCCGTTCGGGCTGTTGAGTATGTAAATCCTGGTCTCCTTTGAGCCATTGCTGAACATCGTAATAATAGAACTGCTTCCCCCACAGCATTCCCGCAAAAGCCTGCCTCTGTATCCTTTTCTCCTCGCCGGAGCTGATGTTCTCCTGGATATCACCGTAGAAATTTTCTGCCTCTTCAATCCTTGTATTGAATATTGATTCGGCATCCTTTAATGGATCATGAGTCACTTTATTAGTCAGCCTGAACAGGAAGCGTGCATTTCCCTCGCCGTTCATCCTGAGTATATAGTGAAGGCCTGCTTTGGTTCCGTTATGTTCACTATTAATTGAAGAAAAGATTTTCTCAACAATAAAATCATTTATTCCATCCTTGAATGTTCTGTTGTTTCCGTCTCTCCCATACAACCTGCTGATATTGGTTTCGTTTTCGCAAAACAGCATTTCCGGTTTTCCCTCAAAGTAAAGGTAGTAATTGCCAAGTTCCTTATGATCTATTTGCAGAAAGGAATTATCTGTTCCCCTGATTACAGGTTTATCCTTATTTCCGGACCATGACCAGGTATTTCTGAACCAAAGCTGAGGTATCAGGTGAAGCTCGGCTTCGTCCCTGCACCTGTTAAATATGGTCATCTTTGCAAGTATATCGTGCGTACCGGCTTTGGCATATTCAATAAAAATATCGAAATAGGCATTATCGTTAAATATCAAGGTATCAATAATTTCGAATTCCGGCTGGGTTCTATTGCGGTAGCTGTTCAATTCTGAAAGTTGATAGTACGGAAACTCGCGCTGTGGGTATTTATAAAGGAACTTCATATACGAATGGGTGGGTGTATTATTAAGATAGTAGTACAGTTCCTTTACATCCTCGCCATGGTTCCCTTCAAAATTATTCAATCCGAAAAAACGCTCTTTGATTATAGAATCCTTGCCATTCCAGAATGCTGGTGCAAAGCATAAAAACTGGTGATTATCGCAAATGCCTGCAATCCCTTCCTCACCCCACCGATAAGCATAGCTGCGGGCTTTATCATGAGTTACATGGTTCCAGGCATCGCCATCACTGCTGTAATCTTCACGAACAGTCCCCCATTGTCTTTCGGAAATATAAGGGCCCCATTTCCGCCAGTGGGCTTTCTTCTTTCTATCATCAAGTAACCGGAGCCTTTCTTTATTCATTTATTATGTGCATTAAGGACTGAATGAACGGGGGTAGTGAACCTTATTCGTGTTTACAAATCTATGTAATATTTGCGCTTAGCAAATTCATGTTTACTTTAGTTGTAGATAAATTTGAAATATAGGGGGTTCGACAGCAGAGGCTTCAGGAAACGTAATCATTCATAGCAGCTATTTCTGATTCATCTGGACTGCTCAAACATTTAGTGTTTCATTAGCAGTTCTTACAACAATTATGAACCTTTACTTAGCTTAGTTTTGGGGAACAGAATTTGGTTAACCGGCTGGTATCCGCTAACACCTTTTTAAAATGCACGAATAGCGCGTACTCCGGAAACGCGATCCTTAAGGGAGTAAAATGCGCTCTCACTGTAGAAGATTTTGGTCCAGGCATAGGCTTGTCGTTTGGGAATGCTCGCAACATAAAACTCCGACGAACTCCAATAGGCACCCCATGTAAAACCTTTAACCACACCCGCAATCTTTTGTTTATAGAGGAGATAAAGTTCGTCTTTGGATGGCAGGAACCAATCAGCATAGCCCCCACCCCTGTAGTTGGCGCACACGAGTGCAGCATAATTGTACTTTGTGCCCTGAACTGCGATGATCTTTCTGGTATTTTCTGCGCCTGTCCCGACGGCTGTTCCTGTTGCCCCAGTATTTAGAAAATAAGAGTCACTCCACTTGATCATGCGGTAATTCGTATCGGTTATATCGGCAATAAGGCCATGTTTCCCGGTACCATCAACATAGAATATAATGCCCCCGCCATAACTGTCACCTATGTGAAAGGTAGTAATGCCGGAAGTGATTGCTGTCTGAGCTATTGGGGTCACATGAGTTGTTATCGGGGACCGTTCTTTTTCGCATCCCGGGATAATTATCAAAAACAAACTTAACATCAAGAAGCCTATAATGTTATATCTGCAATTAATTTCCTGATAATTCAGCCTGGATTTTGTCATTTTGTCTGGATTAAATTAATGAACAAACATTCATAAATCAAAGGGAAAAGTAAAGTTCCTGAAAATGTTATACAATTTCAGTAAAAAGTTTCATAATTCACATATAATCAAGTTTGTTATAAGTCTTATTAGATTATTTTATACAAACTTTTCACTATGAATTACTAAATACAAGTTTCGAGTGAATAAAATTATACATTTTCACTTTGTTAATTAAGCTATAAATTAACTTTATGTCAAAATATTAAGCTGTTTCATCAAATTTTTGGGGGTTTTATTAAGGAAATTCACTTATTCTTTATTGTAAATTTCTTGTTCCTGGAAAAGCCAATGCCCTTGATCATCTTTTACCTGATCAATCCGACCACCCGAATGATTAATTAAATATGTGATAAGAAGATTTACAGGGAAGGTAATTCAGCAGAATAGCTCAGGCAGTTTTAGCCACACACGTTGTCAGAAATGACAGCTCTTTTTTCATCAAAATTTACCTTTAAAATGGCTTTTGTATGTTCATTTGTATGTCAAATAAAAAAGCAGTCATGATTTGATATTTCATAACTGCCTGATTTTCTGTGTAGCGAGACGGGGGAATGATCCCCGGACCTCATGATTATGAATCATGCGCTCTAACCAACTGAGCTATCTCGCCAGTGCCTCTGTTTTTGAGCGTGCAAATATAAATAGATAAAGCCTGAATTCCAATATGATTTTTTCTTTTGATAATTTTTTCTATATTGCAAAATAGTACACGCGTACCAAAATTAATCCCATGAGAATGCAGTACGAACTTGAATATTCCCTTAACTGTTCCTCAAAAGTGCTCTTCTCAAGGCTCAGTACACCTGAAGGTCTGAGCGAATGGTTTGCTGATGATGTTACCGTTGATGGCGATACCTTTATCTTCTACTGGAACAAAACCCAATACCCTGCACGCCTTGTCGCAATAAAGGAAAACAAGTTTGTCCGCTTTGAGTGGACAGATACAGAGGATAAGAGCACCAACTTCTTTGAATTCAAAGTACATGTTCATGATCTTACCGGCGACCTCGCCCTCCTCATAACCGACTTTTCAGAACCTGATGAAAAAGAGGATGCTATCTATCTGTGGGATTCTCAAATATCGGATCTGAAGAGAATACTGGGGATATAACGGCTCAACGGCACAGCGGCGTAACGGTACAACGGTTAAAAACCAAGACTTGTGGTTTATTAACTTCTGGCTTGAATTAGCCTTATGAGCATAACTGAGATTACTTTACATTCATTGATTAGCTGATCGGCATCTTTTTTGCTTATATAACCAATCTCATACCCAATAGTTAACTGTGTAAGTAGCTCTGCAGCAGACCCTTTAGCAATATAAAAATGACGGACTGATTGTTTATCAGTCCCTAGTTCATCACCTTCAGAAATATTTGAAGGTATACTGACAGCAGACCTCTGAATCTGATCTCTGAATCCAAAATCTTTTGATAATTCCTTTTTCTGAGTCAACCGGTAGATTTTAATGGCAAGTTCTTTTGCTAATTGCCAAACACGAAGTTTTTGGAAATTGCCCATTTTGCAGCGAATTAAATTAATTTATAAGTTAGCACTTACGGTAAAGATAACATTTTTTAAAATTCCTCTAAATCTTACCTGGTATAAATTGCCGTTGCACCGTTACGCCATTGCGCCGTTGCGCCTTAATCTGATTGAACACAAAGACAAAAATGAACTTCTGTCCGGTATTATATTTGTTAAAAATCGAGTAGCTTTGCAGTTTGAAAAATCGATCAGCATTGAAGAAACTCGATAAATTCATATTGAAATCATTTATAGGCCCTCTCATACTTACATTCTTCATTGTGCTTATAATACTTATCCTGCAATTCCTGTGGATGTACGTCGATGAGCTGGCCGGAAAAGGCCTTGAGATAAAGGTAGTTGCAGAACTCCTGTTCCATTTTTCACTTTCCTTTGTTCCAATGGCCCTGCCGCTTGCAATACTACTGGCAGCGCTGATGACCTTCGGAAATCTTGGCGAATACAGTGAACTGACAGCGTTAAAATCTTCCGGTATACCTCTGCAGCGAATCATAAAGCCATTGGTATTCCTTATGGTCTTTATCTCGACCATCTCATTTTTCTTTTCAAATAACGTACTCCCTTATGCTAACCGGCAGGCAAGAACCCTTCTTTACGACATCCGCCGTAAGCGTCCCGACATTAATTTGCAGGCAGGAACATTCAACAACGATATCGACGGTTTCAGCATCAAGGTGACTTCCAAAGATCCGGTCACAAACCGGCTCGACAAGCTCTTTATATATGACCACCGCGAAAACAAGGGGAACACCTCGGTTATTTATGCTGATTCGGGTTATATGAGAGTCACCCCCGATGAAACTGCAATGTCGATGGTGCTGTATAACGGGTATTCGTATAACGAAATGCCTGAAAGAACAGATGAATCTCCTGGGAAAAAATATCCCTTCCGTAAAGATATCTTTAAAGAACAAACCCTTGTTGTGTCGTTGTCGGGTTTTGACCTGGAAAGGACTGAAATCGATCTGTTCAAGTCAAACTCAGCAATGAAAAAGATCGGCCAGCTGACAAACGATATTGACTCACTTAATAAAAGATACAGTACCAGGGTCAATGCTTATTTCAAGGAGTTCAACAGCTCATACCTTTACACTGTCCAAAACCTTCATGACAGGCTCCATACTGAAACCGATCCAGCAAAAATAGCTGCAAAACAGCCATTTGACCCGGTAAACCTTTTCGATTCACTTACGCTGGGCGAGAAGAAAACTGTTCTGATAAAGGCTATCGGAACAATCAAGGAAGGTGCAAGCTTCCTGACAACACAAAACGAAACATTCCATAACGACGTTAAATTCATAAAGGGTTATGAAATAAATTGGAATAAGAAATTTACCCTCTCGGTTGCCTGCCTTGTCTTCTTCATGATCGGCGCGCCTCTCGGAGCTATCATAAGAAAGGGAGGGCTGGGGACACCCGCGGTAATCTCAGTGCTTTTTTTTATAATCTGGTACGTCATTTCATTATCAGGTGAAAAGCTTGTTGAAGAGGATCTTGTAAGCACCTTTGCAGGCATGTGGGCATCAACCTATATCCTCCTTCCGATAGGCCTGTTTCTGACTTATAAAGCAGCGACCGATTCGGTGATAATGAACATTGATACTTACCTGGGGTTTTTCAGGAAGATCAAGGACTACCTCTATAAAGTTATTATTGTAGGACGACAGCGTAATCCTGCTTTTGAAGATCAATAAATCAAATTTAAAATGAACGATATAAAGCTAAACACGATTGAAGAGGGAATTGAAGATATAAAGAACGGGAAGCTCCTTATTGTCGTAGATGACGAAGACAGGGAAAATGAAGGTGATTTCATTTGTTCTGCTGAACTCATAACACCTGAAATTGTAAATTTTATGGCCAACCATGGTCGCGGACTGATCTGCGCAGCATTGCCTGAAGAGAGATGTGACGAACTGGAGCTTGAGTTGATGGTGGGAAAGAACACATCGATACACGAAACTCAGTTCACTGTCTCCGTTGATTTGTTGAGTGACGAAACTTCGACCGGAGTTTCAGCAAAAGACAGAGCTCTGACTATCAAAGCTCTCGTTGATCCTTCTACAAAGCCCTCCGACCTGGGACGTCCCGGACATATT
>CAWKIC010000077.1:0-44958 GCA_963849615.1 uncultured Bacteroidales bacterium
TAAGCGTGTTGTAAGCCCGACTCTGACTCTCGGTTTCGCCCGCAGTCGATTTTAAGAATCAGTTTTTATTTAATTAGCTGAAACATAATTCAATAACTTGGGGCTGTTGAAAATGTCAAAATCCCTTAACCGCTGAGGGCGCAAAGGGAAGACGCAAAGTTCGCAAAGAGCTGAATTTATGTGTTTTAGCTTTGCGTTCTTTGCGATATCTTTGCGTTCTTTGCGGTTAAAAAGGGCTTTTTAAACAGCCCCAATGTAAATTATTGCGATTCAGTTGGATACAAATGATTCATAAGCTATCCCATTCTTTAAATCCAGGTTAAATAGTGTAGGATTTTGTTTTCCCGCAGATCGTGCGGATCTTCGCAGATTCATCTGAACAACACGTTACCCAGAAGAACCCTGCCGCTTTTCCAGAATGCCCTGAAGTATGGATCATCTGTGATATAAACTATTTCGCCAGATCCGATTCTTTCAGACCCTATGACCAGTGTATTCTTCACCTGCTTTTTAAATTTATAACCTGCAAACCCTGATACGGGTTCGTTTTCAGAAATATATCCGATATTGCTGCCAGTGGCCAGAAACGGATATGGTGATGTGCGTTTCAAAATAAACCACTCCTTTCCAAGTCCAAAAGCGTATGGATGGGTCTCATCAATTTTAACCTTATAGATACTCCCTGCTGACCGATCCGGGAGGGTATGCCTTCTTTCATCCTCAAACTTCTTAAGAAGCGCCGGGTCGTCACTCTTCTCTTTTTTCTCAGCCGCCTTCTGTTCGGTTGTCCGCATTTCGACAGCTTTAAAAAGCGAGGTTGACTTCTCGGCAGCAAAAACAGAGATTGCATTTTCAATGGCTATCACTTTACCGCCTTTCCTTGCAAACTCCATTATGGTATCCTTTAGTTTTGTATAGGTGCCTGATGTAAGTATTAAAACATCATAGTCAGTCAATTCTACATTTTCAGCCCCGGGGTAGGAACAAGTGAAACCGGGTAATCAAGTTCCCTCTCGAAAAAGTACCACAACTCTCCAACCTGGCTTGAAGATGTGCCATCACCACATAACATTGCGACTCTGACCTTTTTCATAAGCGGAGAATAGTTCGATCCGAAGTCTTTACCGCTTTCCACAAGCCCCGATGTAACACTTTCAAGTTTTATCCCAAACTTTGTTGCTGCATCCGTAACTATCTTATCCAGGCTGCGTTCCATATTAATGTTATCGCCGCGGGTTATTACATAACTGCCCCTGTTAAAAGCGGATCCATTGACTGAGAAGGGCTTTACTGCATACCTGGGTTTAATATTTTTGCTTAAAAGAGCTGCAATGAACTTCATCTCGTTAAACCCGCTAAAGTTGATCGCATAGCCGTAGGGTTTAGCAGTTAAGCTGGTGGCAGAAGTCTCCGGTAATGTCTTCTCGTCCAGTGGCTTTATCTTATCCTCGAGCGCAAATGCCTTAAGATTATACACATATGGCAAAGCCCAGGCGGTGAGATCATAGCTGAGCGAATCGGTTGCTTTGCTGTCGGGCTCAAAAAGTACCTGGACAAATCGAGACTGAGGCTGGTAAGCGGTTATCAGGATATCTCCCTTTTCAACTGTCACCTCACCTTCAGCATTCAAACCATAGTCAAAACCCTTGAATTTTTTCCCGTTGCCTTCTGCATACGAATATCTTATTTGATTTCTTTCCAGCAATTTTAACAGATCATCCAGATTTGACCTGTCATTTGTTCCCTTTATAATTATGGACTTATACCGGAATTCAGGTTTATCCCGGTTCATGGCAAAGAAATTATTGTACTCCGAAATCAGCTTTTCCCTGTTTTCATATGAAACTTTCAAAGTAGCAATAGATGCTGTAAAGTGCCCTTCTATTCTCTTCCTGAGGGTAAGGGTATCTTCCGATTCCTGTTTATATGAAAGTCCTGAGAAGCCACTTCCTCCCTGTTCATATGTAAATCCCATGGCTCCGTTAAAGAGAGGCCATGTATCTCCAAAGCTTGGACAGAAGAGGTCATAATTTTCCTTTGTAAAATAAAGTTTCGAGCTCTCATCGAAGAGGACGGCATTGCCGCTACCCATTAATTTATGGAATTCATGCTGCCAGGGAGTAATTACCTCGTGCCACGGGTCAGCTCCGGGGGCAAAGAAGAATGTGGATTCAGCTCCCATCTCGTGAAAATCGGCATAGACCTGTGGCATGTACTGATTATAAAAGGCGATGCGCTGAACTGTTTCAGTTTGCGTCTGCCATGCCCAGTCGCGGTTAAGGTCGAACATATAGTGGTTGGAACGTGCAGAAGGCCATCCCTGGTTATGCTCCCACGAATTACCGTCGGGATTTGGAGTCAGATTCTGCGAGTTTCTGAACCTGTTCGTAAAAAGGTCCCTTCCATCAGGATTCTGACATGGGTCAATAACTATAATGCAGGAGCTGAGCCAGTCGGTGGCACCTTTATAAGAACCGGTTACCAGAGTATACAGTGTTTTCATGGCTGTCTCCATTCCGGCCGATTCATTTCCATGGACATTATAAGCCAGCCAGATGAAGGGGATTTGTTTGCCCTGGATTTTTCCTTCCAGCAAACCAGCCCCGATAAGGTTGTTTTTCCTGTAAACTTCAAGATTTGCAAGGTTCTCCTCACTTGAAACAAAGCAGACGCCGAGAGGCCTGCCTTCATAAGTGGTTCCATATTCACGGTATTCCGCTAAAGGAGATTTTCCGGCGAGATATTTGAAATATTCGACGGCTTTGTAATGGAATGTAAATTGAGTGCCTTCCTCATAACCCAAAAATTCTGCGGGCGATACAACGGACTGACAATAAACATTAATTAAAACCAGAAAAGAGCTGCAGGAAATGCTTAAGAAACGCTTCATAGATTATGATTATTGAGATGCCTAAGATAATGTTTTTATAATGCCAGTCTGAAAATAACTGAAGAGAAATTATATTACGGAACCCGGCAGTATTTACTTTACTTAAAATTCTTACTTTTGCCATCCTGAAGTGATTTAAATTCCTTAAAACCTATTTTATGAAAAAACAAATATCTACCGGCATTCTGACAATTCTCCTGTTTTTCCTGCCTTTTTTGAATTCTATGACACAGGCTCAAATGCCGATGCGGGGAGGGAATCCGATCCGTATTACAGGTTGGGCAGATGATACACATTATCTTATTCAGACATATAATGCCAAAAAGGAACTTGTTATTCAGAGTGTTGATATAAAAACCGGAAGAAGTGTAGAAATTCCTCCTGCAAAATCAGACAGGGATATACTTTCAGAATCATTGCCCGAAGGAACATCTATCGGCATTAACGATGTCATAAGTCCCGATATGAACAGTTTGATTATTGTAAAGGATGACGATCTATTTTATTATAAGAAAGGGGAAAAGGCGGTAAGAAGACTTACAAATGATGAGGTGCCGGAAGTAAATGCCCGTTTTTCTCCTGATGGGAGAAAGATAGCTTATACAAAAAATAAAGACCTGTATGTATTTGATCTTGAAGGTAATAAAGAGATAAGGCTGACATTTGATGCCACCGACAGGATCTATAATGGTTATGCATCGTGGGTCTATATGGAAGAGATCCTTGGCAGACCCAGCCGGTATGCCGCTTTCTGGTGGTCGCCCGACGGAACCAGATTAGCATATCTGCGTACTGATGAGAAAGATGTTCCAATATTCACTCTGAACAGGCTTGATGAAGCGGATGGAATTCACGGGAAGCTTGAACAGGTGCCTTATCCCAAAGCGGGAGATCCCAACCCGTGGGTAAAAATGGGAATAGCCGATATAGCAACAACAAAAACTACCTGGGTAAAAACTGATTACACCGTCGACCAGTATATTGCGTGGCCATTCTGGACCCCTGACAGCAAAAAGCTTGCAATTCAGGTCGTCAACCGTGATCAGAATGAGATTAAATTTATTCTTGCTGATCCGGCTACCGGCGATTTTACCCAGATCTACAATGAAAAAAGGAAAACATGGGTTGAGTTTTACGAAGATATTTACGTAATGCAGAATGGCACAGGGTTCATTGTAAGAAGCTACAGGAATGACTGGGAGAACCTTTACTATTACGGGTGGGATGGAAAAATAATATCACAGATCACAGGCTTTGACTGGCGGGTAAATGAGATATCCCGTGTAGATGAAGAGGCAAAAGTCGTATTCTTTACCGGTACAGGTACTGAATCAACTGATAATCATTTCTTCAGGGTGGGACTTGATGGTAAAAATCTTCTTCAGGTTACGAAGATGAATGGAACACATAATGTAAGTGTTTCACCTAAAGGAACATACTTTATTGATACCTGGAACAACATTACAACTCCAGGTTCAATTATTGGTTATGACAAAAAAGGGAAACAGATCAGGGTTATCCATCAGTTTGAGCAGCCTCAGTTTGATCCGGCCAAAAATTCAAGGGCTGAAATGCTGAAGCTGAAAACTTCGGACGGCCTTTTTGATATGCCTGCAATTATAACTTACCCTGTCAATTTTGACGAGACAAAGAAATATCCAGTGGTCTTTACAATTTACGGCGGACCGAATTCAAAGAATATAACCAGCAACAGATGGCAGGGAGAAAATGCTTCCTGGTATGCTCAGAATGGTATAATTACTTTTACTGTTGACCACAGGGGATCGGGTCATTTCGGGAAAAAAGGCCTCGATTACCTGCATCGCTCCCTTGGTAAATGGGAAATCCTGGATTATGAGGATGCAGTAAAATGGCTACGGTCAAAACCTTTTGTTGACGGTTCCAGGATGGGCATCACCGGCAGCTCATACGGCGGTTACATGACATGTCTGGCACTTACTAAAGGTGCGGATTACTGGACTCACGGATTTGCAGGCTCATCGGTTACCGATTATCGGCTTTATGATAATATTTATACCGAGAGGTTTATGGATACACCCCAGGATAACCCGGAGGGATACAAGGACGGATCTGCCCTGACCTGGGCAGAAAAATATAAGGGCAGACTCTATATGACTCATGGAGACGTTGATGATAACGTACATATGCAAAATTCAATTTATCTGATATCAAGACTTGAGGATGATGGAAAGGAATTTGAGTTCATGATCTATCCGGGCGGACGCCACGGATGGGGAGGGGCAAAGGCCATTCATTCAAGGAATGAGGCAAATAAATTCTGGTTGAGAAATTTCTTTGCAGAAAAATAAGCACAGACCCCTTCTGCCGGGGCTACGGCGGGTGAAAAGACACAGGGGGCCACAGAGGAAATCTTATCAGACAAATGGGAAATAAGACATAATTAATCAGAACTTTAGTTTTAGACCAGAGTTTTGTTTACTATATTGGGTTGATTTTATAACACCAAACTCCAAACTTATTTAATATGATAACTGGTATACTCAGAGAAGCGGAATCTGAAAACAGGGTGGCGATGCTGCCGGGAGAAGTTGCCGGCCTTTTAAAACTGGGTGTAGAGGTAATTGTTGAACAAAAAGCCGGGGAAAGGGCATTTGTTTCCGACAAGGAATACCAGGCTGCAGGTGCAGCAATATTTCCAAGAAATGAGGTTATAGCCCGTTCTGCCCTTTTGCTTTCGATAAATCCCCTGCTGAGCGAAGATCTTAAATCTTTCAGGGAAGGACAGATTTTGTGTTCAGTCGTTAATCCGTCTGAAAACCAGGAATGGCTGGAACAGGCACGGAAACATAGACTTACAGTCCTTGCCCTCGACATGGTTCCAAGAACAACCAGAGCTCAGTCAATGGATATACTTTCGTCGATGGGCACTGTTGCAGGCTATAAGGCTGTCCTTGCAGCAGCTTCAATTCTGCCCAGATTCTTTCCGATGTTCATGACGGCAGCCGGAACGATAAAACCTTCGAGGGTGCTCATTCTGGGTGCAGGCGTTGCCGGTTTGCAGGCTGTGGCAATCGCACGTAAACTGGGAGCAGTTGTCGAAGTTTTTGATGTACGGACAGCTGTTAAGGAAGAAGTAAAAAGCCTTGGTGGAAAATTTATTGAGGTTGAAGGTGCAAAGGAAGATGCTTCTGCCGGAGGATATGCTGTGGAACAGACTGAAGAATTTAAAAGAAAACAGCAGGAACTGATCCAAAATAGGGCATTAGCATCGGATGTCATTATAGCAACAGCCCAGATACCGGGAAAGAAAGCCCCGGTACTTATCGTGAGGGAGACAGTTATGGGAATGAAACCCGGTTCAGTCATAGTGGATCTCGCTGCTTCCACGGGGGGTAACTGCGAACTGACCCAAAATGATAAAACGATCACGGTTAACGGAGTTACAATAATCGGAAGGTCCGATTTCCCTTCCGGCTTGCCCTATGATGCGAGCAAGATGTTTGGTTCAAACATTATCAACCTTCTGAAGATCATGATTGATAAAAACGGTAACCTGGTCCTTAACCTTGAGGATGATATCCTGAATTGTACTACCGCAGTACACTCAGGGGAATATGTAAGTCAGCGGATTCGAAGAATGCTTAATATAAAATAAAATAAACCATGGAAAAAATTCTCGATTTTTTCTTGCAGCACAGAGAGGCAATTTTCATTGTTATCCTGTCTATATTTCTTGGAATTGAGGTGATCAGCCATGTCCCTGCCATACTCCATACTCCTCTGATGTCGGGTGCAAATGCAATCCATGGCGTTGTGATCATTGGAGCCATAATTGTCATGGGCCATGCAGAGTCAACAGGATCGATGATAGTCGGATTTCTTGCCGTTGTTCTGGGTACGTTGAATGTGGTGGGTGGTTTTGTTGTTACTGACAGGATGCTTGAGATGTTCAGGAAGAAGTAATCAATCAGGCTAAAACCAATTAATTATAACAGGATGAGCGAAATTTCACAGTTGCAGGTTGGTTCTTCAATTCTGGAGGTTACCTATGTAGTTGCTTCCGTTCTCTTTATACTGGGACTAAAAATGCTGAGCCATCCCCTGACAGCCCGAAGGGGTAATACGCTTGCTGCTTTCGGAATGGGGTTAGCGATTGTTGCAACAATCCTTTTTCATAGAAAAAACGGAGAACCAATTGGCAATATACCCTGGATACTGGTTGCTATTCTTATCGGGTCGATAATCGGCTGGATCATAGCAAGAAAGGTGAAGATGACTGCAATGCCGCAGCTGGTATCTTTCTTTAATGGGATGGGGGGTGCAGCCGCTGCTTTAATATCAATGATGGAGTTCCCTCATGTCAACCCTGAACTCATAGCCAAAAGCGGTATGGCTAACGGACACGTACTAGCGATACTTCTTGGTCTTGTTATAGGTACAGTCTCCTGGGCAGGGAGTATGATCGCCTTCGGGAAGCTCGATGGCTGGATCGGCGACCTGAGAATTAAGGCTCTGAAGTATGTGAATTTCACGATCCTTGCAGTGCTGATAGGGTTCATAGTTTTCATAATGACACGTCAGGTGGCTTCCAGCGCTGAACTTACTCCAATGATATACATCATGTTCGTCATTGCCATTATTTATGGGGTTCTGTTCGTGATGCCCATAGGAGGGGCAGATATGCCGGTGGTTATCTCTCTGCTTAATTCATTCACAGGGGTCGCAGCTGCAATGGGTGGTTTCCTGTACAACAACCAGGCAATGCTTACCGGGGGTATCCTTGTCGGGTCTGCCGGAACTATTCTTACTGTACTGATGTGCAAGGCGATGAACCGCTCATTATTAAATGTAATAGCCGGTGTTTTTGGCGGTGGAGGGGAGTCAAACGTTGCTGCAGGAGGTGTGGTCAGGGAAATTTCAATTTCCGATGCTGCAATTCTTCTCAGTTATTCAAAGAAGGTGGTTATAGTCCCGGGTTATGGGCTTGCAGTTGCCCAGGCTCAGCACGTTTGCCATGAACTTGACAAGCTACTGGATGAAAAGGGTGTGGAAGTGAAATATGCCATCCATCCTGTTGCCGGAAGAATGCCCGGCCATATGAATGTCCTTCTGGCTGAAGCTGATGTTCCCTATGAACAGCTTATTGAGAGCGACGAGATCAATCCCGATCTGCCAAATACAGATGTAGTAATTGTAATCGGAGCAAACGATGTTGTAAATCCTGCAGCAGAAGACGATCCTTCAAGCCCTATCTACGGGATGCCCATTATAAAGGTGCGTGATGCCAGGAACATTATCGTAATGAAGCGCGGCATGGGTAAGGGGTATGCAGCCATTGAAAACATGCTGTTTTTTGATAATAAGACCCGAATGTTGTTCGGGGATGCAAAAATTACCCTGCAGAACCTGGTTACAGAAATCAAGAATTTATGAATTTATCTGTTGAAAGGTTGGCTCTGCTTCGGGCTGCCCTCAGAGAGAACAGTATCGACACCTGCATAATCCCATCCTCTGACCCTCACCTTGGAGAATACGTTCCTGACCATTGGCGCATCATCCAATGGCTCACAGGCTTTACCGGATCGGCAGCCACAGTAGTTGTAACAGATACATTTGCCGGTTTATGGACTGATTCCAGATACTTCATTCAGGCTGAAAAACAACTTTATGGGTCAGGATTCGAATTTGTAAAACCTTCAGCTTCAAAGGGAAATGATTATCCCGATTTTATTTCTGGAAATTTTCTGCCGGGCCAGAAAGTTGGGATTGATGGAAGGATCTTTTCATTGTCCCGGTTCAGAAGAATTGAAAAAGGTCTTAAAAAGCAAGGGCCAGTTTTTGTAACCGATTTTGACCCCCTGACTGAACTTTGGATTGACCGGCCGGCGATGCCTTGCTCAGTGGCTTTCGATTATCCAGCAAGATATTGCGGAAAGGAAAGACTTATAAAGATAAACGAGGTGCGTGAAGAGATGATCAGGAAAAGTGTTGATTATCATTTTCTTGCATCGGCCGACGACATAATGTGGCTGCTCAATATCAGGGGAAGCGATCTTAAATATAGTCCGCTCCTGCTATCCTATGCCCTTATCGGGATGGACCAGGTTTTGCTTTTTGCCGGCGAAGGCAAAATTCCGCCACGACTGGCAAAGGAATTTGACAATTCAGGGATTGTCATTTTACCTTATGAGGATACATTTGAAATAATTGCTGCCGTAACTGACGGCGCTTCGGTATTGATAAATCCTGCGACAACATCAATGGCATTCTTTGATTTAGTTTCAAAAAAAGCGAAGCTAACGGAGGATGTAAGTATACCATCAGAACTTAAATCCATAAAGAACAAAACAGAGATTAAGAACATAGGTGATGCAATGGTTAAAGACGGAGTTGCATTAACGAAATTCTTTTTCTGGTTTGAAAACAATCCTGGCAAAGAAGCCGACACCGAAGTTTCACTTGCTGAGAAGTTGCTGGAATTAAGATCCCGGCAGCAGGAATTTCTCGGACCTTCGTTTGAAACGATTGCGGCCTTTAATGAAAACAGCGCCCTGCCTCATTATGCGCCTGGTTCTGCAGGGAGTTCAGAAATAGGGGAGAGGGGCATACTCTTAGTTGATTCCGGCGGTCAATATATGGATGGAACTACTGATATCACAAGAACGGTTCCGGTCGGGATCCCTTCACCCCGGCAGAAAAGAGATTTTACTCTTGTTCTTAAGGGACACATCGACCTTGCCCTGGTAAAATTCCCGGCAGGAACGAAGGGTTATCAGCTGGATTCACTTGCACGGAGAGCCCTATGGGATTCCGGGTTGAACTTTGGACATGGAACAGGCCATGGAGTAGGCTTCTGTCTGAATGTTCACGAAGGTCCCCAGAGTATTAGTCCGGCTGATAACAAAACTGAAATCCGGCCGGGAATGCTGACTTCGAATGAACCTGCTCTTTACAGGGAGGGCGAATACGGGATCAGGATCGAAAATCTGATTCTGTGCTTTGAGGATGAAGAGACAGAATTCGGTCAGTTCCTGAAATTCGATACGGTTTCGTTGTGTTACATTGAAAAATCGCTGATCGATAAATCGCTCCTGGATCCAAAGGAGATTGTGTGGTTGAATTCGTACCATTCTGAAGTTTATGATAAACTTGGTCCTCACCTCTCCAGTGAGGAAAAGTTATGGCTCAGGGAAAAGACTGATCCTATTTAATTTCTTTGCGATACTTTTAACGGATAACATCCACAACCTGTGTGATATCAATAACCGGGAATTCGGTGATCCTCAGCTTTGCACAGCCATAGGGCACCAGCTGAATAACCTCTGCAGTGCCTTCAGGTTTGACGGGACTACGTGGAGGGATATCAGCTGAATTGTCCTTTAATGTCCACCCCGGGATCTTCATTCCCCGTGTGGTGATTACAACTGGCGCATCCTTGTCCCATGGTATATATCCTGAGGAATCGGCCGACCAGATCATATCACCTTTATCGGCAAATGGCAGACCAGTTACTTTATTCTCAATAACGTCCAATCCTCTCGAGAGATCATTTCTATTGATCATCAGCCCGTAATTCCAGGCACTCAGAGGATAAATCTCCCAATCAACACTCCCTTTATAATTAAAATTATCGTAGTTGATCTTAACACTTTTATACTCCTTTTCAATCCTTAATGAAAAATAGAGCGGACCGCGAAGGATGGACAGGGAATTATTGTACCTCTTTTCGACCCTGAGGTTCATGGGAATATTCATCGTAATCACGTCATCGTTGTTCCACCTGGTATCGATTTTAACAGTGGAACCCCCTTTCCCTGAAACAGTTTTGTCTTTATATACGATCCCGACGTTGTCTGCCCATCCGGGTACTCTTAAATACAGAGGGAAACTAACTGGTTTAACGGTGCTTATCCTGAATTTTATTGTACCATTAAACGGATAGTTTGTTTCCTCATGGATAGTAATATCCGTACCATTTCCGACTTTGCCTTTTAAAACTGATGGTGCATAGGCAACGGCAATCAGCCCGTTGTCATTTGTAGCCATCCAGAGGCTTTCCACAAATTTTGGCCAGCCCTGATGCATATTGGCAAGACAACAGGCAAAGTTCGGCATGAGTCCGTAAATGTTCGAATAGTTGCCATTGGTGCTCCATGTTCTTTTGTCGCCGTTCACAAGCACCTGGTTCGACTGCTGATCGTACTGGTGCGCCCACATATCGGCGGTGGTTGTCCCTGGCAATGCATTGAATGTCAGTAATTCCAGCCGGTCAGCCAGACTGTTGTCTCCAAGAATAGCATAGAGTTCCTCGAGAGAATACATGTACTCAACTACTGAACATAGCTCTGTCCCCCTTTCCGGACTCTTTCCTGAAAGATGTTCATCTCCTGAAAATCTGCCGCCTGCCTGACCATGGTTCAGATCATACTTAGAAATTCCCGAGTAGACTGCTTTTTTGAACCGTTCGTCTTTTGATTGCTGATACCAGAGTCCGGGATATTTTATTGCCATTGCATTATTTACAACATGTGCTGTCAGACCATCGGGACCCCAGTTCAGGGGAATCTTCTTATTAGCCGATGCAGCAGAATCCCAGGGGAAATTCTCATAGTATGAAG
This sequence comes from uncultured Bacteroidales bacterium, assembly GCA_963849615.1. GTDB lineage: Bacteria > Bacteroidota > Bacteroidia > Bacteroidales > VadinHA17 > LD21. Next base: position 11,491 of record CAWKIC010000077.1, read on the forward strand.
TCCAGTCGGAGCTGTTTTTCTGAATTGATTCCACTACTTCAAGAATCCAGGGTTCCTTAGTTTGCCTGTAAAGCCAGTAACCCGTCACAGCATTTTCCATTGCCCTGACACCCCTCCAGTCTTTATCAGGCCAGTCAGGTGGAGTCTGATGAAGGTACCGGAAGTAATTTTTAAGTACGTTCAAGCGCCCGGTTGTCGCCGGTTGCTTCGTAGTACTGCATCAGAACTTTGTTAGCCACGGCAAGAGGCCATCTGTCCTTATTTTTTTCAGGCCCGTACCAGCCTGAGTCCCGGCTACTTGAAAGTATTGGTTCGATCCATGCATTTACTTTTTTAATTAACTTCCCGTCGTCGAGCAGATAGGCGAGGGGGACAAGTCCATCAAGGAAATACGGACCTCTTTCCCATGCTTCACCCTCGCCGCCTCTCCAGGAGGAGTTTACGAGGTCAGGCCAGAAATCGTCAATATTACCTGTAAGTCCTTCAGCCTGGGCCTGAAGCTGGGATTTCAGCCAGCCTTCGGGCTTGATGGAACCCAGGGGCAGTTTGATGTAGGCATTCTGCATCAAAGGGCCGTCATTTCCGGAGTAGTTTTTATTTTGCTGCTGATTCATACATGATGAGATTACCAGGGTTGCTGCAAAAAACAGTGACAGATTTGTTTTATTCATGTTAATTATTTTGTTTAAACGTTCTCGCAGAGTTTCGCTGATTTAAATCCGCAGAGTCTCGCAGAGTATATCCCTCTCCCCCTTTCTCCCCTTCTCCCTTTCTCCCTTTCTCCCTCTCTCTCGCTCCCTCGCTCCCTCGCTCCCTCGCTCCAGGATCATCTACCTGAACCTTTTTTGTTCTCGCAGAGTTTCGCTGATTTAAATCCGCAGAGTCTCGCAGAGTTCTCCCTCTCCCCCTTCTCTCCCCTTCTCCCTTTCTCCCTTTCTCCCCCTCTCCCCTCGCTCTCGCTACCTCACCGTATTCCAGCTTTCACTGAACTCCGGATTAACGCTCCTGTAAATATCTGTGGCTTCGAAAACCTGAAGCATATCAAACCATGCTGTTCCTGCACCGGGCAGGCGTAAAACCACATTAATCCGGGGAGGCAGGGTATTGTCCGCCGGAATTGTAACAGATGTTACAAATTCCTGCCATTCGCCCTGAGGATAAAATCTTTGTTTCCCGAATTCTCCAAATCCTATTTCAAAATAAGGGTATTTTACATCAGGGTTTACGGGATAACCAATATTTAAGGTTGACTCTCCGGAATTGTTGATCCAAACATCTGTCTTTGCACGTATCGAGATCATATATGTCCGGCCGTTTGAGACTTTGACCGGGAAGAATCTCAACCTGCTGCCTTTGTCCATCACGGGTGTGGTCATTCTCAATGAATGGTTGCCTTCGTAATGTTCACGGGAATCAACGAAGAAAGTTGCTCCCCTGTCCCCTTCATTCCACGCGTAACAAGAGGCGGGAACCCCGGGACTTGAAATATCCTCAAAGCCGGGATCATTAGTCAGATTATCCCGGTAAGGGGATACAGGATCTTTACCTGTTTTGAGATCTATAACATAAACCTGTGAACCATAGGCAGGAAAATAATCAGAAAGGCTGCCGGCGGAAATATTGACTTTACGGTTCTCAAAAATTACTTTGGCCGGACGCGCGGATAATCCGCTTATCCTTATGTCAGCTCTGCGGGGTGAATTGACAGTATTGACAGCTAAAACGAGAAGCTGTCCATCGTGAATGGCTGAAGAGACCAGAATATCACCTGAGCCGGATCTTACCGGCAGAGGATCTTCATCTGACAGCAGCCAGGGAGTTATCTCGGCAATCTCGAGGGCCATTCTCCCGCACTCATTCCATGTGGCCGTCGATTTTGGGAACGAGTTAAGTCCGTGTCTGACAAAATACTGGATCCCCCTGGCCCCGTCAATGATTGCCTGGTATGTCATAGATCTTATTTCCTGGATTGACGGTTCGCGGCCCCACCATTCGCCGCCTCCGAAAGACTGGGGCACAATCCATACGGGCTTTTTCCCGTTGAATTCTGCTCTTAACTGGCTTGCAACATTTCCAACCTGGCTTACCGGCCCGTTTGGAACCGGGTAGGGATCAGCCATTACAATATCCAGTGCACCGGCATATTTTTTTGACGACAGGAAGGGAGCCATGAATACTATCGAGACCGGATGCCAGGGATCTGCTTCTTTGACAATCCTGTAAATAGATTCAAGTTGTTCCGGTGATATTTTGTTTCCGGTTGGTTCATCCGAGATATACCAGGCAAGAAGGGCAGGGTGATCCCTGAAGGCAGAAATCTCAGCCTTTAATCTTTCCCTTTTCTGATCTTCCGTGATGCCCTCGATCAATGAACTGACACCTCCTCCTCCTGAAACCGAAAGCAGGTTGTAATGAACCTTCATTCCAAGCTCTGCGCAGCGGTCCATGTATGACTTCCTTTCGTTAAAAGTTTCAGGCAGGATCTTCTGATAAGGAGAAATCATGTTGAAGCCCTTTACAGCTTCTTCTTCGGGAAGGGTAGGGTAAACAGGTGAATAACAATAAAATCCAAAAGGAACAAATACTCTTCGGTTCACAATAAGTCCACCTGTTAACCTGTCGGTTTTTACTTCATTGACTTTTGGGGACAGAACTGTGAGGGTGGTTGTGGCCTTGTATTTAATTCCCCTTGAAGATACTATTTCAGCCTTAACGATATGATCATCAGGAGCAAGTTCGAAATTAACGGGCAGACGCAGAGGATTCTTACCTGCAATACCTTTCCAGGTACTTACTTCAGAATCATCTATTTTCAAAAGTATACTCAGAGAAGTTCCCTTAAGTGAAGGGGGTACATGAAGTAAAATCTCCCCGCTTCTCTCAAATGAATAGAAGCTGAGCCTGGGATTTATTTTTATTGAAGTTGAATCTATTAACTGACCTGCCGCTACCTTCAGATTAAGGATAACAGCAATCGCTATAAAATTGCCGATAAGAAGTATTTTTGTAAAATTCTTTCTGAGCATATCAGAATTCGTTATTTATGATTTCAAGGATATGTTTTTTCAATTCCGGCAGGATCTCTTTGGTGGTATCCCAGATTACGCTCATTTCGATGGCATGATATTCATGAAGGATAAAATTCCTGAACGATCTGACTTTGTTCCACGGGTAATTGTACTTTTCCAGAACTGCCGGATCTATCCTGCCGATCGCCTCAGCTATAACTGTGTACTGAAAAAGACAGGCAGATGTTGTCTTTTCATCATCAGTAAATCTTTCACGGGTGAGATTTATCGTAAAGGCTTCAATCAGACTTATTGCATGAAGCACATGTTCAAGACGCTCTTTATCAGAGTGTTTATCTCTTTTCATAAATAAGTTGAAGGTCGTTTTTAATATTTTTCCTGAATGCGGGACTCAATGCATTTATCATCGCAATGTCTATTTTGACACCAGTTGCCTTTTCAAGGTCTTCTTTCAGATCAGAAATATCAAAAAGGGTAAACGTTTTTCCGGCAGCGACATCAATCAGCAGGTCGATATCACTGGTTACATTAAAATCTTCCCTGTTAAAAGATCCGAAAATCCACGCTCTTGAAATCCTCGTTTGCGAATTAAAGTAATCCGATAATATTTGTTGCAGCTTAAGATGCTCAGGTCGGATTAAGGCTTTAATGTTGTTTTTGATCTCATAAGCTGCAATTTCTTCTGCCGCCATAAGCGCTTTCAGTTTAATATCCTCATCTGAAACGCAATCCAGGATTTTTTCCGATAGCCAGGATACCAGCAGGTCATCCGCCGGGACATTAAAAAAGCGGGAAAGCTTAAGGACATTTTCCCTGGATAGTTTGCGTAGTCCGCGTTCAATCTTGCTCAATACTGCCTGGTCAATTTCGAGGTAAGCAGCTACTGTACGAAGTGGTAATCTTTTTTCCTGCCGCAATCTTCTTATGGTTTCACCAAATGATTCCATTCTGACAAATATCTTTTTGACAAAATATGTCAATATTTGTCAAAACAGCAAAGTTTATTATTGATTTTTTTCAACTGGTTAATAACATCACTTTGCAGGTTGCAGGTTGCAACCTGCAATCCGCAACCAGCCTTCGCCTCCCTCCGGTCGGCTATGGCTGGCAAAGCCTGCAACCCGGGAAATTGTTCCCTACTTAAACACAATCCTGACCCTGACGTTATCCTCAATCGGCTTACCGTATTCTTCGGCGGGCTTCCAGGCAGGCCCCTGCTTTATAAGCCGGATAGCTTCTTCAGAAAAACTTTCAGCCGGACTCCTTATAACCTTTATACTGTCGGCTTTGCCATCCGTGCGAACCAGAAAACCTACTACCACCACCACTCTTTGGCCTGTGGTAGCATCATCCGGGCGTTTGAGGTTATCCTGAATATACCTTTCAAAACCCGCTTTCCCCGTTACGGGCTGGGGAGGAATGTAACCGGTTGTAGTTGCTTCTTCTTCGTCAGTATCCGTTCTGGCAACCCCGTAACCAACAACAACCACTTCGCTTAATGCCATTGAAGATGGTTCAAGCTTAATTTCGAGACTGGAATCTCCAATAACCCTGAACTCCTTTGGTAACATTCCTACAAAACTGGCAACAAGAGTCTTTCCCTCAACTTCTTCTGCACCCATAATGAAATTACCTCCTGAATCGGAAACTGTTCCTTTGTTTGTACCTTTTATATTAATGGTGACTCCCGGAACCGGTTGATTGTCTTCGGCTGAGATGACTTTACCTCTGATGACTCCGGAGGATTGAGAAGACTTCTTTGCCATCGCAGATCTTGAAGTCAGCGGTTCCTGTCTGACAAGGTCGGGCTCAACTGCTTTTGCAACGCTTACTGCTTCACGGTTTTCATCCCTTACCAATTCTTTTGCCTGCTTATTTTTAGTCACTGTCTCAACCACAGTTTTTTGACCTTCCGGTTGTAGATTTGGCCTGATATCAGCAGCCTTCTCAGCAGCCTGTTTTTCTGTGAAAGAGTCCGGCTGTCTGGCCTGAATCTCAGTTTGCTTTTCCAGTGGAAGTGGTCTGGATATTTCTATTGAATGTCTGGTAACCGGAGAGTAGGACAATTGCGGCTCAGGCTTGTTTTTTTCAAGAATTATAAAAATGGAAGACAGGATCATCAGTACTGCCACCGACGCAGCAATCCTGTACCAGGTAACTTGAGGTTTCCCGGAAACTCTTTGTTTCAGGTTTTTTTTAAGTTTGACCAGATCAGCTTCTGCCTGCTCGGGATCAATACCTTCAAACCCCTGCAGAGCCTCCTCGGCAAACTTGTCCTGCTGGAGGTTCCGTTCGAAGGAATTCCTCTCCCTGTCCGGCATTTTGTTGGTGCGGTAACGGTTGAAATCAGTTACCTGATCTTTTCTATGTTTACTTTTCCCTGACATTTTTTTCCTCAAGACAAAGTTTCAGATTTCTTTTTGCATTCTGGAGGTAGCTTTTCACTTTTTTTTCATCAATATTCATCTTGATGGCTATCTCATTGTAGCACCTGTTGTCAAAATAAAACTGTTTTATGCATTCCTTTTGCTCCTCTTTTAATCTTGATATGCAATCCTCCAGCGCTTCATCAATCTCCTTTTCATCTTTATCTATAGGATGCAGATCAATCCCGTTTTCCATAAAAGCAAACTCTTCTTTTTGCCATTCGATAAACTTTTCATTATTCGATTTTTGTGACCGCAGCTTCATCAGGCAAAAATTCTTGGTGACGACATGAAGCCAGCTCCGGAAGTTATTGATCTCATGATCAGGTATTTCGACAAGAAGCTTTTCAAAGATCTGCATAACGGCATCCATTGATTCTTCGTGATCTTTGAGATACTTAAGGCAAACCCCATAAACCAGGTGCATATACCGGGAGTAAAGTTCGCCAAGGACTTCAAGGTCACCCTCCGAACGGAATGCCTTAAGTAGTTCCTCATCTCCTGATTGTTTTTTTCTGCCTGGTATTTTGAATAGCATCAGTATTGAATCTGAAAGTCTGAATAATTCTTTTATTTACACATCGTTCTGGATCATCTCCCAGACCTTTTTGGTTCTCGCAGACCTGCCTGCCGGCAGGCAGGTTTTCGCTGATTTAAATCCGCAGAGTTTCGCAGAGTCCATCTCTCCATCGCTCCATCGTTCTGGATCATCCCCCGGAACCTTTTTGATACCCGCAGATTTCCACGTTAAAGTTAAAACAATTACAAAAATATGCTGAATTCTTTATGGAATTCCTGAGATCCGTGCATCCTATGAGAAACATTCATCCTAAATATTAAAAATATGAAAAACAATTTAACAATTCTTGCAATAGCGATCCTTGGAATGTTCCTTGTCGCTTTCACGCAATCAAGGGTAATCACCGGCAAAGTTACCGACAACAGCGGACAGCCGTTGGCCGGTGTAAGCGTAACAGTAAAAGGCAGCAATAAGGGTGCCATTACTGATGCTAATGGAAACTATAAACTAACTCTGGAGCAAAAGGACAAGGTCCTCATATTTTCTTGTGTAGGGTATACTACTGTCCAGGAAAATGTTGGTGAAAGGAGTGTCATAAATGTGAAGCTTGCAGCAGAGGTGGTTTCTCTCGACGAAATGGTAGTCGTCGGTTATGGTTCAAAGCGGGAGACGGCTTCAAAAGCAGCTACTATGGCTGATCCTTCAGGTTATGGATATCACACACGACAGCCTGTCAACAGGTTCAACAATGATTTTAATACTGAAGGATATGCAAGTGTCAATGAAAATGGATTCAGGAGTGTAAAAAACAATCCGCTTTCAACGTTCTCGATAGACGTAGATAATGCGTCATATTCAAATATAAGGAGGTTCATTAATTCCGGAACAATACCTCCGCCCGATGCTGTCAGAATTGAGGAGATGATAAACTATTTCAAATATGATTATCCCGAACCAAAGGGGGAGCATCCATTCTCAGTTTATACAGAACTGGCAGTTTGCCCGTGGAATACCAGGCATCAGCTCCTGCATGTCGGACTCAGGGGAAAAAGCATTGACAAATCTTCCTTACCGCCTTCAAATCTCGTTTTTCTAATTGATGTGTCGGGCTCAATGAATGTTCCCAATAAACTTCCGCTGTTGAAATCAGCTTTCGGACTTCTTGTAAACGAATTACGGCCCCAGGATCATGTTGCAATAGTTGTCTACGCCGGCGCTGCCGGATTGGCGCTGGAATCAACCCCCGGGAATAAAAAAGAAGCTATAATGAATGCCATAAACAACCTGGAAGCTGGTGGCTCGACTGCAGGCGGAGCAGGCCTACGGCTTGCATATTCAAAAGCATCTGAAAACTATGTTAAGGGTGGCAACAACAGGATCATACTTGCAACAGACGGTGATTTTAATATCGGAGAATCGAGCAATGGAGGTATGGAAAGACTTGTTGAGGAAAACCGGGAGAGAGGGATTTTTATGACGGTACTTGGTTTCGGAATGGGGAATATTAAAGACGATAAAATGGAGATAATTGCAGATAAAGGGAATGGCAATTATTCATATATCGATAACCTTCAGGAAGCCAGGCGCGTGCTGGTCCGTGAATTTGGAGGAACGCTCTTTACGATCGCAAAAGACGTTAAGTTCCAGATCGAATTCAATCCGCAAAAGGTTGCGTCGTACAGGCTTGTAGGCTATGAAAACAGGCTTTTAAATGATGAAGACTTCAATGATGATACAAAAGATGCCGGAGAAATGGGTTCCGGACATAATGTAACTGCCCTCTATGAACTTATACCATCAGGATCGGATGAGAGGATTCCTTCTGTTGATCCACTTAAATACCAGGGATCGAAGAGGACTTTTGAACGCGAAGACAATGATTTTAATGATGAATATCTGACAATCAAGCTGCGTTACAAAAAGCCTGACGGAATGACAAGTATGCTGATGGAAAGACCGGTAAAAGGCTACATAAATGATATTGAAGACGCATCTTCCAACCTGAGGTTTGCTGCGGCTGTATCAGAGTTTGGCATGATCCTGAGAAATTCGGAATTCAAAGGCACCTCAACTCTTGAAGCAGCTATAAATCTTGCCAGATCGGCAAGGGGCGAAGATGAGGAGGGATACCGTTCAGAGTTTATCAGGCTTATTGAAACGGCAAAAGGTATGAGAGCTTTAGCTGATAAGGAATAAATAACCTAAGGTGCTGGTTACTGGTTGCTGGTTACTTGTTGATTGATAATGTGCTTTATGACAACCTGCAACTCGCAACCCGCAACCCGCAACCAGCACTACCCAACCAGAGTTATCTACCTATTCAGAAACCTGTCAATTTCTTCAGCAGCCTTTCTGCCGGAAGCAATTGCATTGACAACCAGGCTTGCTCCGGTTACTGAATCACCGGCGGCAAACACTTTATTAATGCTTGTTGACTGCGACCCGCTTACTTTAATGTTCTTTTTGTGATCGAGCTCAACTCCCAGTTCTGAGAGCAAGCCTTCGGGGACCGGATGTACAAACCCCAGTGCCAGAAGAACAAGGTCAGCTTCAATTATCCGGCGCGTGCCGTCGACAGGCTTCATTGAGCATTTCCCGTCAATATTTTCCCAGGCGACCTCTTCAACTTCAGCTCCTGTAACTGAATTACCGGAACCTGTAAACGCCAATGTTGATAAGCTCCACATCCTGTCGCAACCTTCCTCGTGCGAGGTAGTTGTCTTGAGGATCTTTGCATAATAAGGCCATGGATTATCTGCTGTTCTGCCCGACGGCGGCTTCGGGAGGATCTCAATCTGGGTAACGCTGGCAGCTTTTTGCCGGATTGCAGTTCCTACGCAATCAGATCCTGTATCACCGCCCCCGATAACGAGCACCTTTTTATTCTCTGCACTTATCTGGTTTTCACCTGCAGACAGCTGCCCTGCATTAATTCTATTCTGGTTTATAAGAAAATCCATAGCAAAGTGGATCCCCATGAAGTGCCGGCCCTCGACGTGAAGATCGCGTGGCTGGCTTGACCCCACGGCAATACAGACTGCATCAAACTGATTTACAATTTCTTTTCCTGAAATGTCTTTGCCAATTTGTATGCCGGTGCGGATTATCAGACCTTCACGGATCATTAAACCGATCCGTCTGTCGATGGTTGCCTTGCTTAGCTTAAAATCGGGGATCCCATATCTGAGCAGGCCACCGGGCTTTTCATCCTTTTCAAATATAGTGACTGTATGACCTGCTTTGTTAAGCAGATCTGCAGCAGCCAGTCCGGCCGGGCCGCTTCCGATTATTGCAACTGTCTTACCGGTCCTGCTCAGCGGAGGCGACGGCTTAATATACCCCTCTGAAAAAGCTTTTTCAACAATTGCGACTTCATTTTCCCGTATTGTGACCGGCTCCTGGCCGATGCTAAGGACACATCCATGTTCGCACAGCGCCGGACATATCCTTCCTGTAAATTCCGGGAAATTATTGGTTAAAGTAAGCCTTTCATAGGCTGCTTTCCATTCATTTTTGAAAAGAAGGTCGTTCCATTCCGGTATCAGGTTATCAACCGGACAACTCCAGTGACAGAACGGAACGCCGCAATCCATGCACCTTGACGCCTGGAGCATCCTGTCTTCGCTGTTAAGCACCTGTTCAACTTCACTGAAGTCACAAATTCTTTCGTGAAGAGGTCTGTTCCCGGCTTCTTTCCTTTTAATCTTCAGAAATCCTGAAATATCTCCCATAGCTATTTTGGTATATCATTAACTGGCTCCGATTTCAACATCTAATTCAACTCCGGCGATCTTCTTTTTGATCTCCTCGAGCTTTTGCTCCTGGAGCACTTTCTTATAATCATAAGGTATCAACTTAATGAACATTGGCAGGAATTTGTTAAGATCGTCGAGGATCATTTTAGCTTTTTTACTTCCGGTATGGTAAAAATGATTTGTAATTAATCCGGTAAGTTCGTTAACATCATTGTAATCCTCAACGAGGGACAGCTCAACCATGCCCATATTGCAGTAATAATCAAAATTCCCTTTCTCATTAAGTATATAGGCAATTCCGCCGCTCATTCCGGCTGCAAAATTACTTCCTGTTGTTCCCAGGACAACAACCCGGCCGCCGGTCATATATTCGCAGCAATGGTTGCCAACTCCCTCCACGACTGCAGTCGCGCCGCTGTTCCTGACAGCAAATCTTTCTCCTGCTACCCCTGAGATATAGGCTTCCCCGCGGGTAGCCCCGTAAAGTACAGTGTTACCAATGATTATATTTTTGTCCGACTCAAAAAGCGCACCTCCGGGTGGAACGACAATGATTCTTCCTCCGGATAATCCTTTTCCGAGATAGTCATTTGAATCACCTTCCAGGAAAAGTTCGACACCAGGGACAAGGAATGCTCCGAAACTCTGTCCGGCCGAACCTGTAAATCTGCATTTTATAGTCCCGTCAGGCAAGCCTGCAGAACCGTACAGCCGGGTTATTTTCCCCGAAAGCATGGCACCTGTTGTCCTGTCAGTATTTCTGATTGACCGTTGAATAATTACAGGTTCCTTGCTCAGGATTGCTTTTTCAGCTTCTGAAATCAATTCGTAATCCAGAATTTTTCCAATTTTATTCTCCTGTTTATCAATGCACCGTATTGCATTGGTGGTGGCTTCCTGAGGAAGTTTTATTAATCCTGAAAGATCCAGGTTTCTTGTCTTCCAGTGGTCCACATCATGATCACGTTCGAGAAGATCAGGACGGCCGGTTATCTCATCGAGGCTTCTGAATCCCATTTCTGCAAGATGCTCCCTGACATCTTCGGCCAGGAACCTGAAGAAAGTGACCAGATTATCAGCTTTTCCCATAAATCTTTTTCTGAGTTCGGGATTTTGGGTAGCAACTCCTACAGGACATGTATTCAGGTGGCATTTCCTCATCATTACACACCCCAGTACAATAAGGGCGCAGGTTGAAAATCCGAATTCTTCTGCTCCCAGAAGGGCAGCAATGACAACATCCCTGCCGGTTTTTAACTGCCCGTCAGCCTGGAGGGTTACTTTCCTTCGAAGGTTATTCATTACCAGGGTTTGCTGAGTCTCGGAAAGCCCGAGTTCAAGGGGAATGCCTGCATGTTTGATCGATGATGAAGGACTGGCTCCAGTCCCTCCCTCATATCCGCTGATTGTAATCAGGTCAGCTCCGGCTTTTGCAACACCGGCAGCTATTGTGCCAACGCCGCTTGCTGAAACAAGTTTGACGCTTATCCTGGCCTGCGGGTTGACATTCTTCAGGTCAAATATCAGTTGTGACAGATCTTCAATTGAATAGATATCGTGATGGGGCGGGGGAGAAATAAGAGTTATTCCCGGAATTGAATATCTGGTTCGGGCAATTATATTGTCGACCTTATGTCCCGGAAGTTGTCCTCCTTCTCCTGGTTTAGCGCCCTGGGCTATCTTTATCTGAATTTCGTCGGCATTGACAAGGTATTCGGTTGTTACGCCAAAACGACCACTCGCAACCTGTTTAATGGCGCTTCGCCGCGAGTCGCCGTTTGGAAGAGGATTGAACCTGTCAGGATCTTCGCCACCCTCACCGGTATTGCTTCTTCCCCCGATACGGTTCATTGCGATAGCTATAGTTTCGTGAGCTTCGCGGCTTATCGATCCGAACGACATAGCTCCGGTCACAAAGCGTTTCATAATATTTTCGGCCGGTTCGACCTCCTCTACAGGAATCGGGTTCTTTTTAATCTTTAACATTCCCCTGATAAACAGCGGAACAGCGGTATCCTTATCTGCCTGTTTTGTATACTCCCTGAACTTTTGCCTGTCATTACACCTGGTACTCCACTGCAGAAGGGATATAGTTTCCGGATTCCAGGCATGGTGTTCTCCATGTTTTCTGAAAGAATAGATGCCCTCTTCAAGCAAGCCAGTATGCAATTCTCCCGGAAAAGCTTTCCTGTGAGGTATGAGAAGCTCTTCGGCAATCTCACTTAATCCTATGCCGCCGATCCTTGAGACGGTACCTTCAAAGTACTTGTCAATCAAATCCTGATGGATCCCGACAGCTTCAAAGATCTGGGAGGAACGATAACTTCTGAGAGTGCTGATTCCCATTTTTGACATGATCTTCAGAATTCCCTTATTAATGGCATTCACATAGTTTTCTTCAGCTTTCTGGTAATCAAGCTGTATGGCTTTGTCCCTTACAAGTTTATCGATGACGGCAAAACTCATGTAGGGATTGATGATGCTGGCCCCAAAACCGAAAAGCAGGGCATAATGCATAATCTCGCGTGGTTCTGCGGACTCAACTACAATATCTATCTGCATCCTCTTACGTTTTCTTATAAGATGATGATGTACCGCAGAAACAGCAAGCAATGACGGAACGGGAGCTTTGTTCTCCTCAATTCCGCGGTCGGAAAGGATTATGTAATTCTTTCCTTCGTCAACAGCTTTCTCAGCCTCCATACAAAGCCTTTCAACTGCCGTTTTGAGCCCTTCTTCCCTTTTATCCGCTTCGAAATGCATAAGCAGGGTTGATGAGGAGAAACCTTTGTATTTCAGATTCTTAACCACCTCAAAATAAGTGTTTGAAATGACAGGGTTCCTGAACCTTACCATCTTGACATGGTCAGGCGATTCATCAAGAAGATTCTGCTGCAATGAGCCAAGATACCCCGAGAGTGTCATAACAAGCTCTTCCCTTATAGGATCGATGGGAGGATTTGTGACCTGGGCAAACATCTGCTTGAAATAATTAAAGAGACGATAAGGCTTTTTGGAAAGAACCACTACCGGGACATCATTACCCATAGACCCGATTGGTTCCTTGCCGGTTGCAGCCATCTCCCTGATTATCTTTTCAATGTCCTCAAGGGAGTAGTTGAATGAAGTGATGTATTTCTGATATTGGTCGTCCATCCCCGGTGATACTATATGGCCTGTTTCTACCTTTTCAAGTTTGACCATGTTACTCTGTATCCATTTACCATATGGATAATCTTCAGCTAATGTTTTTTTCAGCTCCTCGTCATAAAGCACTTTACCTTCAAGTGTATCAACAAGCAACATTTTTCCCGGCTTCAATCTGCCTTTTTCCCTGATTTCTTCAGGCGGAAATGTCTGGACTCCGGCTTCTGATCCCATTACTATCAGATCGTTGGAGGTGATCAGGTATCTTGAAGGGCGCAGGCCGTTCCTGTCGAGCATGCCTCCGATGTACCGGCCGTCGGAGAATATAAGTGATGCCGGGCCATCCCATGGCTCCATAAAAGTTGAATGATAGAGATAAAAGTCACGCAGCTCAGGTGAGATGGGGTTTTTGAGATTTATTGATTCGGGAATGAGTATTGACATGGCAAAGGGAAGCGATTTCCCGCTCATCAAAAGGAATTCAAGAACATTATCCAGTGAAGCCGAGTCACTTTTTTCAGGTTCAATAATGGGATAGAGCCTCTCGAGGTCTCCAAGCTTTTCTGATTTCAGAATTGACTCCCTTGCCTCCATCCAGAACCTGTTCCCCCTTATTGTATTTATCTCACCGTTATGTCCAAGAACCCTGAAAGGTTGCGCAAGGTCCCAGCTTGGGAAAGTATTTGTGGAGAACCTGGAATGGATCAGGGCTATTGCACTCTTAAGCCGTTCATCGTTAAGATCGCAAAAATATTCTCCAAGCTGAGCGGAGGTCAGCATTCCTTTATATACCAGGACTTTTGTTGAGAGGCTTGGGATATAAAAGAAGCTCTTCCGGGGGATATCAGAATTACGGACAGCCTTTTCAGCTCTTTTTCTTATAATGTAAAGTTTTCGTTCAAGGTCATCCTGCGGGATGTCGGCGCTCAACAGTATTTGTTTTATTTCAGGCTCGGCAGCACGGGCAATTTCGCCAATCGTAGAATTATTTCTTGGCACCTCCCTGAAGGCTAGGAAATCAACACCCTCTTCCTTTACAATCTCCAGTAAAATCTGTTCACATCTCCGGGCATCATTTTCATCCTGAGGAAGGAATACCAGACCAGTACCGAACTGTCCCTCAGGTGGCAGTGAATAACCCTGGATCAGGTAAAAATCGCGCGGGACCTGGATCATAACACCGGCGCCGTCACCTGTCTTACTGTCAGCGCCTTCCGCTCCCCTGTGGGTCATGTTCATTAAAATATCAAGACCCATTGTTATGATGGAATGGGATTTTTTACCCTTGATATGGGCAACAAATCCGATCCCGCAGCTTCCGTGTTCAAATTCCCGGCGGTATAAACCCTGTTGCATTGGCCTGCTTTGCTTCATAGAGTAAAATTTATAAGTTGCCCGTAATGGTTTAAAAAAAAACCGTCCCCTGTTTTCGCAAAGAACGGCCATCCCTAATCCTATGATAACACCATTCTCTGTCAGGTAAGGTAAATCCTCCTGATCAGAAACATGAATGTATTAATATGAGCAACCTTCATTAACTTAATATTTGATTACAAATATATAACAATATCTTTCGGATTGATACAATAGATGATATAATATCTAATAAAAATAACATAACAGTTAGACAAGTTATAAACATTATAGTTGATAACCTGATGATTATAGTAATCCTGGTCCTTAAAGGCGGCATTAAAGGTCGGTGTATGTAACACGCATATACAACTATTTAAGTTTTTCCTCCACCACATGCCTCCCCTACAGGTTGGCTCTTTCGCTATAAACAGCTATGGCTGATTTCTTAACGCTCGCCCTCCGTTCTCAAGGAGGGGTGGCCGGGACAATTGATTTTGGGAAGTTTACAAATGCTTTCCCGGCCAGGGTGGTTAGAAGACTTAATCAACCACCCCGGCCAGACGAATTAGTTTTGCTAAAAGATGATTTCACGTCTGGCCACCCCTCCTTAAAAAAGGAGGTGGAATCTTATTTGATTGTGTTTCTGCTAATTAAATAATTTAGGATGTCAATTTTGAAGTTCACAAAAGTTAATATCCCCCGCAGAATTCAGCCTTATATTTTGATTATCTTAGTATCCGTAAGTTATCAAATATCAACTCATCAATGGAAAGACCGGATAATCTTATTCTTGTAATTTTTGGAGCCACCGGCGACCTTACATCCCGTAAGCTAATCCCTGCACTTTATTCCCTGAATAACCTGAACATGATGCCCGAGCGTTTTGCCCTGATTGGCGGCGGGAGATCAGAACTTACTTCGGAAGACTTCAGGAAAAAGATGGAAGAGGCAATTCTTACTCATTCAGAAGAGAAAAACCTGGCATCTGACCAGATTTCCAAATTTACCCGAAATTTTCATTTCTGTTCAATAAACTATTCGTCCCCGGAAGACTATAAGAAATTGAAGTCGGTTATATTCAGTATTTGCGAAAAATGCAGATATAGATACCAATATTATTTTCTATATGGCTACGCCTCCAAGCCTCTATCAGGTAATCTCAGACAGCCTGGCAGGGGTGGGTCTGGGATCGCAGGAACAAGGCTTCAGACGGTTTATTTTTGAGAAACCGTTTGGCTACGATCTCAGTTCAGGCAGGGAACTTAATAAAACACTGCATGAACTGATGACAGAGGATCAGATCTTCAGGATTGATCATTATCTGGGAAAGGAGACAGTTCAGAATCTTCTTGTTACAAGGTTTGCAAACGGAGTCTTTGAGCCCCTTTGGAACAGGAATTATGTTCATCATATTGAGATCACCTCAGCAGAAAGCATTGGTGTTGAGCAGCGCGGCAGTTATTATGATTCTGCCGGCGCACTCAGGGATATGGTTCAGAATCACCTGTTGCAGATGGTAGGCCTGACTGCAATGGAACCTCCCTCATCGCTTGATCCCGATGCAATACGGAATGAGGTTCTGAAAGTATTTCAATCGCTTCAGCCTATTAAGGAGGAAGATGTTGAAAGACAGGTAATCAGAGGCCAGTATACGCCCTCGCTAATCAGGGGAGAATGTGTTGCTGGTTACAGACACGAAAAGGATGTTGACATCCATTCAAGGACAGAGACTTATGTGGCTGTCAAATTCTTTATAAATAACTGGCGATGGGGTGGAGTGCCTTTTTTTATCAGGACTGGAAAGCGTTTGCCAACACGGGTGACTGAAGTTGTGATCCATTTCAAGAGTACGCCTCACCACCTGTTTCAAAGGGAAGACAAGTTCGCGGGCAATCAGCTTATTCTGAGAATCCAGCCCGATGAGGGGATCCTGTTGAAGTTTGACATGAAGGAGCCGGGTGCTGGTTTCAATGTAAAAAATGCTGCGATGGACTTTCATTACAGTGATCTGGCAAATGTAAGGGTGCCGTCAGCATACGAAAGGCTGCTGCACGATGTGATGCTTGGTGATTCGACTCTTTTCTCCCGTGATGACGAAGTGGAAACAACCTGGAAATTCATTGAACCGATTCAGAAAGCCTGGTCAAATACTCCGTGTATTAAATTGTACGGCTATCCTGCCGGAACCTGGGGCCCAGAACACGCAAATGACCTCTTTGATGAGAAGATCACCTGGCGGTCCCCGTGTAAGAATATGGCAGATGAGGAGCTGTACTGTGAACTGTAATGAAGCCTGTCATTAAAATATTCCGGTCGCCATTGGAACTGGCTGATTCGCTGGCCGTTGAATTTGTGGAACTTATTAAAAAAGCAGGCAAGGAAAACTCAGCTTTTACAACCGCTATCTCGGGCGGGAATACCCCAAAGCTTTTCTTTTCTGTTCTTGGGGACCGTTTTGCCAGCGCTGTGAATTGGGATAATGTGCATATTTTCTGGGTCGACGAGAGATGTGTTCCTCCCGACGACCATGAAAGCAATTTCGGAATGACAAACAAAGTTTTGCTGAGCAAAATAAGGATTCCCGGTGTTAATATACACAGGATCAGAGGTGAAGACGAACCTGTGAAGGAATCAGCCCGATATGAAAGTGAACTGATGCAGTTCACTGCTATGAGAAATGGTTTACCTTGTTTTAATCTGATGTTTCTCGGACTAGGTGAAGATGGTCATACCGCTTCAATATTTCCCGGTAAGGAGGAATTTTTCAGGTCTGAAAAAATATGTGTACCGGCACTCCATCCTCTTACAGGACAAAGACGAATTACATTAACCGGTAAGGTGATCAACAATTCTGAAAATATTATCTTTCTGGTTACAGGGAGAAGCAAGGCATATGTTATAAAAGATATAATCGGAAATAAAAATTCAGGCAAACAATTTCCTGCTTCTTTTGTTCTTCCTGAGGCTGGTAATGTGTTCTGGTACGTTGATAAGGAGGCAGGATCATTACTGGATTCGGATTTTACAACTAATTAATTGTTTAAGATTTGAATGATTTTTTCTATATTTGGATATCTTGTTTAATATTTAAATCCTAAAGTCATGTCACACGAAAAAGCAAAAGAGCAGACTAAAGTTAAAAAACAGGCAACAAAATCGCTGAAAGAGAAACGTGCTGAAAAGAAAGCCAAGAAAGCTGAAAAGGGTAAATGATCCAGGTTGCTGGTTTCTTGTTGCTCGTTGCATGATATTGGCAGCGAAAGAGGAAAAAAGCCGGAAACCAGCTTCTTAAGGTATTTGTAAGTTTGAATATGGGTTGTCAGAGAAAAAGATAACCCTTTTTTATTTTAAAAAAAGGAGGCAATGCAGCCTCCTTTTTGAATTCCGTAGAGTTCAAATGCTATGCTAGTTTGACGTTAACTGCATTTATACCTTTTTTACCTTCTGCAAGCTCGAAAGTAACTTCGTCATTCTCTTTGATTTTGTCTATTAAACCTGTTGCATGTACGAAATACTCATTGTCCGAATCTGCGTCTTTAATGAATCCGAATCCTTTTGAGACATTAAAAAATTTAACTGTTCCTTTGTTCATTTTGATATGTTTTAAAAATTAAAGGCGCAAGCTACACAATAATATTCAAACACGATATCATTAATCAGAAAAAAAATAAGCTATTATTGTCTGACTATTCTTAACTTTTAAATTCAACTTTGTGAATCCTTCGTGTAATCCTTTGTGTGACTTTGTGGTAAAAAGAAAATCCGCAAAGGGTCACGAAAGGTTGTCACTAAGGTAACACAAAGAAATACAATAAGTTAAGAATATTTATGAATTAAACAGGTAAAAGAACCGGAAAATGAAAAATGTATTTTTAATTTTTACTATCCTGACAATTGTTCTATTGAAGGTTAATGGACAGGAAAGCCTTCTTACAGTTGCAGAAAAATCGGATTATAAATCAACATCAAATTATCAGGATGTTCAGTCATTCATTGACAAACTTAAAAAATCATCGCCCTTTATAAGGGTCGAAACCATTGGAACCTCAATTGAAGGCAGGGATATTCCTCTTCTTATAATCGGCAATCCGCTGCCAGAGTCACCAGGGGATCTTGCCGGGGATGATCGGTTAGTCATTTATATTCAGGCAAATATTCATGCCGGAGAAGTAGAGGGTAAAGAGGCGTCTCTCATGTTTGCCAGGGACCTCCTGAAAGAAAAAGATCCCGTGCTTCTTAAAAATGCTGTTGTGCTTATCTGTCCTCTCTTCAATCCGGACGGAAATGAGCAGATCTCACCGCAAAACCGGACTTACCAGAACGGACCTGTTAACGGGGTGGGAGTCAGACACAATGGTCAGTTTCTTGATCTTAACAGGGATGCTATGAAAGCGGAGTCGCCGGAATTCAGGGGAATTGTTTCTAAAGTATTCAACAAATGGGATCCGGCTGTTTTTATGGATTGTCATACTACCAACGGATCCTATCATGTTGAACCTGTTACTTTTACCTGGATGGTAAATCCTAACGGCGACAACTCATTGATCCGTTACATGCGCGACAGGATGATCCCTGAGATGTCAGGGACACTTTTAAAGAAATATAAAGTGGAGAATTGCTTTTACGGTGAATTTAATGATATGATGAAACCCGAGGCCGGATGGGTTTATGACGCATCGGAACCAAGATATATGAGCAACTATTACGGTTTACGTAACCGGCTGGGGATCCTCAATGAGAATTATGTCTATGCCGATTACAAATCCCGTGTACTGGGATGCTATTATCTGATATGGTCACTGGGGGATTATATCGCAAGCCACAGGCCAGAGATCAGGCAAATGCTGAGGGATGCGGACACCAGAAGCATTCAGAGGGGACTTAATCCCTCCGTTAAGGATTCATTTGCCATAAAATATAAGGTCAGACCAATTCCCGAAAAAGTAACAATCAAGACCTATGAGGTTGAATATGCCGGTGAGACAGACGGATGGAAGAGATACCAGAAAACCGACAGGCAAAAAACTGTTACAGTTCCCTATTTCATTGATTATTACCCGACAGAAAATGTAAATTTTCCGTTTGCCTACCTTCTTACGGTTCATGATCCGGCTATCATAGATCTCCTTAAGATTCAGGGGATTAAGACTGAAGAGCTGACCGAGGCATCAAAAATTGAAGTTGACCGGTTTGAAATTTCTGACCTCAGAGCAGCGCCCAGGTTAAATCAGGGTCATTATACAAATACAATTCAGGGGAAGTTTATAAGGGAATCAATTGTCTTTCCAGAAGGTACAATTGTGGTCCGGACAGCCCAGCCCCTGGCAAATCTGGCAGCCTACCTCCTTGAGCCACAATCAAATGACGGTCTTGTGACGTGGAATTTTCTGGACAGGTACCTTGTACCCCAGTGGGGAATGGGTTATAATCCGTTTCCTGTATACAAGGTGATGGAAAAGACAGAGCTTAAAATAACGGATAAAAAATAGGGAAGGGGGAGGGAAGAGGGACTAATGCCTGGTGTATTTGTCAAAAACAGTGATCACAGGCAAAACATTTCCGTTTTCATCGAAGAAATCCCGCGTGGATCTGCCTCCCTGAGTTGCCGGTTCCCACCAGAAAATACCGGCACCAAGGTTACCGGGAGTTTCAAGGACAATCCTGTTGACCTCATCGAGGAACTCTCTCTGGCCTTCAGGAGTCTCAGGAAAGGGCGCTCCCCTGGTTTTATATTCTGTTGCAGATGAGCAGTAGGCCACTTCTACCAGGATTATGGGTTTTTTATATGTCTCTGCCATAAAGGCCATATTGGAGCGCAGATCCAGCAGGCTTCCATGCCACCATGGATAAAATGATTGGCCTATGTAGTCAAAATCAATTCCATAAGTTAAAAATTTATCAAAGAAATATTTTGTCCTGGTTTTATTTCCACCCTGATCAATATGTATCATTATCTTCGGACGGTTCAGAGTATCGCATCCCGCATTTACTCCATTTATCCCGGCCTGAACCAGTTGGGCAAAATTATCCCAGTTCCCGGGGATTTTGCCGTCGGGCCACAGCATCCCATTGATCACCTCGTTGCCTATCTGTACCATATCAGGCATTACTCCTGCTTCACGGAATGCAATTATGGTTTTCTTTGAATAATCGAATACTGCTCTCTCAAGCTCCTTATGTGACAATCCAGTCCAGGATTTTGGAATAAATTGTTTTCCGGGATCAGCCCATGTATCGGAGTAATGGTAGTCCAGCAGAAACCTGAATCCTTTGATCTTTGCAGCCTTCGCGAGGGAAATTGTGTATTCGAGATTGTTAGGAAGTGAGGTTGGTGTATGGAATAATCTGAGTCTTATCCAGTTGTATCCATGATCAGCAAAAATTTCAAGACCGGGTTTAACAATGTTATTCTCTTTAAACCCAAAGCCTTTATCCTCAGCGCTCTTAAGGAATGACAGATCGGCTCCGATAGCATATTCCTGGGCAGAGGAATTTGAGGTCAGAAGGATAGCAAGGAGACTGATAAAGATGCACAAGGTTTGAGATTTATCCACTGATTTCTTGAATTTATAGTTAGTATGTACAAATCTATATATTTCCTTTTTCCAAATGCAAAATCATATAAAGATCTGTGGGAAAAATATATAAGTATAATCCAGTAAGCGTAGATTTTAATTCATTAAGAAAATAAAGGTACATCAAAAAATAATTTTCCGTTTAAGGGGATCCCACGCTGAAGCTGCTGCTAATGACAAGATTTGTAACCGATTGGTTCATAATATTATGAGATCCCTCACTCCTGTTCGGGATGACGGTTGTTTTTCGTATATGGGGGAAGAAGCGGCGATTCGCAAACAGCCTTTTGTCAATGCAGGGGACGCAGGTGCGAATCGACGCTACTTCGCCTAACCCCCACTATGGCGGTGTCATCCCGAATCCCGCGGCAGCGGGATGAGGGATCTCTCGATGCGAGATGAATACGGTAAATATTTCGAAAGTAATTACCGTTCCTCATACCTTTCATCCCGAGCGAAGCGAGGGATCTCTCAATAAAATATCAAATAAGTCATAGTGTTGCATTTTAGTATACCACCATGAAAGTTATTTAAAGTCTAAAGGTCAAACAATATTCATGTATACATGTCTCTTTTTGAGGTTATTTTAATAACATTGCAAAAAAATTAGATTATTTTTCTGAATATTACTTATCTGGGGAGGGAAAAAGACAAATCATGAGGAAATGGAGAATTGAAGATTCAGCTGAACTTTACAATATTAACGGTTGGGGAGTTGATTATTTTTCTGTTAATCAGAAGGGAAATATTGAAGTTACCCCATCGAAAAACGGAGCTTCCTGTGACCTGAAGGAGCTTCTTGATGAATTAATACTTTCAGATGTCTCAACACCTGTTCTGGTGAGGTTCCCGGATATACTTGACGACCGGATAATAAATATTTCCAACTGTTTCAAATCGGCATCCGAAGAATACGAATACAAAGCTCAGAACTTTATAATCTATCCGATTAAGGTGAATCAGATGAGGCCTGTTGTGGAAGAGATTGTGGGTCATGGTAAAAAATTCAATATTGGACTTGAAGCCGGTTCAAAGCCTGAACTTCATGCAGTTATTGCAATAAATACCGATCCTGAATCGCTTATAATTTGCAATGGCTATAAGGATGAAGATTACATTGAATTGGCCCTGCTTGCCCAGAAGATGGGAAGCGGATCTTCCTGGTGGTGGAAAAACTTAATGAGCTCAAGCTCATTACAAAGATTGCAAAACGTTTAAAAGTCAAGCCAAATCTGGGGATTCGCATAAAACTGGCAAGTGTTGGCAGCGGGAAATGGGAAGAATCCGGTGGTGATATCAGTAAGTTCGGACTTACATCAAGCGAACTGCTCGAAGCAATTGATTTCATTGAAAGAAATAAGATGAGGGATTGCATCAAGCTTATTCATTTTCACATAGGGAGCCAGGTAACTAAAATCCGCAGGATAAAAGTGGCATTAAGGGAAGCATCACAATTTTATGTCCAGATGCGTAAAATAGGGTTTAATGTAGAATTTGTGGATATCGGGGGCGGTCTTGGCGTTGATTATGACGGGACTGCATCATCAAACAGTGAAAGCAGCATGAATTATACGATACAGGAATATGTGAACGACTCGATAAGCACATTTGTTGATGCCGCAAACAAGAACAATATACCCCATCCAAATATCATTACAGAATCGGGCAGATCACTGACAGCCGACTCATTCGGTGCTGATATTTGAGGTTCTGAGACAACCACCCCTCCATCATGGGATCAGGAGGAGACGATGAGTGAGAGCGATCATGAACTTGTTAAGGAGCTATTTCTGCTCTGGGATAATGTAAATCAGCCCAGGAGATGCTCGAAGACCTGGCATGATGCACAGCAGATAAGGGAAGAGGCGCTTGACAGGTTCAGCCTCGGGCTTGTTGAACTCTAAGACAAGGGCTCAGATTGAACGGCTTTTCTGGTCAATAGCGCGAAGGGTATTCCAGCTGGGAAAGGTCACAAAGCATGTGCCGGACGAGCTGAGGCAGATCTCCCGAATACTTTCTGACAAATATTTCTGCAATTTTTCACTTTTCCAATCATTGCCCGATGCCTGGGCCATCGATCAGATTTTCCCCATTATGCCAATTCACAGGCTAAATGAGGAACCTCTAGAGCAGCAACTATACAGGATATGACATGTGACTCTGATGGTAAAATCGACAATTTTATCTCAACAACTAATTCATCTTACTATTTACCTGTTCATTCTCTACGAAGCAAGGAACCATACTACCTTGGGGTATTTCTTGTAGGAGCGTACCAGGAGTTCCTTGGTGACCTCCATAATCTTTTTGGTGACACGAATGCTGTTCATGTATCAGTTGATGAGAATGGCTATAAGATTGATCAGGTTATTGACGGCGAAACAGTTGCAGAGGTTCTTGAATATGTCCAGTATAATTCGAAGAAGATGGTAAGAACTGTCGAAACCTGGGTTACCAGTTCTGTTAAAGCAGGGATAATCACTCTTGAAGAGGGGAAGGAATTCTTATCTAATTACAGATCAGGGACTATATGGATATACTTATCTGGAGTAACATTAGTTTATAAAAACTTACACAGAGGTCCACAGTAATAGTTTCCGAACCCTAACCCCGACCCTTCCCCTTAAGGCTAAGCTACCCTTTATACACATCTTTTATATCTCGCAGATTGAAAAAGTTTTGTGAATTTAGTTTCTTTTAAAAGCCACGAAGTGGCTTAAGATGAATAACCCCCGCGTCAGCCGGGGATTACGCTAACCCTCTGATACTCAAGCCCTGAAAGGGCTTAGATCTAAATTGGACTTATATAAAATCCACAGGAGCATCATCAAAAAATATCATATGGAAGAGTATATCAAAAGCCTGGGTCACTATCTTCGATGCCCACATCACCACGCTTATCACCACCTTCGTCCTCTTCATCTTCGGCACGGGCCCGATAAAGGGCTTCGCCGTCACCCTGAGCATCGGTATCATCATCAACCTTTTCACCGCCGTATTCGGGTCGAAGGCGATCTTCGACTGGATACTTGTGAAGTCAAACCCAGGAGTCTGAGCATCTGATGAAACTTTAGAGAGATAACGAAGAAGACGAGTATCGACTTTATTGGCCTCAGGAACAAAATGTTCATGCTTTCCGCCGTACTTGTGTTGCTCGGCCTTTTCGGCTTCGTCATGGTGGCTCTGGGCAAGGCGAATCTGAGCGTCGATTTCACCGGCGGGACGACGTTCAGGTGCGGTTCGCGGACCCCGTTTCCATCGGAGACATACGAGACGCCCTGATGAGCGGTGGAATCGGTGACGTCCAGATTCAGAAGGTCGGAGAGTCGGAATGAGTTCTTTCTTAAGACAAAGCTCACGGGATCTGCTACCGAGAAGATTCAGGATAAGATCCGTTCCATCCTGTCGACGTCGCTGGCGGGGAAAAAATTCCAGGTGCTAAGCAGTAACATGGTCGGCTCCAGCGTGGGAAAGGAGCTGAAGAAGCATGCCATCATCGCTATAGCCCTTTCGCTGATCGGGATCATTATTTACATATGGGTGAGATTCAACCTCGTTTTCGGCGTCGCCGCAACGATCGCGACGTTTCATGACGTCCTCGCCCTCCTCGGCATTTTCTACCTGTTTCACTTCGAGATGAATATTCTCTTCATCACGGCCCTCCTCACGATCGCCGGCTATTCTCTCACCGACACGGTCGTGGTCTTCGATAGAATCAGGGAGAATATGGTGAAGATGAAATCACGGCGGATCTCGGAGCGGTGATCAGTGGCAGCATCAACGAGGTTCTGAGCAGGACCCTCATCACCTCTCTCACGGTGCTTCTGGTAATAGCGGCGCTCTCGTTCTCGGAGGCCACGTCCTTTTTGAGTTCTCCTTTGCTCTGTTCATCGGTGTAATGATCGGGACCTACTCGTCGATCTTTGTGGCGAGCCCGTTAATATACCTTTGGAGGAGGAGAGCGTAAGCTCCTCCCGTTCTTCTTAACGGCTGACGTCCCTCTCTGGCGGTTTCTTGTCACACCGGGCTGTGGCGTCACTTCGCTAATGAAGACGCTGTCTGAATGCAATCGAGACTCGAAGATGTACTGAGAGAAAAAGGAAAGGGAGCTCAAGCTCCACGAGAAGTACGAAAAGCCTCGTCCACTTCTGCGGCGAGGAAGTTCTCCCATCCACCCGCCTCCCTCTTCAAAGGCACATCGAAACCCTGAGAGATTTCATCGAGAAGCCGATTCCCGAACCGAGAGACGGGCGGGGAAGAAGTGTTTTCCCGGTGTGGTTTTCGTCTTGCTTTGTACACTTCTATTTTCGCGATATCGGGGTAGCGAGCCGATTCGGCCCGGCCGTGCGAGGGAGAGATGCCCTATGGTATAGAGAGCAGGTCGAACACTCTTTTTTCAACAATGAGATCGGGAGGCGGTTTCAAATCCCTGGGCAGGCGCTTGACCTGGTCAACTCTCTTATCTTCTCCGTCAAGAAGATACCAATAGGACTCCCCGGGAGACCTCGTGGCGCCCTTGTTCCAGACAAGCTACGGCGCGGGGGTCGACTGTCTTTTTGGAGGCGGGAACGATCGGCATGCCCGTAATAGTCTCGAGCCCGTGCATGTAAGGCCTCAAGACCCCGGGAACAGCAATCGTGCCGTCCTCACGCTGAAAGTTCTCCATCACCGCCATGACTGTCCGGCCGATGGCGAGCCCCCGACCCGTTCAGCGTATGGATTATACTCGGTCTTGCCTTTGCCTGTCTTGTACCTGATCCTGGCTCGTCGCGCCTGGAAATCTTCAAAATTGCTGCACGATGAGATTCTCTGTAGATGCCTTGGCCGGGTAGCCATACTTCGATATCGTAGGTCTTTGCCGAGGAGAATCCCGAGCATCGCCGGTGCAAAGGGGAGGACACGAGGTAATGGATGTCGAGCTTCTTTCAACACGTCCTCGGCATCGAGGAGAAGGCTCTCCAACTCGGCGTATGGGTCTCCGGGTCTGGCGAATTGGCCGGCTGCCCCATGGTGGACGGTTGCCCTTGGTCCAGCCCCTCGTCTCCCTCACCGTCGAGCTTTGCTCACCTGTCTGAGCAGGGATGTAGCCGTGCACTTCGTTGTCCATGTGCCCTTCCTGGAGAATCTCATCCCTGAAGATGTTCGTAACCGGGACCTCGGCCGTGGGTATGAGAAAATAGTCCGGAATTCATAACTGAAGAGCTCCTCCTCGAACTCGGGGAGCTGTCCGTCGCGGTCATGCTCTCCCGATTGACCATGAAGGGAGGCGATACTTCCGTATAGCCGTGCTCCCGTACGTGGAGGTCGAGCATGAAGTTGATGAGCGCCCGTTCCAGGAGAGCGCCATGCGACTTGTACAGGGTGAACCGCGAACCGGTTATCTTCGCGGCCCTCTTGAAATCGAGTATGCCCAGGTTCTCGCCCAATTCCCAATGAGGAAGCGGTTGAAAGTCGGAGACTGGCTTTTCTCCCCATGTCTTCACCACCACATTCTGCTCATCGCCCGCGCCGACAGGCACCGAGTCATCCGGGATGTTCGGTATGTCGAGGCTCATCCCCAGTCATTCTCAACCGTTCGGAGATCCTGCTCGATCGCCCCGATTGCTCTGCCAAGTTCGCGGAGCTGCGCTATCTGATCCTTTGCATCAATACCCGACTTCTTCAGTTTCGCAATCTCGTCGGAGGTGACGTTTCTCTGGTTCTTCATGGTCTCTACTTCTCTGATCATGTCTCTCTCTCTTTTCATCCAACCGGATCAGTTTCGCGAGATCGAAGGTGGTGCCTCTTGATGAGATTCTCCCTGACGATGTCCGGTTTCTCCCTTATAAGCCTGGCGTCGAGCATCTACTCCTCCAGCACGTCCTTGTTGAACTCCAGCGGCTCAAAAATATAGAGAAGTCCGCTTCGTGTACATCGGTTGTCCCTCTATCAGTAGTTGCACGCCTTTCGTGTCGCGAAAACTTTCGATGAAAGAGTTTACGAGGCTGTGACCACCGTGATCTCCTTCTCACGACTCATGCGGTCGATAAATTCTCTCGATAAGTTCAAGTATAACACACCGTCCCGGCCCAGGGCCAGTTCGTAAAGCTTCAGTCGATCGGGAATGGACCTCGCGTCCTTCAACTCCCGAACAGTGCATCGGCCCGCGCCCTGTCGGTCAGGTGCCTTCGAACTTCTACCAGTTTTCTTCTCCAGCTTTCCCGATTCGCCCGGAAAATAGACCGAGACCGCCTCGTTTTCCACGGCGCTGGTGCGTTGAGCCGACGGTACTCCGCTCCCTGGTAAATGAAAACACCGAGTCCCGACCAGCGACAAGGGTGACCGGGACAGGACTGCGAGGAGTCTACGCTTGGTCTTGGTCATTCTTGAAAGCGTTCAGGAACTCCTGAGACGCACCGATTTTGAAGATGGGATACATCACCGATGGACCGGTAGGCGCTCATGAAACTTTCGTGGATTTTCCTCTGGTACGCAGCGCTGAGATCCTCCAGGATGACCGTGTAGAAGTCGTGGGACAGGGCATCGAGGGCCGTGGCTATCACACAGAAATGCGTATTGATCCCCACGACGGCTACCGTATCCACCCGCATAGTCCGAAGCGTCTGGTCCAGGTCCGTTTTGAAGAAGGCGCTGAACCGCCTTTTGGGGAGGATGATGTCGTCGGGTTGGGGCTCAGGTCCGCGAGAACGCCGGCCCCGCCGTACCCCGCAAGGCGTGCGGCTTCATCCTGCCCTTGAAAATGAAATCATCCCTGGGGATACTGTCGCAGGCGAATATGACGGGGATGGAAAGGCTCCGGCAGTCCTGGAGAAAGTCCCTCATCGGTGCAATGATTCTTACGTCGTCTCTTTCATCGCTTCGTTCTTTTCCGTAGCTGTCCTCCAGCATGTCGACAACGATAACTGCGGGCTTCATAGGGCCTCTTCCCCGGACCAGGCAAGAAGATGCGATCGAAGGTCTGGCCGAAGGCGAAGCCGATTTCCTCGATCGGCTTCTGCTTGATCCTGGCGATTTCGGCGACCACGAACTTGACGAAGGCGGGTTCGTTTCTCTTTGCCCCTTTGAGGTTGCGGCGTCAGAAAGGGCGCATCGGTCTCCGACAACAGCCTGTCGAGCGGCACGTACCGGACCACTTCCGACAGTTTCTAATTCTTGTACGTAAGGGTACCCGGGATGGAAAGAACGGCCCCCATGTCCAGACGGTTCGGGCTGTATCGGTATCGTAGGAATAACAGTGGATCACTATCCCATGGCCTTCCAGCCGAGCCTCTTTCAGAATCTCGATAGTTTCACGCTTGGCATTCCTTGAATGGATGATGATGGGAAGCTCTGCCGACCGGGCTACTTCTATCTGTCTCCTGAACACCGTCTCCTGAACGCCTCTGGGAGCATAATCCCTATAAAAGTCAGACCTATCTCTCCGTACCCGACGATCCTGGGATGGGCGAGATATCCCCTGATGCTTTCCTCCCACCGAATCCGAATAGGTACCCGCGTTGTGAGGATGGATGCCGATGGCCCCGTACACTTGGGGATCCCGGTCTATGAGTTCCATGACCTTAGGGTAGTACCTCATCTCGGTTCCTACGGTCACCATACGCGATACGCCTTCTCTCACGCTACGCTCGATAACGGTTTGGCGATCCTGGTCGTATTCTTCCATTTCCAGGTGGCAGTGGGAGTCGACGAACATGGGATTTTATAGCGCCGGTGAAAGAAGGATTATCCACTGCTGGGCGTCAGTTCGCCCAAACGACCACGCTCCACTCCGCCCGTTGTCTTCTTTCGTTAAGTCGCCGGTGAGAATTTCCGATAAGATACCGCGCAGCGAGTCCGGGCTGACCGGACCGTATGCTCGGCTGGAAGGGCGATTCGACGGAAGGTTAACGAAATGAACGGGGGATGCTATGGGAATAGGCGTGTCGAACATTCTTGTTGAAACGGGACAAACGAAGTGGAGATTCTGGAGCTGTTCATCGACGAGGGAGAATACAGGGGTTACTTCGGCGTCAATGTCGCGAAAGTCCTCGAGATAATCCCATTGCCTCCGAAGATCATGCGCCCTCCGCACCTGAAAGGGTCGTTCGCCACGGGAATTTTCAACCATCGTGACAAGATAGTGCCAATGCTGGACCTGGCGCTATGGTTGGGGAGGTCGAGGGTGGAGAATGTGCCCCCAAAAGTGCTCATCACGGAGTTCAATAGCACCGTCACCGCGTTCATCGTTTCCGGCGTCACGAGAATCCATAGGGCAACGTGGAGCGACATCAGACCTCTTGACGGTTATGCGGAAGGCATGAGCGACACGATCACCGGCGTGATCGAGCTGGACAATAAGTTGGTCTTTCTTCTTGATCTTGAAAAGGCGATAGGAGATCTTAATCCCCAACTGGCGGTGTCCGACTCCTCATCACCACTTGAAGGCGCCTTTGCCGGTGAGTCAAGGCCGATAAGAGTGCTCTCATGCCGATGATTCCGTCGTAATCCGCAACATGGTGAAAAGACGGCTTGAGGGGAATGGCCTTTTTTCGGTCCGTTCGGTGACGAATGGGGACGAAGCCTGGTCGTACCTGGCAACATTGAAGGGGAAGAACGGTGACTAGCGATGAATCATTGGGCGGTCCCATCGACGTTGTTCTTTCCGATATTGAAATGCCAGGGATGGACGGTTACCATCTCTGCAAACGCATCAAGGACGATCCGGAATTGAGAATGCTCCCCGTCGTCCTTTTCTCCTCTCTTATTACCGACAGATTGCTGCACAAGGGCGAGGCTGTGGGCGCTGATGGACAGTTTTCGAAACCCGACATGAAACTCGTTGGGTCATGAAGGAAATCGTCAACCAGAGGAGACAGGCGGCCGAGTAGATCATCCCGGTTAACCCAGCGGGGCGCGGTCGAATACGACGAGCCCTCTCTTGTCGAATAGCGATAGTCTGTTGGGAAGTCCGGTCCGGGAGTGGCGAATGGTACACCCTTCCTTTTTTCTTGACCACGGCGAGCAGGTGGCTTAGAGTACTGCAGTACGAAACAACCCACGGTGAATTTGTTCTCTACGCGACGGCCTGATTGTACTTGTGTGAGGCAGAACAAATCAACCGTGCGAAACAACCTGTCCTCACTGGAGCTTAGGATGGCCAAGACATACCATTTACGCATCGGTCCGAATGAAGAGCACGACTTCTCATTGCCTTCGAAATGGGTGGCCGCCCATTTGTGGAGAGCGAAGAGGCGGCACCGGCGCTCTCGGTCAAGCAGTTGACCGGCGACGCGCTCTCGAGATCAGCGGGAGTTCCTCCTTTCGACGAAGGCGCTTCGGGTTCGAAGAGGGTTGCTATTATCGTGGACGACGCAACTCGCCCCACGCCGGTGGCGGAAATCCTCGACGTCTTGCTTGCGCGGCTCGCTGAAGTCGGGTACTCAAGGGCAAATATTTCCATAGTCGTGGCGTGCGGGACCCACGTGGCCATGGAGCGGGAAGCGGTCGTCGCCAGACTCGGTGCTGAGGTTGTTTCGGCGTACAGGTAGTTCAGCACAATGCCTGGCAGGCTGATCTCGTGCCCGTAGAGCTCTCTGACGGTAGGGTGGTCAGGATTAACCCGGTTGTGGCCAGGGCAGACGTGCGTATCGGCATCAGTTCCATTCTCCCCCATCCCATGGCGGGCTATGGTGGTGGTCCCAAGATCGTCATGCCCGGCGTCTGTGATTTCGAGTTCATCATGAAGCACCATATGAAGCACACGATCCATCCTCGATCCAAGGCAGCAGTCGTCAGGGGCAATCCTTTTCACGAGGATTGCATGGGGATCGCTCAGAACGATCGGTCTGGATTTTTCTATAAATTGTATCTATGATCAGCAGGGGCAGATCGCCGGTGTCGTTGCGGGCGGGCTGAAGCAGGCCTTCGCTGAGGCTGTCTCGATGTGCTCCGAGAACTCGGCCATAGATTCCGGGAGAAGGTAGACGTTACCATCACCTCGAGCTACCCCCACACCCACGGAATACAGTTTTACAAAGGTCTTACGGCTCCGGACGCTATCACCGAGTCCACAGGCGCAATTCTCGTGTTTGCGCCCTTGGTATCCGCGATGCCGGAGGAATTCGTCCGTTCCTTTCTCAAGGTGCGGGAGCAGTCACATGGCAACCCCTCCGCCTACGTGACGGATTTCATGTCGAAGGGGATGCCTTTCCTGCCGGAGAAGCCGGCTGAATTCAACATGGCCATGTCCTCTGCGATCTTGAGACCCCCGATCCGGACCATACTCGTATCGCCACTGGTTTCTCGCGAAACGGCTTCGATTGTTGGCCTCGAGCATGCTTCGTCGGTGGAGGAAGGCCTCAGCAAACTCGAAGTCGCCTGTGCCGAGGCCCGGGTGGCTATTTTTCCGTCGGGAGGCCTCATCGTGCCGATCACGGAATGGGCGCAGTAGGGCATCTGCTACGTTCTCCGTCACAAACAAGCGTGATCGTTGGCAGTTCCCATCGTGACGGTCGCGGAGTCTCCGCTGGTCGAAGCGGGACCCTCGCCGACCTGTCCCACTGCTGCCTACAGATCGGTGCCACGTCTTCGGTGCCATGAGTAGTCTCGAAGGACGCCGATCCGCCCTCGCTCTCATATTCAAAATAGTACTCTTTGTACTCCTTTTTGCCGCCATGGCCCTCGTCCTCTATTGGTATTATCAGGGGGAATGGAGGGAGATGTTCTTCCGCTTCAAGTTCGTTTTGAGCTTCAAGCGCCTCACCACTTTTGTCCTCCTTCGGAGCATACTCCAAGGTTGTTTTTGTTTTCCTTCAGGCACTTCAGGTGTTGTTTGCGCCTGTTCCCGGAGAAATAACGGGTTTCGTGGGAGGCTACCTTTATGGCAAGGTACTCGGCACCGTGCTTTCTACGCTTGGCCTTGTTCTCGGCTCGGTTATCGCCTTCGAGATAACGAGGGTCTTCGGCACGCCTCTCGTCAAAAAGGTGGTCAAACAGGAGGCAATGGACCGTTTCGACAACTTCGTCACCCACCGGGGTCTTCAGATCGCGTACATACTGCTTACTCATCCCCGGTTTTCCGAAGGATTCGCTGTGCTATCTCCTCGGCTTGACACACCTGCGGCGTCTCGATTTCCTTTTCATGAACCTCTTCGGCAGGCTTCCCGGCACGATCATACTGAGTCTGCAGGGCGAGGCGGTGAGGGCCGGTGAGTATCAGGCGTTCTTCACCTTGCTGGTGGGCAGCACTCGCTCTTACGGGCGTGCTCTACTTCCTTAGGAATCTCATCATCAGACTCTTCGTCGGATCGGCGCGAAGGGTGTTAAAGAGCTTTCACTGAGAAGCGGCTTCGGTGGGCCGCCCCTTTTCGTGAATGGATCATGGAGCCGCCATCAACGATCGGATAGAAAGGCTCGAGTCTCAGATGATCGGATCGATCTGACCCTTCAGGACCCGTTCGGTCCGATCGAGTTCCATCTCACGCTGCTTTTAGGGTCTATGACCACTCGAATGGGGACGCGAGAGAGGGCGAGGTTTCTCCAACTCCCGGCGTATTCCTCGTAGTGTTTGCTGAAACGCTGCCAAAACTGCGGAATGATTACTGTGCTGATGCGGGTGAAGTCCAGAAGTTGCAGCGACTGCAGGTACTCCATGCGCAGTTTATGCAGAAGCTCTGCGGCATCTGACAGGTCCTCGGGAACGGCCATAATGTTCTCCCTTGATATGGGTTTCTTTTTGGCTCTATTCTATTTACGGTTGCGACCCAGGTTCAACGCGGTCGTCGCCCGAAGGTCGCTGTTTCGGGCAGCTTCGGATATGCCCCGTGCCGTGGGTCGCCCTCCTTCGACACGCCGCTTAGCCGATGCCCAATTTCCGTACGATAAACTCCGCGAGTGCTTCTATGTCCTCTCGCGAAAGACGGGGACCGGTGCGGATATGGGCTTGTCGGAGACAATCGCGAGGAGGTCTTTGTCGCCCAGAGCCAAAGGAGGAACATCATCCCGGTAATTATAGACCTCGATTTTGGGCGCAGAAACGGCTTTGTACCCCTCAACGATCACCAGATCCACATCTCTTATGTAGCGGTCCAATATCTCCTCGAGTGGGGCCTCCCTTTCCGTGTCCTCGATAAGGGCGAGCTTCTTGGGCGACGCTATCATGGCGATTCTCGCACCGGCTTTTTTGTGTCTATACGTGTCCTTCCCCTCGTGATCCATTTCAAAATCGCGGTTGTGGTGCTTGATGGTGGCGACCGCTATGTCTCTTGACTTGAAGAGGGGAATCAGTTTTTCAATCACCGTTGTTTTTCCGGGTGTTTGACCTTCCGATCAGGCACAATACCGGTGTTTTCACGTCCGAATCATCCTCTTGCACCGCCGCATCCGCCTTCTGCCGCAACGTGCTCTCGTGGACGGGCCGCCTTTCGATCCATGATGGCGGCAGCATCAGAAGGTGATTTTCCGGGCAATCGCGCCGCATTTCTGGAAGTAGAAATGGAAGGCAACGATGACAAGTGCATGATTGATCCGGCCGTCTGCGATCAGTCCGGAGACGTAGGCGAGGGGAACCAGCTCGACCTCGATATCCTCGCCGAGATCGAGCGACATGTCTCGGGTCTTTCGCGTAGATCCTCGACGAGATAGGTGTAACAAAGGTTGTTGAAGATCGCGGGATTAGGGTTG
>CAWKIC010000078.1:0-11501 GCA_963849615.1 uncultured Bacteroidales bacterium
CGGTATAGAATCTGGGGACATTATGCCTTGCAGCATAATCCTCTGCAAGAGCTGCATTCCTTCTCATTACCGCTAACCAGCCTCGAATTACTGATCTTGTTAAAAGCAGGGCCGCTTTTAAGCTCGGTAACATTGCCGCAACCAATCATCCCCCAGTTTATCATCTGAGCTTATCTTTTGATGCCCAGAGTCCGGTTGCAGGATTTGAAATGTAATATATTTCTTCTCCGTCAGGTAATTTATTGAGTCCTTCTCTAAGTCTTTCAGGATTATATTTTCCAAGCATCTGTTTCAGATCTGCATATTTGAAGTGAACCGATTCAATTTCTTTTCTCGTAAGTGTTCCGGGGCAATATGTAATTGAGAATCTGCCTTCTGAACTTCCATGTATTAAGTGAGCCGCAGCGCTGAGATTGTTTCTTAATTCCTCATTTTTCTGTACTGCTTCCAGGGTGGCCGGAGTTCCGCGATACCCATACTTTCTGATAAGCCTGTCAATCTCTCTGTCTTCACCAAACTGCTTAAGTCCGGGTGCAAGAATTAAAAGTTCGCTGTTGTCGGCCATTACCATCCTGGTACGGTAAATACTTTTGTTTCCAAGCCATGTACTTTTGTATTCGGAAGGATCGAGATAGACAACAACCTTTTTCAATGGTTTATCAAGAACTGCAAAATTTACCCTTACCGAAAGCTCTGATGCCAGTCTGAATACCTCTTCGTCATCTCCGATATAAAGCCCTCTTATTACAAGCTTACCGCTCTCATCACGGCCAATCACTGTCTGGATATATACAACAGGCAGATGCGGGATGAAATTTTTTGATGCATAGTTCAGAAGCCTTCTCACCGGAGTGTCAGCTTTCCCCATCATCCTTTCCATTCCATAAACAGCCCCTATGAAGTGGCTTTTGTTGATGCCCTCCGGTCCGCCTGTACCTATAAAAAGGTTTTTGTTATAATTGGCCATCCCGGCAACCTCGTGGGGAACAACCTGACCGACGGAAATTATAAGATCATGCCCTCCGTTTAAAACGAGCCGGTTTAGCTGTGCCGGCCATGAATAGTCGAGCTTACCTTCAGTTATATCCGAAACAAATTCGCCCGGAACAGTCCCTGCTGTGGCCACATCTTTTCTCCAGTCGTGAATCCTGAACAGCTCTTTGGGAACACCCCTGTACATTTCTGCAAGCTCACCCTGTGTCATCGGAGAATGTGTCCCGAGGGCAGGAAGTATATCTTTAAGATTTTCTTTGTAATAGCTGTTGATGAGAGTTGTAATGTCGCCTGACCGGGAATGAAACCGTGTAAAATCGGGTGGTACAACCAGGACTTTCTTCCTCGGTCCGATCTTCACAAGAGCGGCATAAACTCCATACTCAAGGTCATTTGGACCTATTATTTCATCTTCTGAACCTGACTGATAGTATATCATAACGACAAAGCTACAAATTTCGGCTTAAAATAGTTGGATTTATTGCTTATTTGAGCTGCTGGCACTCATTTTAGGCTTCTCTCTCCCTTTCTCCCTTTCGCTCCCTTCTCGCTCTCCCCTCGCTCTCTCGCTCGCTCTCGCTCCCACGCTC
This sequence comes from uncultured Bacteroidales bacterium, assembly GCA_963849615.1. Taxonomy (GTDB): domain Bacteria; phylum Bacteroidota; class Bacteroidia; order Bacteroidales; family VadinHA17; genus LD21. Next base: position 1,584 of record CAWKIC010000078.1, read on the forward strand.
CCTATCGCTCCCTCTCTCCTCGCTCTCGCTCTCGCTCTCGCTCCCGCTCCCGCCTCACACTCCGCTATAGGCGCTGAATCCGCCATCGACAGGAATCACAACACCGGTTACAAATTTAGAGAGATCCGAAACAAGATATAACACTGTGCCTGTAAGTTCTTCAGGTGTGCCGAAACGTTCCATCGGAGTGCTGTTCAGTATCTTTTTACTCCTTGCCGTCAGTTCTCCGCTCTTTTCATCAATCAATAGGAACCTGTTCTGATTGGTCAGAAGAAAACCCGGGGCTATTGCATTAACCCGGATGCCTGTTTTGGAGAAATGTACAGCCAGCCATTGTGTGAAATTATTAACAGCTGCCTTGGCAGCAGAATAAGCTGCTATTTTTGTCAGCGGCCTGTAGGAGTTCATAGATGAAATGTTAAGGATGACTCCCGATTTTTGCGTTATCATGTCCTTTGCATAGACCAGAGTCGGAAGTAGTGTGCCTTTGAAATTAAGATCGAATACTTTATCAAATGCCTCCGGCTGAAGTCCAAAGAAAGTATCATCGGGATTCTCCGTATCCGTACCATTCATTTTTTCAGCTTTTGTCGTGGCGGCAGGTGAATTTCCCCCGGCTCCGTTGAGAAGGATATCGATAAGACCGAACTTCTCATTTATTGTTTTTTTTGAACTTTCAAGCGAAGCCTTATCAAGGACATTTGCCGAAAGTCCGAGACACGGTGTCCTGTATTCTTTTTCAATTGCGGAAGCCACAGAGGCAGCGGCTTCAAAGTTCAGATCGACAATTACTGTTTTCACACCCTGGGTCGCTAGGGCTCTTGCCATTTCGGAACAGATGACTCCGGCACCTCCGGTAATTACCGCAACTTTGTTTTTTAAATTAAAATCGTTCATATTTTATTGTATTAGCTAAATGTATCCAAATTTTCTCCCCTCCAGGGGAGATCCCGCTTCAGCGGGAGAGGGGTGTGCTACCCGATAAGTAACCCCGCATTTTCTCCCCTTCAGGGGAGATCCCGCTTTAGCGGGAGAGGGGTGGTCCCAGATAAGTAGGACCAAATTTTCTCCCCTCCGGGGGAGATCCCGCTTCAGCGGGAGAGGGGTGCTATTCATTAAACTTGAAATACTCTTTCGCATTCTTATACGATATCCCTTCTATCAGCGGTTTTACTAGATCATCATCGTCAGGAATCAGTCCTTTTTCAATTTCATTTCCGACGAAATTACAGAGTATCCTTCTGAAATACTCATGTCGGGGATATGAGAGAAAGCTTCTGGAATCAGTTACCATCCCGATGAATCTCCTCAACAGTCCAAGAGACGCGAGATCATTCAGATTCTTTTCCATGCCGTTCTTCTGATCGAGGAACCACCATGCCGGACCGTACTGTACCTTTCCAGCCTGTGATCCGTCGTTGAAGTTGCCCGCCATTGTCACCATCATTTCATTATCGGCGGGGTTAAGATTATAAAGAATTGTCCTTGTCAGCTGGTCTGAATCATCCAGTGAGTTGAGGAATTTTGACATTTTAAGAGCATCCTGCGCAATGCCTATTGAATCCCATCCGGTATCCGGTCCCATCTTCCGGAACATACGTGCATTGTTATTCCTCATGGCTCCAACATGGAATTGCTGTGTCCATCCCCTTTTATGGTTCATCCTGCATAATTCCAACATCACGGCGGTTCTGAACTTTTCTGTCTCACCGGCCTCAGGAACCTTGCCATTGAGCAGATGTTTAAGTATCCGGTCGACTTCCCCGGCGGTAAACTGCGCAAAATAAAACCTGTCCATTCCATGATCTGATAAACGGCCTCCGTGTACATGGAAATAATTGTGCCTGTTATCGAGAGCTTCAATGAGGCTGTCGAAATTAGTTACTGCGATTCCTGTTGCATGTCCCAGCCTTTCAATATAAGCCTTGAATTTTACCGGATCATCAGTTTTAATTGAGTTATCAGGCCTGAATGTTGGCAGAACGGGAATTTCAAAGGTGTCTTTAAGGTGACGGTGAAATTCAAGGCTGTCGGCAGGATCATCAGTTGTACAGATAATCTCAACATTCATTTTCCTTATTAATGATCTTATGCTGAATTCTTCCGATTGCAGTAGTGACGATGCTCTTTCATAAATCCTGTCAGCTGTTAGTGGAGAAAGCAATCCGACTATTCCAAAGTACCTTGAAAGTTCAAGGTGGGTCCAGTGATAAAGCGGATTACCGATTGTAACTGGTACTGTCTCCGCCCATTTTCCAAATTTCTCCCTGGGCGGCGCATCGCCGGTGCAGTATTTTTCGTCAATACCATTGGTTCGCATTGCACGCCATTTGTAATGATCACCTTCAAGCCATGCCTGTCCGAGATCATCAAACCGGCGATCCTCAGCGATCATTTCCGGGGAAAGGTGGCAATGGAAGTCAATAATTGGCTGACCCTCAGAAAACTCATGATATAGCCTTCTGGCAATCTTGTTTTCAAGAAGAAAATCTTCATTTATGAATTGTTTCATTCTGATTCTTTTAGCAGATTTTAAATAGATGAATGAGTTTGTGAATTACGATTAATCATAAAAATAACAATATCAAATCAATTGGCAAAGTAATATAAAAGAGTTTTGAATTAGCCGATTTAGCCATTAATTTCAAAAGAAGAAGTTATGTTTAATTATCTTAGCGGTAAATAATAGCAGGCAATGTATACCCAATCACAATATTAGTAGTTCTTCACTTTAAACCATTGATTTATGTTTAAGAAATTTTTTACATCGATTTTGCTTGTATCTGCCTGCCTGACGGGATTTTCACAGGCTTTCAGTGATAACCTGATTCCCGCCGATATTAAAAATGTGCTGAAAGCTGTTGCTGACTGGCAGGTTAAAACTCCGCTTACCCATCATAGTGCCGACTGGACTAATGCCGCACTGTATGCAGGAATGGTCGACTGGGCTGCTATTGCCGGAAATGATTCATATTATGGATGGCTGAAAGGCATTGGCGATAAGAATAATTGGTCACGGTATGCTCATGAAAATAAGTTGCGAAGATATCATGCTGATGATTATTGCGTAGGTCAGATGTATATTGAGATGTACAGGAAGTACAAGGACAAAAACATGATAAACCCTATCCGTGCTTATCTTGATCAGATCCTTAAAGATCCTGCAAAAGGGGAGCTTAAATTCGTTAATACCGACACCTATTGGTCAACTCAAAGGTGGTCGTGGTGCGACGCCCTATTTATGGGGCCGACAGTCTGGGCAAAGATGGCTAATGTCACAAAAAAGAGAAAGTATAGTGAATTTATGTACAATGAATACAAGGCAACAACAGATTATCTGTATGATGCAGATGAGGATCTGTATTTCAGGGATTCCAATTACTTTACAAGGAAAGAAGCCAATGGAGCAAAGGTTTTCTGGGGAAGGGGCAACGGATGGGTATTTGCCGGGTTACCGGTAATAATAAGGGAATTGCCTCAAAAGAAAAGCCATAGGGATTACTTTATCACAATTTTTAAAGAGATGGCTGCCAAATTATTGTCGCTTCAGCAACCTGACGGATCCTGGCATGCAAGCCTTCTTGATCCCGCAAGCTATCCCAATCCCGAAATGAGCGCTACAGCTTTCTTTGTGTTTGGCCTTGCCTGGGGAGTCGATAACGGCCTTCTCGATAAAACTGTGTATCTGCCGGCAGTGGTCAAAGGATGGAAGAGTATGGTCAGCTCTGTCTGGCCTGATGGAAAGGTAGGCTTCATTCAGCCTGTGGGAGCAGACCCCAGGGCAGTTACCCGCGAAATGACGGAGGTTTACGGAGTGGGTGGCTTCCTTATGGCCGGGACTCAGCTTTATAAGATGGCTCAAAAAGGAGTTTTATAGTGTATCTCACGGATACCCCAAAATAGGTGTGATGTCAATTATAAAATACCTGACGCATTGCCTGGGAAATAATCTTTAACTACAATATTATGAAAACAGAACTCAGATATGCCGCTCACCCTGCAGATGTTAAGAGTTATGACACAACCAGACTGAGGCAGGAGTTCCTCATTGAAACTGTATTTGTGCCTGATGAAATATCGCTCGTCTATTCAATGTACGACAGGTACATGGTTGGAGGGGCCATGCCGGTTGATCAGGACCTCAATCTGGAGACAGTTGACGATCTTAAGGCAACCTATTTTCTTGAAAGGAGGGAGATGGGAATGATAAATATAGGAGGCCCAGCCGAAATTAAGGCAGATGGAATCACATTTATGATAGGATATAAAGAAGCCCTGTATCTGGGAAAAGAGACCAGAGATGTTGCTTTCAGGTCACTCGATAAGTCAAAACCAGCAAAGCTTTATCTTAATTCAGCTCCTGCCCATCACAAATACCCCTCACGGAAAACTACCCTTCAGGACGCTGAAATAGTTACACTGGGCTCCGCCGGAGCTTCAAATCACCGGACAATTAATAAACTGCTTGTTAATAGCGTGTTGTCTACCTGCCAGCTGCAGATGGGGATGACGGAACTGAAGGCCGGCAGCGTATGGAATACCATGCCGGTACATACTCATAGCCGAAGGATGGAGGCCTACTTCTATTTTGAGGTACCCGAAAATCAGGCAATCTGTCATTTTATGGGTGATCCGGATGAGACAAGGCATATCTGGATGAAAAATGAACAGGCAGTATTTTCTCCCTCCTGGAGCATACATAGTGCAGCCGGAACTTCAAATTATACTTTTATCTGGGGGATGGCAGGAGAGAACCTCGATTACGGCGATATGGATGTGCGTTTCCCTGATACACTCAGATAATATTTTGCTGCGGTACTCCATGTAAGTTTTTTAGCTGCACTGAGATCCTCAGACCCGCCTGCCGGCAGGCAGGGAAGACACTGAAACCAACAGAGATCAAAAAGAAATACGATGATAACTGAATTATTTAATCTTACCGGCAAAGTCGCCCTTGTAACCGGCGGCACCCATGGCATTGGTCTGGCAATAGGACAGGTACTTGCAAAAGCCGGGGCAAAAGTATGTGTAAACGACCTTTCCGATGAAAAGCTGCAGCTTTGCAGGGACGCTTACTCAAGAGAAGGCCTTGATGTTTATACGCTTAAATTTGATGTCACAAGTGAGCACGATGCTGATCTTGGAATTACACAGATTGAGAGAAGTGTGGGGAATATAGATATCCTTGTAAATAACGCCGGAATTATAAAGAGAATTCCAATCCTCGATATGGCAGTGGCGGACTATAAACAGGTATTAGAGGTTGATCTCGTTGCCCCATTGATCATATCCAAGCGGGTAGTCCCGAACATGATCACCCGTAGAAGTGGAAAGATCATCAATATGTGTTCAATGATGAGCGTGTACGGCCGGAATACTGTTTCTGCATATGCCTCAGCAAAGGGAGGACTGAAGCTTCTCACGCAAAATATGACCTGTGAATGGGCGAAGTATAATATCCAGATCAACGGAATCGGTCCGGGCTATATAGTGACTGCCCAGACAGGACCGATACGTGAAAATGGTCATCCGTTCAACGACCTTGTGATGACAAGGACTCCGGCAGGAAGGTGGGGAGAGCCGGAGGATGTTGCTAATGCCGCACTTTTCCTTGCATCAAAAGCAAGTGATTTTGTAAACGGTCACATCCTTTATGTAGACGGGGGAATACTTGCAAACTTTGGGTATGTAAAGGGAGAAAATGACATTTAAGTCGCCGGCAACCGGAACCCGGCAAACAGAGTTATTTAATATCTTCAATATCTTCAGTCGTTTGATCATCACTTTGCGGAAGCGGCTTTGCATAAAGATCTTCGACCTTTACTTTTAAATCATTTTCATCTGTTGGCGGGACCAATGAAACCTTCTGATCTTCAAGAGCCCGGCCGTTAAAATAAAGTATGCATGCAAAGATTGGCAGAAAAGGGTATACCAGGGCACTGACCACCGCATTAAGCATAATGTAGATCGGATTTGAAGCCAGTTCAAGCATAGCAGAGGTATCTTCAGGATTGGTAAAGACCTTCATAAAGCTTCCTGTAAAAGGGAGCAGTACCAATCCCGACATAATTACCGATACAACCAGGAGTATCAGAACAAAAACGGCAGTCCAGCCGATATTCGACCAGAATTTTCTGTGTGCCAGGGTAAAAATCCTGCTAATGGTGTGGGCGATAATGGGTCCCTCAATCATCATCACCGGGAGAATGAACAGGTAGATGGTCATCACATAAAGTGCAGCGAAGAAGATACCTATAATAAGCGCTACCAGACCCAGAAACAAGGCAAACGATCCGAAGAAAGCGAAAAGTATCATTATTATCAGATATGGAATGAAATATCTGAGTGATTTTACAGCACAGCGAACAATATTATTCTCTTCATCGAGAGGGTTATAAATTACATAATAGTGCAGGATCGTTGAGAAGAACAGGCTTATCACTGAAATTATTATCATTGGCCAGATAAAATCCTTCATTTTTAAGAGAATATCCTGTGGATCGGTAAGTGTCTGCAGTTCTGACAGATCTATTTTTGAAGAAAGATATTGGCTTATTAGTGCCATCACGAGTGAAATAATAAACAGACCTGCAAATTTTTTTTTATAGAAATCCCATAAGGAGGTCATTGCGCTGTCGATGTTGTGAACCTTATAAAGAGGATGGTTGCTGATAGGATCCATGAGTACCATGATTTTAAAATGAATTCAAAAGTAGATATTTAAAGTTAATGAACAGGATCCCTGAGAGAATTAATTTTCTTCTGATTTATCACCACATCATGTCCTTCGCTCTGAGCCTCTCTGCGCCCCGCTTTCTCTCCCCTGCGCTCTCCGCTCTCCGCTCCCTGCTCTCCGCTCTCCGCTCCCCGCTCCCGCTTCCTGCCCTCACTTCCCCTTCCTCCATTCTCTCATTATATTTGTAAATGGTATAACTGTCTTTTGTTTTCTGGGATTGAAGATGCCTTCATTGACGGCCTTAACATCCTCAATGGTATAAAATGCTTTCGGATTGAAGCATGTGATGACATTCAGGACTTTTTCAAGTTCATCCCTGTGAACAATTGAATAAACAAGGTAAATCTTTTCCTTGGAACCGTGAGCTTCGACGGTGGTCGCTCCAAAACCGTTTTTGCTCAGGATCTGAACAAGCTCCATGCCCCGCTCATTGGTAAATATCCTGATCATCTGGATACCCATTGCCAGCTTCTCTTCAATTATCATTCCGACAAAGTTGCCTGTTGCAAATCCGGCTGCGTATGCTACATAATTAATGTAATTATCAAGGTTTTGCATAATTTTACTTATGGCAATGATCCAGATCAGTACCTCAAAGAAACCGAGTACCGGCGCTATGTTTTTCTTGCCTTTTGAAACAAAAATGATACGCAATGTGCCTATCGACACATCACATATCCTCGCAAGGAAGATCAGAAGTGGCATGATTGCATAGGTGAACAGCTCGGAGTTGAAAAATGAACTTTCCATATTTGTTTTTTTAAAAAGCAAATATATGAATTGTAATGCTTCCCGTTAAAATGAAAAGATGATAAAAACGGAATAATCAAAGATGTCACTTTTTGAGGCAGTTACAAAATATTTTATATCTTCGTCACCTGAAAAACGTCAAAGAATCATTACCAATAAATAGTAATTAATTATTAAAAATCGAAAATCAATACAATTATGAAATTGAAAAACTTAACTCTGTTTTTTGCTGTTGCAGCACTAATTGCTGCTATGTTATCAGCGTGTAACCAGACACCTGAAAAGAAAAATGCAAATCCTGGAGTAGCTTATTTCCGGAATACTCAGTTCAGCGAAACTCCATTTGATATCGAAAAAGGTACGCATCAGTTAACTGTTGATGAAGCTAAAGACATTAACAGCTACAAATTTACTTACGATGATTCAGCCCGCCTTGTTTCCGTTGAATTTGTAAGAGGTGATGAATTACTTGGTTATTCATCGATGCAGGCAGCTAAGATAACATATGAATATACCGGTGACAAGCAGATCAAGCGTTACTTTGATGAAAATAACATGCAGATCGAATCTGGCGGAATTTTTACTGCAGAATATACTCTGGATGAATCAGGTACACGCACAGGACTCAAATTTTTCAACAAAGACGGGCAGCCCGCTGAGAACCGCAATAAAATTCATTCATATGTCTGGAGTATCCTTGACGACGGAATGGTCCGTGAACTCAGGTACAACCTTGCGGGCGTAGAGACCGTGATGAATCCATTCTGTCCCTTTTATGAGCTTCGATTCGCATATAATGACAAGGGGCATGTTGTGAAAATGGCCAACTATATGGGTGATACACTTTATAACTGTACCGCCGAGAATTGTGGTGACATAGGTGTTTCCTATTTTACTTTTGAACCCAATGAACAGGGCGATGTAGAGAGTTTTTCAGTCTTTAATGTGACAGGCCAGATGTCAAATCTCTACTGGGGCTGGTCAAAAAGGATAAGTAAATTTGACGAGAACGGGTACACCCTTGAATCCGCAGTTTTCGACCAGGATAATGAATACGTTGGAGGAAAAATGGTCCCTGTGACACAAAACAAATATGATGAGCACGGAGCTGTGGTTGAAACAGTCAACATGGACAAGGACAGGAAGATTATAAATAATCCTGAAAATGGAGTCGCAATTACTGAGTACAGATATGACGAACAGGGAAACCGAACGGAAACACTCAGGTTTGATAAGGAGAGGGTTGCTGTTGCCGAATAACCGATTCAGGATCTTAAACATGAAAAACAATCCGCGCCTTTATGTTCTGCTCATATCATTGCTCTCTGTTACAGCAGGTTGTGGCGGAGGCAGGAACGAAAAAAAACAGGAACCCGTCCCGCAGGCAGTTGCAGCACCGGTAATTGATAATGAGACACTCCTGCTTCTGAAGGATCTGGAGGAGAATGGTGATTATGTCAACAGTCAGTTTTTTCCCTCCCTCATCAAGGCTTCCGTTGTCAGGGAGGAGATGGGGAAAAATAACCTTGTAATTGATCTCCGGCAACCTGAATTATTTTCAAGGGGACATATAAAAGGTGCTGTCAATAAACAGTTTAAAGATCTTCCGGAATATTTTGAAACCGGGATTAAACCTTTTGAATACAACAGGATCATCATCGTGTGCGATGATGGCCAGGTTTCAAGTTACACAACCTCGCTGCTGCGGTTGATGGGTTACGGTAATGTATTTTCCTTAAGATGGGGGATGTCAGGCTGGAACACAGAGTACGCGAGGGAAGGCTGGTTAAAGGGAGTTTCAGGCAAATTCGAATCAGGATTGCAGGTCACTTCCAACGACCCTCCCGTAGCGGAAAGAATGCCGGAACTAAGAACAAATCTTACTACCGGGAAGGAAATCGGTGAAGCAAGGTTCAGAAAAATATTTGATGAAGGAACCGGAAATATCCTGATAACGGCCGGAGAAGTTTTCGAAAACCCTGATAAATTCTTCATAATTAACTTCGAAAGGAAGGATAAATACGATGACGGGCATATCCCGGGAGCCGTAAGGTTCAAACCTGAATCAACACTTGGATTTACCGATGTTATTGCTACTAAAGCCATTGACAGGACAATCGTGCATTGGGATCAGGTCATCAGACGCTATAGCCCATGGCTGTTTGGAGGATCATGCTAGAACTTTGAAATACGGAAACAATGGTTTTATGTACGATAAGATGGTTGCTCAAAAAGCTGCCTTATCCTGGCTGCCTTTCACAGTTTCAGAATCAAATGATTTTCCGGTAGTAAAATAGATCAGATTATTGATTATTTCGGCTCGGATAGTGAATCCGGCCGGATTTCTTTTTTAAGGGTCTCCGGATCCGAATCCTCTGAAAGAATGAAAATGTTCTTTATCCCCATCTGACTGAGAACCATCCATATCCTGG
>CAWKIC010000079.1:0-18447 GCA_963849615.1 uncultured Bacteroidales bacterium
GAATCATGTTAGAGCATAAGGAAAAATAATCTTTTAAATTATTGCGGATTGCGGATTATTGACTGCGGATTAAGAAACAAATACAATCCGAAATCTGAAATCCGAATCCTGAAATGATAATCATAGCGATATAATGGTTTTAACTTTGCTTTAGTATTTGGATTTATTTATATATTGGTTATGTTAATTTTTTGCTGCAGCCTGGTTTGCGGTGATAGCTATCATGCTGACAATATCACTGACGGAACAACCACGTGGACAGGTCGTTTATAGGCGCTGCCATACCCTGCAATATCGGACCAATAGCTTCTGCATTGGCCAGCCGCTGAACCAGTTTGTATGCAATATTTCCGCAGTCGAGGTTAGGGAAGATAGAACGTTGGCTTTGCCACCTATTCGCTCCGGGAGCTTTTTCTGACCGATAGCCTCAACAAGAGCTGCATCGCCCTGAAGCTCACCGTCGATCATAAGATCGGGGGCCATTTCTTTTGCTATTTTTGTGGCGCTTACAACTTTATCAACAAGCTCATGTTTTGCAGCTTCCTTTTGTTGAAAAGCTAAGCAATGCAATTTTTGGCTTCAAAACCTCCAATGGACCTCGCTGTCTGTGGCGGTTGCCACGGCGATCTTCAGCAAGCTCTTTGTCGGTTGGGTCCGGATGAACAGCACCGTCAGCAAAAATAATAACACCATCTTCTCCGTAATTTTTTTTCGGGAAGGATCATAAGAATGCGCCCGAAACAACTGATATGCCGGGAGCGGTTTTTACGTAATGAAAGGCAGGCCGCAGAACATCGCCGGTAGCATGATCGGCACCTGAAACCTCTCCATCGGCATCGCCGTTCTTTATCATCAGTACACCAAGATACAAAGGATCTTCAATTAGCCGGGAAGCCTCTTCCGTTGTCATACCCTTATTCTTCCTCAGCTCCACCATCATCTCAATGTAATGTGTCTTCTTATCATGAGTTTTCGGATTTACCAGTTTCGCTTTTGAGATATTTTTTAATCCAAGTTTTGCGGCGTGAGAAGTAATTTCCTCCGGATCGCCAATTAAAATGATCTGTGCAAGACCTTCCGAAATTGCAGCATCAGCTGCTTTTAAAGTTCTCTCCTCATAACCCTCAGGAAGAACAATACGCATATTATGTTTCTTGGCATTCAGTTTGATGCGATCTAATAATTCCATTGTGTATCAGTATTTTAAATAATTCGATGTTTGGGTCTAAATGTACAAAAAAAAGTCCGATTTAGCAATTAAGTTTTTAATGATTATTACCGGAGAACTTATTTTATTGAAAATTAGTTTTGCAAACAGAAATCTTAAAGAGGATAATCAAATCATTTCCTATTTTTGGGATTCAAAACAAATCCACATTTTTTGAAATTTCGATTATAGAGTAAACTATTTTAAGAACTTACACTGAGGTCCACGGAAATATCACAGAGTTCCACTGAGGGACTCTGATCACTGTTAAGCGCTAACTCTGTGGACCTCTGTGACTTACCTGCCTGCCGGCAGGCAGGTCCGTGGAACTCTGAGTAAGTTCAAATAAGACTAATTAAAAAGAAATAAAAATGGATTCTATCATTACCCGGTTAAATATCCTGAAAGAGAGCCTTGAAGGCGATCTGAAATATGATACTGTAACCCGAATTATCTACTCAACGGACGCATCAGATTATAAAGAACAGCCGAAGGCAGTTGCCTGGCCAAGAGGAGGTTCTGACATAAAAAAGATCCTTTCATTTGCATCGAGGGAAAGGATTGGAGTAACGGTCAGGGCTGCAGGTACTTCACTGGCAGGACAGGTAGTGGGTTCAGGGATCATTGTTGATATCTCAAGATACATGACCAGGATACTTGAAGTAAACAAGGAAGAAAGCTGGGTCCGGGTAGAACCTGGAGTTGTCCTCGATGAGCTAAACTTGTTCCTCAGATCGTACGGCTTGTTTTTCGGGCCGGAGACGTCAACCTCAAGCAGATGCAATATGGGTGGAATGGTTGGGAATAACTCATGCGGCTCGCATTCTCTGGTTTATGGATCAACCAGGGATCATACTATTGAACTCAAGACTATCCTGAGCGATGGCACCGATGCAGTTTTTGGTCCGTTGGATAAAATGACATTTCAAAATAAATGCAGGCAGGAAAATCTTGAGGGAAAAATCTACAGGAACATTAAGGAGATCCTGGATGATCCTGAAAACAAAAAAAGCATTCCGGAAGGCTATCCTGATCCAAGGATTCCAAGGCGAAACACCGGTTATGCACTTGATATACTGCTTGATTCAGAAGTATTCAACAAAACAGAAAAGCAGTTTAATTTCTGCAGATTGCTTGCCGGTTCGGAAGGGACACTGGCAGTCACAACTGAGGTAAAGTTGAACCTGGTACCTCTTCCACCAGTTTATAAAACCCTTGTTTGCGTGCATCATAAAGAAAGGGATGAGGCCTTCAAAGCTAACCTTGTTGCGTTGAAATTCAAGCCGACAGCAGTCGAGCTTACCGATGACAGGATCCTTGAACTCACAAAGGATAATTTAAGCCAAAAAAACAACCGTTTCTTCATTGACGGTGATCCCGGGGCTATAATGATGGTTGAGTTTGCCAGGAACACCGAAACGGAAGTTGAGGCTGTTACCAACGAAATGATCGATGCCCTTAAAACGGCAGGATACGGCTATTCTTTCCCCGTGGTGAGGGGAAAAGACATGGCAAAAGCGTGGGAGCTCAGAAAGGCAGGCCTGGGTGTCCTGGGAAAGATGAAGGGAGACCTGAGATCCGTGTCTCTTGTCGAAGATACAGCTGTAAGAGTGGAGGACCTTCCGGCTTATATGGACGATTTTGCCAGATTGCTTGCAAATTACGGTAAAGACTCAGTATATCACGCACATATCGGTACCGGGGAGCTCCATATACGCCCGGTGCTGAACCTGAAAGACAGCGGGGATGTTGAACTATTCCGGACCATCGGGCTGGAAACAGCAAAACTTGTAAAGAAATATCGCGGTTCACTTAGCGGTGAGCACGGGGACGGGAGGCTGAGAGGGGAATTCATACCCTTTATGCTCGGGGACCACAACTATGAACTTCTGAAAAGTGTTAAACATTGCTGGGATCCACGATGGAATCCTGAATCCCGGGAAAATCACCGACACACCAAGGATGAACACCTTTTTAAGGTATCAGCCAGGAACCGTTACCCCCGAGCTTGAAACAGTCTACGATTTCTCCATGACCGACGGAATAATAAGGGCATCTGAAAAATGCAACGGGACAGGAGATTGCCGCAAATCAATGAAAATCGGCGGTACCATGTGCCCCAGCTTTATGGCTACAATGGATGAGTACAAAAGCACAAGGGCGCGGGCAAATATTTTGCGTGAGTTTTTGAGTATGAAGAATGGAAATCCATGGGATCATGAAGAAATATATGAGATCCTTGACCTGTGCCTTGGCTGTAAAGGATGCAAATCGGAGTGCCCTTCGGGTGTTGATATCGCAAAAATGAAATCTGAATTTCTGCAGCACTGGTACGACCGGCATGGAGTGCCTGTCAGAACGATGCTGATTGCCTATATTTCAACATTCAACAGACTGGGTTCCTTTGTTCCGGGGATCTATAACTTTTTCCTTAAAAACAGATTTTTTTCAATTCTTCTGAAGAAGACAATAGGCTTTGCTGCAAAAAGATCAATCCCGCTGGTTTATAAAATCAGCCTGAAAAAATGGATAAGGAAAAATCTTGCCCGACTGAACCCATCAAACCCCATCGGGTCAGTGTGCCTGTTTATTGATGAATTCACAAACTTTAACGATACGGAGGCAGGCATGGCAGCTGTAAAGCTGCTGACAGGATTGAACTACAGGGTGGAAATCATTGATCATGATGTAAGCGCCAGAACTTTTCTTTCAAAAGGGCTGGTCAGAAAAGCAAAAAGAATTGTAGATAAAAACATTCTGGCCCTTTCAGGAAAGATCAATGAAAATCTGCCGCTCGTCGGGATTGAACCTTCAGCAATCCTGGGATTCCGTGATGAATATCCTGAACTTGCAGCAAATGAATTAAGGGAAAAGGCAGCCAGGCTGGCAGGGAACAGTTACCTGCTCGATGAATTCATTGCAAATGAGTTCAAATCAGGCAGAATCAAACAGGAATCATTCACTGAAGAGAGTCTTGAAATACTTTTGCATGCACATTGTCAGCAAAAGGCAATTGCTTCATCGGCCTGCAGCATAGAAATGCTTTCAATACCAAAAAAATTCTCGGTTAAGGAAATACCATCAGGTTGTTGCGGAATGGCAGGTTCATTCGGATATGAAAAAGAGCATTATGATCTATCAAATAAAGTCGGAGAACTGGTTCTCTTTCCGGAGATCAGAAAATCAGGCGAAAAGACTGTAATCGCAGCCCCAGGCACCAGCTGCAGGCATCATATAAAGGATGGTACCGGCAGAATTGCGAAACATCCGGCTGAAATTATGTTTGATGCTCTTAAAAAACAGGGATTTACAAGTTGAGACTTTTCTAACTTGATGAGGTTAGCAGGTTGCAGGTTGCAGGTTGCAGGTTGCAGGTTGCAGGTTGCAGGTTGCAGGTTGCAGGTTGCAGGTTGCAGGTTGCAGGTTGCAGGTTGCAGGTTGCAGGTTGCAGGTTGCAGGTTGCAGGTTGCAGGTTGCAGGTTGCAGGTTGCAGGTTGCAGGTTGTAGTTTAAGCCGGAAGCTAATGCCTGACAGTAGGTCAGAACCGGATTGAAAAGTCATCGGCATCCTTCCAGACTGAAAACTTGTTTCTGAAGCTCTCAAGGTCGGCAATTTTGATCTCACCCGATACCAGGCTTTCAGTATAAGAATCGCCTGAGGCAATAATTTCTCCCCTTGGATTCAGGATCAATGAATCACCAAAATATTTTAAACCTTCACCATCTGTACCTATCCTGTTGGCCCCTGCCACATAGCATTGATTCTCAATAGCTCTTGCTTTCAGCAACGTTGTCCAGACATCTCTCCGGCTCTCAGGCCAGTTTGCGGAATTAATTAGCAGGTCATAATCATTGCGGTTTCTGCTCCAGACGGGAAACCTGAGGTCATAACAAATGTTGGGGCATATCCTGAATCCCCTGTAACTGAATACAACGCGCTTTTTTCCTGGTGTAAATGATTTATCCTCATTGCCAGGAGTGAAAAGATGTCGTTTGTCATAAGTGTACACTTCATCCTTTTCAGTAACAAAGATCCAGCGGTTAAAAAAGCAGGATCCCTCTCTTACGATATAGCTTCCGCAAAGACCAAAATTTCCTTTTTCAGAAATACCTTTCATCCAATCAAAGGTGACGGAACGGGGAGTCTCCGATAATTCAGCAGTATTCATGGAGAAGCCTGTGTTGAACATTTCAGGAAGGATGACGATGTCATTTTCGGAAGGTACGGATAATATTATTTCACCGAGCCTTTCGAGGTTTCTGGTCTTGTCTTCCCAGACTATGTCGGTTTGAATGATAGTCAGTTTCATTTTTGATTGACAAAATTACCGGAAGATTAGTTTAAAAACATAAAAAAAGAGGCTGTATCAAAAGCCTCTATTTTTAAAGCCACCCCTAAATCCCCCAGGGGGGACTTATTGAAAACCAATGACATAAAAAGCCCCCCTTGGGGGGTTTGGGGGTAAAATCAGCTTATGATACAGTCCGATATAAACCAATCAGAACCAAATCGGTATTATAGGATTCAGTGATTTATAGTAATCAGTGAGAATTGTGTTTATAAGAGGCCTGTAGTAAAGCCAGAAAAACCTCCGTGTATCGTCCGGTTTATCGGAATACAAGATCCCTTTAAGCTTTCCGAATCCTTTGATTCTTGATGTACAAAAGCTTACCTTATTGGTTGCAAAATCACCTGAAAAATAATAGGTTCTCTTGATCAACAGGTTCCTGAATAACTGCAGGGAATTCACTGGAAAGCATGTTGCCCGCCAGACTGGTGTCTCCAAGGGCAGTTGTTTCAAGCCGGAACTTGGAAATTACATTGCTATTCAAGGGGTCAATTACATCAAACCAGTTGTCAAAGGCAACTGAAGCCGGCACCCCGTATTTTGTGCAATTGGTTTCATCAGTGACAATATGCGGGAGGGGATTCTTCAGATGAGTGCCCTCTTCAAGGACAATGATGTCTCTTTTCGGTAAGCAGCACTATTCCGGGTTTTGTAAAGGTCCATGGCTTGCTATATTGTTTCCTGTACATCGCTGTCATCCATATGGGAAAACCTCTGGAAGTTGAATCCAGCTCTTCAAAGTATTTGCCTGTCCAGCCGGAAAAGGTTATACCCAGTTTTTCCTGCGTTCTGTATGATTCAAACGCCGGGGTTGGGAAATCGAAGGAATTATATTCAAGAATTATAAGCTTATTCTTTTTCTTCATCTCATTAATAAGCAGATAATCGACATTATTCAGACCACCATATATTTTTCTTGATTTACGGCTTTTGTTAACTCCTGAATACCAGTCATTAAAAAATACACCGTAGGTATCTGTAAAATAAACTGCATCGATTTTTTCGGGAAGATCCATCATTTCAGACAGATGATACTCTTTTCTGGTGCTTCCTTTTTCCTTAAGCGGCCTTGTTGGTGAGAATCCGTAATAATCTTTTTTATATGAGTAGCTATTCTTTTTCTCTTTTTTAACAAACCTCTCATTTGTAAGAACCCAGTTAAACGATTTGTGCTTCAAACGGTCAAGTGTGGGAACGGTTTTGTCAAGTATAACAATATCAATCGGTTTCTTCTGTTGAAAAGTCCAGCGGATAAAACTTATTGCGGGCAGGATCAAAATAATTACCAGTACGATAATTATGATTAGAAGAGGCTTTTTCATAATTGAATAAATATCTGAAAAACTTCAAATACTGTATTAAAAATAACTCCTTTAGACAGTTTAATATAACTGTTAAAAGTATTAATTTATTTTCTTGAATGAAATAAATTTAAGGCAATTTAGTAAAATTTGTTGAAATACATGGCCTGTCAGTAGCCACTTGCCGAATTATTACCCCTGGGATCTGCTCCAGCCGCCCTGCTTCCGTCAGGAAGTATCAGTATTGCATTGACACGTCCGATTGACTGACGTTCACTTAATTCATGACCCATATCCTTAAGCTTGTTAATGGTCAGTGTGTCCAGAGCCTCAGTCTCAAAACTTATATAATCGGGCAGCCACTGGTGATGAAATCTTCCGGCGTCAACTGCCATGTTCTATATCCATCCCGAAGTCAATTACATTTACAACGATCTGCAGGACTGAGGTCGGTATAGTTGATCCTCCCGGTGATCCGGCTACCATGAACAATTTACCGTCCTTCTCGATTACAACAGGGGTCATTGAACTCAGCATTCTCTTGCCGGGTTCTACCGAATTGGCTTCACCGCCTACCAGTCCGTACATATTGGGTACTCCGGGCTTCAGGGAAAAATCATCCATCTGATTATTCATCAGGAAACCGGCGCTGTCGACGACTATGCTGTTTCCAAAAGTGCCGTTCAGCGTGGTTGTTGCAGCAACTGCATTTCCCATGACGTCGACAACAGAATAATGGGTAGTCTCTTCACTTTCAAAAGACCGGCGATCCCGGAAGAACCTGTGATGAGGGAGTTGCCAGTTTTCACTGAAACTGATCATTCGCTGCCGAAGGTAATCTTTCGCTTAACAGGCGGGATGCAGGGATTTCGGTAAATCCAGGATCACCAAGGTACTGGGATCTGTCGGCAAATGCCCGTCTTTCAGCCTCTGCAAGGAGGTGAACTGACGGGAGTGAGTGAAATCCCATCTGCGCGCAGGTTAAAAGGTTCGATCATTCCCAGTATCTGAAGAAGGATAATGCCACCACCTGAAGGGGGTGATGCTGAGGTGATCCTGTAACCTCGGTAATCTGCCGATACCGGGTCACGGAAAGCTGAGCTGTAATCGTCAAGATCCTCCCCGGTGATGATCCCGTTCCCCATTTTCATCTCCTTTACTAATAATCGGGCCGTAACCGGCCAGTGTAGAATCCTTCCCTGCCACGGTCCCTTATAAGCTCAAGGGTTAGTGCAAGATCAGGTTGTCTGAGGGTATCTCCTTCTTCCCACAGCGAATCTTTAACAAATGATACCCGTGAGACATTCCTGCTCAGAAATTTCTCCTTGTTGGCATTCAGATCTTCCACCTGCCCTACCGTTACAGGAAAACCATTCCTGGCAAGATCTATGGCCGGTTGTATTACATCTTTAAATGGCAAAATGCCGTATTTTGAATGAATATTCAGCATTCCGTCGACTGTTCCCGGAACACCGGAAGCAAGATGGGTATCCGTGCTCAGAGCCTACGATTACGTTTCCTGCCGAATCGAGGTACATATCGCGCGTAGCCTGCAGCGGTGCTTTTTCACGATAATCTATCATATCGGTGCTGCCGTCAGCATTTCTCATTATCATAAATCCGCCTCCGCCTATATTACCGGCTTCGGGATAGCAGACAGCAAGAGCAAACCCAGTTGCCACAGCAGCATCGACAGCGTTGCCTCCCATCCGCAATACTTCAACACCGATCCGTGAGCTCTCACGGAGCAGAAACCACCATACCGCTGTCAGTCACGATATTGCGGCCTTCAATAATAGCCTGTATTTTCAACATCTCTTTTTCCGGTGCAGCCCTGGAATATTAATGATTAGCAATCCTGAAAAAATAATTTTTCCGATCATAATTCCTTACATAAAATGACATTATACAATTATAACAATAATACGATGTATAATTGCCTCCCTTAAAATTTACTTTAAGGCACGCTGTGCTTTTTTATTATTTTTGTACAAATAATTGAGCTATGGGCGCCAATCAACCACTTGCAGAAAGGTTACGCCCCGGAGATCTTGAGGAGCTTCTCCGGACAGGAGCATCTTGTGGGAAAAACCGGTGTCCTGAGAAAAGCAATAGAATCCGGACAAAATACCCTCCTTTATCCTGTGGGGGCCGCCGGGAGTCGGAAAAACCACCCTGGCCAGGATCATTGCAAATAAACTCAAGAGACCATTCTTTCAGCTAAGCGCTGTTCATTCCGGGGTCAGGGATGTAAGGGATACTATTGAGAAAGCTAAAAAACAGCAGTTTTTCGACCAGCCTAACCCCATTCTTTTCATAGATGAAATACACCGTTTTAACAAATCACAACAAGATTCGCTGCTCAGTGCTGTCGAACAGGGCATCATAACCCTTATAGGAGCTACCACTGAAAATCCCTCATTTGAAGTTATCTCTCCCCTGCTTTCCAGGTGCCAGGTCTATATTATGAATCCCCTTACCGGGGAGGACCTTGACCGGATTGCTGACCAGGGCTTTGAAGAAAGATATATATCTCGCAAGGTATGATATTGAAATAATTGAAAATGAAGCGCTTCTGCGGGTATCAGGAGGCGATGCACGGAAACTTTACAACGCTGTTGAGCTTGTCGTTTCTGCTGAAGCAAGCGAGACCGGGTCAGAAAAAATCACAATTGATAATGAAAAGGTATTAAGGCATGTCCAGAAGAACCTTGCACTGTACGACAAGAATGGTGAACAGCATTACGATATTATTTCAGCATTTATTAAATCGATGAGAGGCAGCGATCCCAATGCCGCGGTTTACTGGCTGGCAAGGATGGTTGAAGGAGGCGAAGATCCCAGGTTCATTGCGAGACGCATGCTCATCCTGGCGGCTGAAGATATCGGACTGGCAAATCCCAATGCGCTTCTCCTTGCACAATCGTGCTTTGAAGCGATCAATGTTATAGGATGGCCGGAATCGAGGATCATCCTGTCGGAAGTAGTTGTTTACCTGGCAACTTCGCCAAAGAGCAATGCATCGTACTGGCCATTGAGGCGGCGCTTGAAGCAGTCAGGGAGCATGGCAGTCTGCCGGTCCCGCTTCACATCAGGAACGCCCCGACAAAACTCATGAAGGATCTGGGTTACCATAAGGATTATAAATACGCTCACAGCTTCGAGGGTAATTTTGTGACTGATAATTTTCTTCCCGAAGAGATAAAGGGCTCAGTTTTCTATGATCCGGGGAATAATCCAAAAGAAGAAGAAATAAGAAAAAGACTTGCCAATTTGTGGAGGGATTTCTACGACTATGATAAAAAGTAATTCCTCTGTGGAACTCTGTGCTTCCTTTGTGGACCTCTGTGTAACAAAAAGGTATTGAAGAACTTACACAGAGTTCCACAGAGAAGCCACAGAGTTCCACAGGGAAATACAGAAAAAACATAAGTCAGATGATTCGGATAATAATTTATTATCTTTACAACTAAATGATAAAAAACGGAATAAATATCCCGGGAATAAGTCATAATGACACCGGTAATTTTCTTCTTATTGCGGGTCCATGTGTGGTTGAAGGCGAAGATATTGTGTACAGGATCGCTGAATATCTGACCGGACTATCGGATAAATACAAAATTCCGTATATTTTTAAAGCCTCCTACAGAAAAGCCAACAGGTCGAAGGCTGATTCCTTTTCAGGTATCGGAGATCTGAAAGCACTCAGGATCCTTTCGGAAGTCAGAAAGAAATTTTCAGTCCCTGTGATTACCGACATTCATAACCCGGATGAGGCAGGTATGGCTGCAGAATATGTCGACATACTTCAGATACCGGCATTTTTGTGCCGCCAGACCGATCTTCTTGTTGCCGCAGCAAAAACAGGTAAATGGGTAAATATTAAAAAAGGACAGTTTTTGTCAGGGGCATCAATGAAGTTTGCTGTCGAAAAGGTTATGGACTCCGGCAATAAGAATGTTATGGTCACTGATCGCGGCAATACATTCGGATACCAGGACCTTGTGGTGGATTTCAGGAATATACCGGTAATGCAGGAGACTGGTGTTCCGGTTATAATGGATATCACCCATTCCCTCCAGCAGCCGAACCAGGAATCAGGAGTTTCGGGAGGCAATCCCGGGTATGATTGAAACAATTGGCAAAGCCGCGATAAGCGTTGGGGCAGATGGCATTTTCATCGAGACCCATCCTGATCCCGCAACAGCAAAATCGGACGGGGCCAATATGCTTAAGCTTTCTGAATTCGAATCTCTTCTTATTAAACTCTTGCGTTGAGAAACACTGTAAATTCCTTTCAAATAATAGTTAAACTAATTTCAAATTTTATGAAAAAAATCATTCTGATCATTACTGCAATCTTCACAATGACTTTTACAACTATCAATGCCCAGTCACTTGAGGATATTGTTAAAAAGTATTCTTCTGCAATAAAAGCTGACCAGCTTGCCAGTGTTGCTACCATCAAAATCACCGGCAAAATGTCGACGATGGGCATGGAAATGCCAATGACAATGTATATGAAGAATCCAAACAAAATAAAAGTTGTTTATAGCTTCAACGGACAGGAGATGGTGTCAGCATTTGACGGTGAAAAAGGATTTATGGTCAATCCGATGACAGGTTCAACCACTCCCGTTGAATTAACCGGCGATCAGCTGAAACAGGTCCAGAACAATAATGTTTTCTCAAATGAAATGCTTAATTATTTTAAGAACGGGAAGCTGACACTTGAAGGAGAAGAGAGTGTTAACGGGCAAACCGGCATTTAAAGTGAAAGCTACTCCCGAGGGAGCAAATCCAGTGTACATGTTCATTGACAAAGATACCTACCTCCTTGTCAAAACAACAACGACTGTCGAACAGATGGGAACGACAATGAATGTTGATTCCTTCATGACCGATTATGCTGAAATCGATGGTGTCGTTATGCCAAAGAAAACAACAGCATCAGCAAACGGAATGGAAGCTGCAGTTATAATGTTCGATACGATCGAGGTAAATGTTCCGATTGAGGATAGTGTGTTCAAATTGAAGTAGAATCGCAATCCACGCAAACGGACATGGTAACATTGTTGCGCAGGGATTAAAGAAACAATAACAGGGATGCAATGTTCTGCATCCCTGTTTTTAAGCAGCTGGCCTGTAAGCCGGATTCTGTTCCGGTTCAGGTATCTGCGAAAGAAATAAGAACCGGTTTCCATCATTTATCTTGTCCTGCAATTGCTTGCAGGATCATACGACCTACCCCCCGGCATCGGACGAGCAGCCCTTAAAGCCGGTATACATGGTCTTTCAACCCATCAGGTGTACGGCTGCCAGTGTTGCCACCGGCACCGGTGAGCTCTTACCTCGCCTTTTCACCCTTTCCCTTCGACTTACGCTCAGGGACGGTTATTTTCTGTTACACTACTATACCCTCACGGATATCTTCCCGTTAGGAAGCATGGTGCTCTTTGTTGTCCGGACTTTCCTTTCCGGCCCGATAGCTACCGGGACGGAACGATGGAACAGCCAACTGCAATTCAAAGGTAAGAAAAACTGGCTGAAAAAGAAGAAAATTGACTATCTTTGTCAGCAAAGGAAAATAAAAGAAATAAATGGGAAAAAAAGAAATAAAAGAAATAAATAGAAATAAATAGAAATAAATAGAAATAAATGGAAATTAATAGAAATAAATAGAAATTCAGAAATAAGGTGATTGATATTGATCTGAATGAATATGATTATGAACTTCCTGATGAGAAGATAGCACAGTATCCGTTGAAGGAAAGGGATAATTCAAAGCTGTTAATTTATGACGGAAAGAATATTTCTTCAGGAGTTTTCGGGAATATGGACAAATATATCAGTCCGGGTTCTTTGCTTGTATTCAACAACACCAGGGTTATAAGGGCAAGGTTGCTGTTCCGGAAGAATTCGGGAGCAAACATTGAGATTCTTATGCCTTGAGCCCCTGCTCCCTCTGATTATGAAACATCATTTGGATCAGACGGACCTGTTGAGTGGAAATGCATCATCGGCAATCTTAAAAAATGGAAAACCGGCTCAATCTGACTGGATTTCGGGAAGGATAACAGAAGAACCACGCTTATCTGCGGAAAGGATTTAGTCCGGAAGGAGATGCATGGAGAATTCGCTTTTCGTGGGATAGATCCGGAAATGAGTTTCAGCGAAGTGATCGAGGCTACCGGACATATCCCGCTGCCACCCTATATTAACAGGGAAGATGAGCCTGATGACAGTGTCAGGTATCAGACAATTTATTCAAGCATTAAAGGATCGGTAGCTGCACCTACGGCAGGGCTTCATTTCACCACGGGATATACTGAACAGACTTTCAGAAAATGGCATCAACCGTGACCGAACTTACATTGCATGTTGGTGCAGGAACTTTTCAGCCGGTAAGAGCTGATAATATATCAGACCATGAAATGCATAGTGAACACTTTTTTGTAACGAAGGATACAATTCAGAAGTTAATCAGGCATCATGGCCGGATAATTGCCGTCGGAACCACCTCAGTCAGAAGCCTTGAAAGTCTGTACTGGGTTGGAATTAAGGCATTAAATACAATCAATTGTATCAGATAGCGATATTGCGGTCGGCCAATGGGAATCCTATGAAAATGAAGCAGGTACACCTGCGAAAGATTCCCTGAAAGCGGTTTTTGATCTCATGACCAGGAATAAATGGCAGGTACTGGGAGCTTCAACAAGACTTATAATCATCCCCGGTTATCAATTTCAGAATGGTGGAAGGAATAATAACAAACTTTCATCAACCCCGCAGTACACTGTTGTTGTTGGTTTCAGCCTGGGTGGGTGAAAGGTGGAAGGAAATCTACAGATATGCACTTGAAAATAATTTCAGATTTTTAAGTTATGGTGACAGTTCTCTGTTATTAAGATAATTGCGTATATTTGAATATATTTTCAAGCGCTGCTGAAAGCTGTTCTTTTTTTGATAGTACATTGATTATTCGTTTATTTGTTAACTAAAACATTCGGTATGCAGGAAAACAGGATTATGGACCAGGTAAATACGATTTTCGGTGCATTTATGGTATTTTTTTATCTGGGTGTTGGGATTTTCCTTATATTCTTTTTTGAAAACCTTGAAAAACCATACCGTGTCATAATGGGAGTTACATTTATTTTCCTGGGTTTATACAGGGCTTTCAGAATAATCTCAAAGATCAGAGAAGTCTTTTTCCAGCGAAAAAATGAAGAGAATTGAAATATCTTTTAATTACAGCATAAGGGTTGGCATACACTTTGCATATATTCAGTAAGATATTATATTAACAGGTAAAAATTGAAAGAATATGAGCGATGTCGAAATTAAACAAAATTTTATTATTATTGCGTTTCATAATACCTATTCTAAGACCTGCGCATTTGTGAGAAATTTCGCCCGAAATAGTTCAAGGACCGGAAGAATATTCCTTTACATCATTTTGATCGGGCTTTTATCTTCATGCCGGAACGAAAAAAAGCAGGTGATCGATGAAACCCCGACACGCGGCAATATTAAGATTGTTGTGGATGAATCGTTCCAACCGCTTATTGACACCGAAGTGTATACTTTTACTTCACTTTATAAAAATGCCAGAATTAAACCATTATACAAACCGGAATATGATGTTGTAAATGACTTTATGAATGATTCCGTTAAATTGATGGTTACAAGCAGAAAGCTCTCTGACAGTCAGATCCAGTATCTCCGCGATACACTGATCGTTGCACGGACAATTACTTTTGCATATGATGCCCTCGCCCTTATCACCAATAAGGAAAACCAGGATACACTTATTAAATACAATTCAGTAAGAGACATATTTAAAGGTAAAATCCAGAATTGGAATGAAGTCAATCAGAAATCAAAGCTTGGCAGGATAAGCGTAATTTTTGACAACAATAAGTCAGGAAACATAAGATATTTCAGGGAGTTGTTTGAAATTAATGATAATCTTGGCGAAAATTTCTTTGCAGTCAACAGCAACGCGGAAGTGATTGATTATGTCTCAAATAATCCTGACGCACTCGGAATAATAAGTGTAAACTGGATAAGCGATAAGGATGATTCTCTAAGTTTAAGCTTTACAAAAAAGATTAATACCCTGGCAATTTCACAGCAGTTCATAAATGACGGTTCCTATTACCGGCCGCAACCGGGATTTATTTATGATAGATCATACCCGTTTGTAAGGGAGATTTACTTTATTACAAGAGAGACTTTCGCAGGCCTCGGTTCCGGATTTCTTCAATGGGCAACGGGAGAACAGGGACAGAGGATCGTTCTCAAATCAGGGCTTGTTCCGGCAACAATGCCTATCAGGCTGGTACAGATAAAGCAATAATTAACAATAAATAGATAGAAATAATAGAAATAAATAGAAATAAATAGAAATAAATAGAAATAAATAGAAATAAATAGAAATAAATAGAAATAAATAGAAATTAGAAATAAGAGATTAGAAATTATAACATAAACTGATATCAAAAAATAAAGCTATGAAACGTTCGAAGTTAAGTCGGTTAGTTTTGCTGGCAGGTGTGTTTACTGTTATGCTGGTTGACATTCATGCCCAGGATCTGAAATCCGCCATCAAACTGACAAGAAGTGAGCAATATGATAAGGCTGAAGAGATGCTTAAGGCATTGATCCAGAAAGAACCGTCAAACAGCAAAAACTTTTTTTACCTGGGTGAAAATTATTTACTTGATTATTTTGCAGATACAATTTCCAACTCTCTTGTGGTTGCAACCAAAGCAGCGCAGGAATTTTATAATCAGGGTGTTAAAGCTAATGCAAACGACCCGCTTAACTATATTGGTTTAGCCAAAGTGTGCAAATTACCTTGGTGATGATGCCAAAGCAAATGAATTGCGGGCAAAAGCTAAAAGCTTCCTCCTGCCCTATAAAAGAATTAAGAATATAGTTCCTCCTGCATCGGAATATTCGTTTGCACTTGCCAAGATAGCAGAATCATATTCCAAGGATGGCATGGTTGACACCTCGCTGGCATTACCGCTTATACGGGAAGCCATAAGAATCGACTCTAAAAATGCAGATATTTACTTAATTGCGGGTGATCTTTATATGATGGTCACTGATGGCTCAAACGCAATCAAGAATTATAATCTGGCACAATTTGCCGATCCCACTTCATCTACAGCCAATATGAAAATCGGGTTTGTATATGTTAAGGGTCGTGCTCTGCAGCAGGCAATTCCATTTTTTGAAGAGGCAATTAAGCTGAATCCGGATTACGCACCGGCTTATCGCGAACTGGGCGGACTCTACTGGCGTGCCGGACGTCTTGAACAGTCAAAAGCCAATTTCAAGAAATATCTTGACCTGTCGGCAGGTAACATTCCTGCCAAGATCAGATATGTGACGTCCCTTTTCTATGCAGGGGATTACGACGAAGTCATCAAGAACGTGGAAGAGATCCTTGCTGTCGATCAGTCAAGGTCGTACATAAACCGTATTGCGGGTTATTCCTGCTATGAAAAGGACAATCCTGATTATGACAAGGCTCTCTCATACATGGAAAAACTGTTTGCTACGGTTGCACCTGAAAGAATACTGAAGAAAGACTACCACTACATGGCAAGGATACTTGCAAAAAAGAATCAGAATTATCCCAAAATGGTCGATGAGCTAAACACCCTTAAAACACAGATTGACAGGGAAAAATCGAGACTTGCCACCGCACCTGCAGCTGACAAACCTAAATATAAAGTAACAGTTGATGACCTCACAGCCAAAATAGCCGCACTCGAAAGCAATGTTGCAAAAGCAAATAAGGAAATTGACAGGGCATTTGCAGAATACAATAAGGCTTTGAATTTTGACCGTAAAAATGGAGGCAGTACAGAATTAACATCTCAGGACAGGGCTTTAATGAGTGAAATGGCGACTACTTACTATAATTTCAGGAGATATGACGGCGCCGCAAATACATGGGCAAAGCTCATTGATCCTGCAAAAGAAAATAATATTGCTGATTACATGCAGGTCGGCAGGGCATACTATAACGGGGAGAAATACAAATCAGCTGACTCGATATTCAGCGTAGTTCTTAAGAAATCACCGGATTATCTTCCTGCGCATGTATATGTTGCCCGTACTTATTCTAAAATGGATCCTGACACCAAGCTCGGACTTGCAAAACCAAAATTTGAAAAAGTTCTTGATGTAGCTAAAAAAGACTCTGTTAAAAATGGTTCTGAAATGATAGAGGCACTTACATACCTTGGCTATCTTAATATGGAGAACGGAAATTACACTGCCGCCAAGGCATATTATAACAGGATGATCAACCTGGATCCAGGCAACAAAGAGAGCAAAATCAGGGGATTTAACGGAATTGCAGGACTTGAAACCAATGCTGCAGGTACTGAAAAGACCCTTGAAGGCAAGCTTGCCTTCCTTGCAAAAGCAGCTGATGCTTATCAGAGCATCCTGAGCCTTGATCCTGCAAATAACAATGCAAAGAGTAACCTCAAATGGGTTCAGGATTATCAGGCATCTGTTAAGAAAGGTATCAATCCAAACGAGATCAAAGGTTCTGTTACCAATGCCTCCGGTCAACCAATTGCCTTTGCATCAGTGCGCGTAAAAGATACTGCTGCAGAAAGCTTCACAAATGCAAAAGGCGAATATAAGTTCGAAATACCCCAGGGTTCGGAAATCCTTCTCTTCAGCGCAAAAGGTTACCAGTCACAGGAAGTAGCAATTACCAAATTGAGAGTATATAATGTAAAACTTGTTCAGTAAACCATAAAGGTTAAGACAAAAGACAAAAGTAAAAAGATAAAAGTAAGAAGATAAAAGTGTCAGGAAAAGAGACCACATGACAAGCCTTAGGGGGCGAAAATATCAGGAGGATCCTGAGTGTGTTAAAAAAAGTTAAAAAAACTACCCTCTTCACATAGGGTAAAGAATATAGTTAAATGTCATAATTATTAGAACAATTATAAACTACATTAAAAGTAAAACAATATTTTTTTAGGCTATTGGAAAAAAACAATTGAAGATATATATTTGCAAATCGTAAAATCTTAACCTAAACAAAATCGATAAAAATGAGTAAACAAGGAAGTTCGTTTAAAGAAGTACTGCAGAATGTGTTCGCAGTAAGCGCTATTTTAATAGCTTATGTGGTTTCTTATATATTGTTCACTACAATAATGGGAAACCCTGTTAATTTCGAAGGTGGCAATCCTGACGGACGGGCCCTCGAAGGAAACTACCTGGGGATTATCTACAAAGGAGGACCCATTGTACCGATCCTTATGACCTGTGTGCTTACCCTTATTGTCTTTATTTTTGAGAGGCTTATTACTCTTGCAAGAGCAAAAGGAAAAGGAAGGTTAAATGCCTTTGTTCACAAACTTCAGACTCTTCTGTCCGAAGATAAGATTGAGGAAGCAATGGAAGCTTGCGACAAACAAAAAGGATCACTTGCAAATGTTATGAAAGCAGGCCTCCTTCGTTACCGTGATCTTCAGAAAGACAAAGAGCTTGAAAAAGACCAGAAAATCCTTTCTATTCAGAAATCATTCGAAGAAGCAACAGCG